>JBEBBO010000092.1:0-3552 GCA_041158345.1 Pseudomonadota bacterium | reverse complement strand
CTTCCCGCACAGGACCATCGCTTCCCGCGTGATCACCGTTGCGGAGGCCTTCAGGTGTTTTGGAAGTGTTTCAGCCGTCAGATCCCCCGTTCCGACATCTTCCGCGAGGAAGCGGTCGATGTCGGCCGGATCGGGGTATTCACCTGAGGAAATGCCCATGGTGTGGCCCGCTGAAGGTGGCGCTATTTGCTTTTACCTTTCTTGTTCGCACTGGACTTTGCCGGTCCGACATCATTGGCTGGCGCCAAAGACGGATTAACGCCATACGCACACAGTTTACTCACAATCGCATCGCGCTCTGATGCAGGAAGGGTGATCAGACCGGCTTTACGAAGGTAACCATTTTCTCCCCATGATTTCTCGCTGACGACTTCAGAGAGAAACTCCTTAAGACCCGGTGTTCGGATGATGGCAGAGGCTTTCACATAGAGATAGAGGGGGCGAGCACCTGAATAGGTGTCGCTGGAGATGTTGGCATACGTGGGCTCAACGCCATCGATCGGAATGGCATGCACCTCCTTGAGATGATCCTGCAACAGCTTGTAGCCAAAAACACCGACTTCCGGATGCGTTGCGCTCGAAATCAGAGCGATGTGCGCTTCATCATCCCCTTCACGATAGATACCGTCCTCTCGAACGCTGCGGCACTTGTGGAGAAGATCCGGCGTGGCTTCCTTGGCGCCCGCAGGCACCCAAGGCGCCTGTTTGCACTCCAGTTCTGAAATCAGATCGATGAATGCATCATAGCTCGATGAGGTGATCGGCGGCCCCAAAATGGCGATGGGCTCTGCCGGCAGCGTGTCGCGCACATCTTTCCAGGTGTGATTTGGATTCAGTGACATGCTGCCATCGGGCTGGGCCAGCCATTTCGCAAACGCGAGACGCGCCTCTTTAGCCGTCAACGACCAAGGCTCCACCTTTCTGGACTGAACCAAAATCAGGGCGTCATAGCCAATTTTGAGTTCAACGACTTCGCCAATGCCGTTTTTGCTGCAGGCATCCTTTTCCCGGGCCTTGATGGCTCGGGATGCCAACGCCACATCAGGCGCTTCAGCGCCATTGCTTTCACAGAAAAGCGCTAGAGCGCCTCCAGTACCGGACGCTTGGATCAGCGCTTCATGGAATCGTCCTCCCTTTGCAAAACGGTCTGCGGCAGCCTTGGCATAAGGCACGACAGTTGAGGAGCCAACCATCGAGACATAGCCACGCTGATAATCAGCCTGCGTCGTTGCGGAAAGCATGGAAAGACCGAGCAGCGGAATCATTCGGGCGAGTGCGCGAAAAGTCATAGGGCGAACGTATCCTTTGGTAATTTCTGAGGGGTTTATTTTAAGGGATTCTGACCCCACGCAACGAATTTAAGGGCCTAGAAATGCATAAACCCGCCAAAAGGCGGGTTTATGGGAGCCGGGAGACGATCTCCCGGCGGGGTCAGAGGCAATTAACCTCAGTCACCGATCCAGCGGAGTTCGACGCGACGATTCTTGACGCGACCGGATTCCGTGTTGTTGTCAGCGACCGGGAACTGCGTACCGTAGCCCTTAGCGAACAGCTTGTTGCTCACACCCTTCTTCTTCAGGTAGTGGGCAACAGACTCAGAGCGACGCTGTGACAGGTGCAGGTTGTGCTGCTCCTTGCCCTTGACGCCTTCGAAGCTTGCATAACCAGCAACTTCGATGTCCTTCTTGGTCGGCATTGCAACCAACTGCTCAACCACACCGTCGAGGATGTGCTTGGCGCCATCGGTCAGCTCAGCGGAGTCGAAGTGGAAGTTAACACCGCGGAGTTCCATAACGATCGGGCAACCCTGGTCATCGACCTTGGTGCCAGAAGCCGTGCCGGGGCACTTGTCGTCACAGTCGTTCACGCCGTCATTGTCGCTATCGCGGCTTGCACAAGAGTCAGCAACAACCGGGGTTGAAGCTGCCTTGCCCGGCTTGTCACCCAGCGGGATTTCGAAGCCCATGTTGACAACGAGGTCGTTGAAGACGCCGTTCGGGTTGTAGTTGTTGCCGAGCGGACCGTTAACACCAGCGGTGGTTACACCGCGGTAACGGACATCACCACGCAGGAGGAAGTTATCCGCCAGTTCGTAGGTCGCACCTGCACCCGCTTCGAATACGAAGCCAGAGGTTGAACGGCCAGCGTTGATCGTGGTGCCACCCAGGGTGACTACGTTACGCGTGCTGGTGTTCGCGCCACCGATGCCGAATACGACATAGGGTGAGAAATCATCACGGAAGAAGTAGTACTGCAGATCGATGGTGCCGCCAGTGAAGTCGGTGCGGCCCGTCTTGTAAGCGCCCGGGGGCGTCAGAGCAGAACCCGGAGCGGCCAGGCCGTTCTGGTTCCAACCCTGCCAGAAGCCCTTGACTTCGACATTGAAGTATTCGTTGATGATCTTGCCGATTGCCAGACCACCACCCCAACCAGCGGTGGTGTTACGTGAACCGGCAGGCTCTACGAAGGTACCAAACGGTGCAACGTAGAAACGGTCATCGGTGAACTCGCTAGAGGTGGCTGATTCGACAGCCGGCGCGTCAGCCGCGTTTGCAAAGGCAGCAAAGCCGGCGAGGCTCAGTGCCAACAGAGTTTTTTTAAACATGTTTTTTGGCTCCCTTTTAACCCTAAAACAACAAGTGTTGAGAAATCCGCAACAGATGGCATCATAGCCATCCGTTTGGGGTGTTGCAACCAAAAAATTGTTTTTCGCGCAAGCCCCCTTGAAAGCCTTGATTCTATGGGGTTCTTGCGAGCATTGACCGATGAAATCAGGGGCTATTGGGGTTGTGGTATGGATGCGACTCTCTCTTCCGGGAATCGGCAACTGAAGCAACTTCCCTGTCCGACATGACTGCTGATTTGAAAATCCGCGTCATGTCGAGCCAGGACGTGTTTGACGATGGCCAATCCAAGCCCCGTCCCTCCGGGCCCCCGGCCTTCATCGACGCGATAGAACCGCTCGGTGAGCCGCGGAAGGTACTCCGAGGGAATCCCGGGTCCCGTATCGATGACTTCGAGCCGGGCCCCTCGACCCTCGTCTTCCCAGGTCACCGTAATGGCATGCTCGGCTTCGCAGTACTTGAGCGCATTTTCAATCAGGTTGGTAAAGGCGCTACGAATTTCCTTTTCCCCGCCGATGAGGCCCTTGGAGGTCTTGATCTCCAGCGCCAGATCGGGTCTGGATTCGTGCGGAATCAGAAGCGCTTCCTCAACGATCGAGCGGAGTAATTCAGGCACATTGATGGGATTACGGGCGATCTGGTGTGATGGGGACTCGAGACGGGTCAGCGTTAAAAGGTCATCGATCAGATTTTGCATTCGCAAGGTTTGCTCCTCCATACGGTGGAGACCCCGGGAAAAGGGCGGGGGCAGTTGATCTGCCTGATCGATCATGGATTCGACCGTTCCTCGAATCACAGTCAGCGGCGTTCGTAGTTCGTGTGAGACGTTGGCCACAAAATCAGTCCTGACCCGCTCCATAAAGCGGAGTTGGGTGACATCCTGAGCCACCAGCAACCTCAGATCGTCGCCGTACGGGACGACTCGAAT
>JBEBBO010000091.1:0-2999 GCA_041158345.1 Pseudomonadota bacterium | reverse complement strand
CAGGAAATAGTGCGGTGAAGCGAACGCTTCGCCCGCCGCAAGACCGCCTTGGGGACTGAGGCCGATGGCCCCACCAATCGCACCCGGCAAGCTACGCAGATTTTCCTCATTTGGCGCTTGGAACGCAGAAAGTGGAGGCACTGCGCCGGCATACGGCTGCGAACCGATTTCAATGCCGGGTGTGTGAACGGGCTGGGAAGCATGTTGGCTTCCTGGCACGCTTTGGTTACCAGGATTGGCATGCGGACGCGCCGCCGAAACCGCATTGGTTCCGGCTGTGCCGAGGCTTGGATCAAATCCTTTGACGTCGGGCCGCAACACCGGGATAACTCCGGGTGATGAGGGCTCTGCCGCCTTCAGGAAATAAAAGCCCTGGTCGGCATCTCCGAGCTTGGGCGTTTCTGCAATGTCATTGGGACTTTGTCCAACGACACCGGCAAGGCCTGCCGGAATTTTGCGCAGATCATCCTCATTCGGGAGGTCGACCGACTTCAACGGATTTGCGCGCGCGGCTGTCGAAGTATTGAGGAAAGACTCCCCATGCCCCGGTAGCGCCGCGAAATACTCGTTAGCCAAGCGCGCTAGCACATCAGGTTCCGGGATTCCCGGATTACTTGTACTCGGGCTTGTAGTCATAGTATTTGTCCACTTCGACGTTTTCGAGCACTGCAATCGCATCCTCGGTCAGGATGGCCAGTGAACAGTAGAGGGACACCAGGTAGGAGGCAATGGCCTTTCGGCTAATGCCGCTGAACTTCACGGACAGGCCAAGACCCTGTTCGCCCGGAAGACCTGGCTGATAGAGACCAACCACACCCTGACGCGCTTCACCGGTGCGAAGCAGAAGAATGCTGGATTTTCCGTTTTCAATCTTTAGCTTGCTACTCGGGATGATCGGGATTCCGCGCCAAGTCAGGAATGGCGAGCCGAAGAGGGTGGTGGTGGGTGGCGGAACGCCACGACGAGTGCATTCACGACCAAACGCAGCAATGGTCTTGGGATGAGCCAAGAAGAAAGCGGGTTCCTTCCACACCTTGGTAATCAATTCATCAAGATCATCCGGTGTCGGGGCACCTGTGCGTGTGCTGATCCGCTGGCTCTCAACGATGTTGTTGAGCAGGCCGTATTCCTTGTTGTTGATCAGTTCATCTTCCTGACGCTCTTTGATGGTCTCGATCGTCAGACGAAGCTGTTCCTTGATCTGGTCATGGGGGCTGCTGTAGAGGTCAGAGACACGGGTGTGGATGTCGACAACCGTCGTCACTGCACTCAGGAAGTATTCGCGCGGGGCCTCATCGTAGTCGACAAAGGTCTGCGGCAGATCGCTCTCATCGCGCTGTGAGCAAGCGGTCAGAACGCGCGAGGCATCCTTGACGCGGTTGATGCGGTAGATGCCCGCTTCAACGCCTACCCAAGGCAAAAGATGGGTCAGCCAGCGTGGGGTGATCGTGCCAAGTTGTGGGACCGTTTTGGTCGCGTTGGCCAATTGCCGTGCGGCGCTGTCGCCCAAGGCCAACTGCTTGTCGATTTCAGCCATTGTGTTTCCTCATGAATTAGTCAATCAGGGTTTGTAGGGAAATCCTTTCGTGCTTTGCCTACGGGTAGCCCAACCATTGACGTTGTGCTGCTGTTGGACTCACTGAAAAGTTCGCGTCTTCGATGCCCTTCTGTCCTGGGTGACTGACGACGTGCATTGGGATTCGCTCCCTCGGGCCCTCCCGGCCCTACGGCGTTTCAACTCAGCGCATGGCTGGATTCCGTCTCTGAGGCCTAAGGGCTAGTTGACGGAACTGGGTCGATTTTAATATCCCTTTACGTTATTAGGTTATTACAAATAATTATAAGTGGTCGTTATCTCTCCATCGTTAATCGAAGGCGGATAGGACGTTCACTCAAATGCCGGCACCATGATCGTAAAGTTCCTTGCGGGGTGCAGCCTGAGTCACGTTGCTATTGGGCAGGGTACTTTTCGTCACCCAGACATTGCCTCCGATTGAAGAGCCTTTACCAATTGTGATCCGACCGAGAATCGTCGCGCCTGCGTAGACCACGACGTCATCTTCCAAAATAGGATGGCGCTCACCGCCCTTGAGAAGAACGCCATTTTCGTCCGTCGGGAACCGTTTAGCGCCTAAGGTGACCGCCTGATAAAGCCGGACGCGCTCACCGATAATGGTGGTCTCCCCGATCACCACCCCCGTACCGTGATCGATGAAAAAACTCTTGCCGATCGTGGCGCCCGGATGGATGTCGATACCCGTTGCAGAATGCGCAATTTCCGCGATGATTCTCGCGATTAGCGGCAGTCCCAAAAGATAAAGCTCGTGGGCTAGCCGATGATTAATGATGGCTGCGATGCCGGGATAGCAGACCAACACCTCGTCGACACTATGGGCGGCAGGATCACCGTCAAAGGCGGCCTGAAGATCGCTATCCAGAAACTCGCGGACTTTGGGGAGTTGCGCGGCAAAGGAACGGGTTAATTCAATAGCTTCATTGAGGAGAACGTGACGTTCGAGATGATGCTCTCCTTCCTGTTCCTGGCGGAATCTCAGCTCCCTCAAAATCTGATTCAGAAGCAGGCGAAGCGAACCATCCAGGGCATTTCCGACGAAATAATCGATACCCCCATCGGTCACATCTCCGCTACCGAGTCGATTGGGATAAAGGGCGGTTGCCAGTCCGTCAACGACCTCCTTTAGGGTGGATCGGGAAGGAAGTTTGGGTGGCCCCAATTCACGGCGTCTCGCAATGAGAGATCGTTGGCGGGCCTCCCTGAGCCCGCTGACAATCGGGGTGAGATCAATTGAATTTGCCTGATCCTGAGCCAGATTGAATGGCATGAACTTAATCTCTCTCGCGGTTCTCAGGCGGCAATGCCCTTCTCATCGAAGAGTCCCTCGAAGAGGGCGGTGGAGAGGTATCGCTCACCAGAGTCGGGGAGGATGACCACGATGGTTTTTCCGGCATAGGCAGGAGCCTTTGCGATCCGCAGCGCG
>JBEBBO010000090.1:0-6362 GCA_041158345.1 Pseudomonadota bacterium | reverse complement strand
ACGCATCAAAGTGCCCTTTGAGGGTCTTGAGAAAGGTACGACCCAAAGGCAAACGACCTTGAGGTGTCGGTGTGGATCGTGAAGAGGATGCCTTGGCCATGGCGCATTGTACCGTTCAGCTTTCGCGTGGGAGAATCCTTTATTCCTAAAGTAGCATCGACCCATGAGACCCTCTCGCCGTTAAGAACGTCTCTTCTCCGAACCAGCGATCGTAACCTATGACTTCTTCTGATCTTTCAGCCAGCACTCGAGATCCGATCTATCGCGCGAGCCCAGACCTCATTCGCAATGCGCAGATCTCCACTGAAGACTATGCCACAGCCTATCGGCGATCCTTGGACGATCCTGAGGGTTTCTGGGGCGAGAAGGCTCGGGAATGGCTGGTCTGGGAGAAACCCTTCAGCCAAGTCCGCCGCTCTGATTTTTCTAAAGGGGAGATTGCCTGGTTCGAGGATGGAACCCTCAACGCCAGTGTGAACTGTCTGGATCGTCATTTGCCCGTTCGCCGCGATCAGCCCGCACTGTTGTGGGAAGGCGATCACCCTGACGCCTCGAAAGTTCTGACCTACGGCGAACTCTTTGAAGCCGTCTGTCGATTGGCCAATGTCCTCAAGGATCAGGGAGTTCGGCGGGGAGATCGGGTCTGCATCTATCTTCCGATGATTCCCGAGGGCACCATTGCCATGCTGGCGTGCGCCCGTATCGGCGCCGTCCACTCGGTGGTCTTCGGTGGTTTCTCCGCTGAAGCCTTGAGGGATCGCATCGAAGACAGCGGCTGCCGCCTCGTGATTTGTGCCGATCAGGGACTTCGGGGCGGCCGAGCGGTCCCACTCAAAGCCAATGTGGATGAAGCCTTGTCGCAGCTTCACCTTGCGATGAAGGTCCTCGTTGTTCGCCACACCCGAGCCGAAATCGCCTGGGATGCGTCACGCGATCTGGATTACAGTACCCTCGTCGCCGCGGCCTCGCCAGACTGCCCGGCGGAAGCCATGGGCGCCGAAGACCCCCTCTTCATTCTGTACACCTCAGGCTCCACCGGACGTCCCAAGGGCGTCGTTCACACCACGGGGGGCTATCTCCTTCAGGCTGTCATGACCCACCGCCTGGTGTTCGACTATCGGGAAGGGGAAATCTATTGGTGTTCGGCGGATTATGGCTGGATCACCGGTCACAGCTATGTCGTCTATGGGCCATTGGGAAATGGCGCGACCACCCTCGTCTTTGAAGGCGTCCCCACCTACCCCAATCCCGGACGGTTTTGGCAGACCATCGAAAAATACGGGGTCAATATTTTCTACACCGCCCCCACCGCAATTCGCGCCCTGATGGGGAGCGGCAACCATTGGGTGCATGAGAGTCGCCTCGAAAGCCTCCGGGTTCTGGGCTCTGTGGGCGAACCCATCAACCCTGAAGCCTGGAACTGGTTCTACCATGTCGTGGGGGATTCACGCTGCCCCATCGTGGACACCTGGTGGCAAACCGAGACCGGCGGCATCATGATCACTCCCCTTGTTGGCGCAATCCCCATGAAGCCCGGTTCAGCGACCCGCCCCTTTTTAGGAGTCGATCCCGTGCTGGTCGATGAGAAAGGGACCCCCATCGAGGGGCCCGGTGAAGGCATTCTCCTCCTGCGAAGTGCTTGGCCGGGACAAGCGCGCACCTTGTTCAAGGATCACACCCGCTTCAAGGAAACCTATCTTCGACCTTTCCCCGGGTATTACTTCACCGGCGATGGCGCGCGCAGGGATCAGGATGGCTATTATTGGATCACCGGCCGGGTCGATGACGTGATCAATATTGCAGGTCACCGACTCGGCACCGCAGAGATTGAGAGTGCGCTGGTCCTCCATCCTGCGGTGGTGGAAGCCGCTGTCGTCGGCTACCCTCACCCGATCAAAGGGCAGGGCATCTATGCCTTTGTCACACTGGGCCCAAATGAAACGCCCAGCCCTGAACTCCGCAAGGCGCTGGTCGAGCAGGTCCGTCACGAGATTGGCGCCATTGCCAGCCCTCAGGTCATTCAATGGGCACCCGCCCTCCCCAAAACCCGCTCAGGAAAGATCATGCGGCGCATTCTTCGAAAGATCGCATCCGATGAGAGCGAGCAACTCGGAGACCTCTCCACGCTGGCGGATCCCGACGTTGTCCGTCAGCTCATTGCATCGCATCCCCAGGCTGTGGCTGAGGCGCCGTGAAACCGTATCGATTGCATCCGATCCATGAGTGTGGGGAGCCCCTGGTTACTTTGGAGGGCCGGGGATTCATTCTGACCTCCCCGCACCCTTATCAGGCCTTTGGGGCCCCCTATGGCGCCGACAACCCCTGGACCGCCCGACGAAGCGTCGTCGATGCCCTCTCACAGGCGCTCTTGTCACTTCAGCAGCGCCGGCCCGATTGGACATTTCGCATCTTCGATGCCTACCGACCCTGTGCGATTCAGTCCTTCATGGTGCGGCATGAGTTTCTGAGCCTCTCAGGGGGGCGGAACCCGGAATCTATGTCTTTCGAGGAAGCACAACCCTTATGGGAAAAGACCTATCGGATCTGGGCAGAGCCCTCTGAAGACCCTGGCTCGCCGCCACCGCATGCCACCGGCGCGGCCATTGACCTCACCTTGTGTACGCGCCAGGGGGTCGATGTCGACATGGGCTCTCCGATTGATGAAAACTCGGATCGCTCGCTCCCCGACTACTTTCTTGAGAAGGATCCAGAACGGCATCGCCACCGCGAGATCTTGCTCGAGGCCCTGCAGTCCGCAGGGTTTGAACGCCATCCGGAGGAGTGGTGGCACTTCAGTCTAGGGGATCAGATGTGGGCCTATACCCGAAAGCAAAAGGAACCGTCCCAGCCCCCAATCGCCCGATACGGGCGCGCCGATTTTTTGCGCTGAACGCCTCAGGCAATTGCCGACTCGCGATTCAGTGCAATCAGGGCCTTGAAGGTCTCGTTGTCCAGTTTGGAAAGCCAGGACTCATCATTGCTGACGATGAGCGAAGCCACCTCTTTTTTTTCCTCGATCAGGCGGTCAATCCGCTCTTCCAACGTCCCGACGGCAATGAACTTGTGGACCAGAACGTTGCGGTGTTGCCCAATCCGAAAAGCTCGGTCGGTGGCCTGATCCTCAACGGCCGGGTTCCACCAGCGATCAAAGTGAAAGACATGATTCGCCCGGGTCAGGGTAATCCCGAGTCCGCCGGCTCTGAGCGAGAGCACGAAGACCGCAGGCCCCGTCTGAGGATCCTGGAACTCCGTGATCAACTTCTCCCGCTGCGCCGCAGAGACCCCCCCATGGAGATAAAAGACGGGACATCCCAGCGTGGCGTGAAGGTGCTTTTGAAGCGCCGCCCCCGCCTCTGCAAACTGGCTGAAGACCAGCGCACTTTCCCCTTCGTCAATGACTTCACCCAACATGTCACACAGCCGCTCGAGCTTGGGGGAACGATCATTGGAGAAACGACTGCCATCATGGAGGAAATGCGCCGGATGATTACAGATCTGCTTGAGTCGCGTCAGCGTTGAAAGAATCAGGCCCTGCCGACTGATCCCCTCGGAACGTTGCAACTGCGTTTCGATGTCCTTGACGACCGCCTCATACAGCGAGGCCTGCTCGAGACTGAGCTGACAGTACTGACGATTTTCAACCTTCTCGGGCAAATCCCGAATGATGTCGGGATCCGTTTTCACCCGTCGCAGCACAAAAGGCTGGATCATGCGCCGCAAGGTTTCAGCCCGCTCGCCATCGTTATCCCGCTGGATCGGGATCTCAAAACCGGAGCGAAACTGCGCCTGGCGCCCCAGATAACCCGCATTGAGGAAATTAAAGATCGACCATAAGTCCAGCAATCGATTTTCCACAGGGGTCCCCGTGAGGGCCAACCGGTGCTGGGACTTGAATTTCAGAATCGAACGGGTCTGCGCCGATGTGGGATTCTTGATGTTTTGCGCTTCATCGAGAACCACTCTGAACCAGGCAATGGTGCTGAGCAGCTTTTCATCCCGCCGCGCGAGGGCGTAGGAGGTGATGATGATCTGGTGGCCCTGGATACGTTGCTCGAAATCCTGAGGATCTCTGATCCGTTCGACCCCATGATGCACATAGGCCAAAAGCTCGGGCGCAAAGCGTTCAATTTCCATGCGCCAGTTCCCGATCACGGAGGTCGGCGCAATCAGCAGTGTCGGTGTTCGCTCCGCCTGATTCGCCTTTTCCCTCAGGAGCAACGCCAGGACCTGGATGGTCTTTCCGAGCCCCATGTCATCGGCAAGGCAGCCATTGAGACCCAAGCCTTCCAGGAATGCGATCCAGGCGAGCCCACGCTTTTGATAGGGTCGAAGATCTGCCAGCAGCCCTGGGGGATTTTCTTCCGGCGTGATCGTTCGGTAATCTCGCAGCTTCAACAGCATCTCATGCAGGGCTTCCCGGGGATCAATCTCCAGAAAATCGGTATCTTCCGATGTGACTTTGAGGAGATCCAGCAAGGACAACGGGGTTTCACCCTCGCGATGGCGACGCCAGAAGGTCAGCATCTCGCCCATGCGCTCCCGGTCCAAAACCATCCACTCGCCCCGGAACTTCACCAAGGGGGATTTACTGTCTACAAGGCGCGTCCATTCCGCTTCATCCACCGGCTCCTCGCCTAAAGCCAGCTCGTAACGGTAATTGGTGATGTGTTGGAGATCGAGTCCGATTCGTCGACACGCCACGGGCCCCGATGCACTGCCTGCCCTCAGCCGAATTCGAGTTTTACGCCGCCCCTGCGGGGTCCACCAGGAAGGCACCAATACTTTGAATCCGGTCTCCTCAAGGACCCAGGCATCCCGTTCAAGGAAATCAAAGGCAGCCTCCAGATCCAGACAAATGCCTTTCGGGATGGCATCGTCAAGTCCCTCCAGCAACGGCGGAAAGATGCGTGCGGCCTGCCCTAAAGACTCGAGCAATCGGCCGAGAGCGATGCCATTGGCGCCGGAAGCGGTCTCGGTATCAGACCAGAATTGATCGATGGGAATGTGTCGAGAGGGATCCTTGGCGAGCACGACCCCCATTTCGATTCGCCAGGGCTGATTCTCAGCATCTGCCTCGACCAATTGAAAGCTCAGGGTAAATTCACGCCCCTCATGGGCCGTTGCTACTTCCTGACGCCAGGCCTCCCAGTAGCCTGCAGACTCCATGACACCCGCCCCTTGAAGGGGCTGCGGATCACCAAGACCTTGAAACGTTTTCTCCAAAAACGTGCCGCGGAGCTTTCTGACCATGGCCGCGGGCGGCAAACAGTGCGTCACGGCCCGCTGAAGCAGTACCTCCGCGCAATGAAGGACCAGGCTTCGCGGCTCAAAGGCCCGCCCATCGAGGAGTGCGCAGCGGCCCGGCATGATCGCCAAAAGATCCGCAGGGAAAGGATCTCCCGGCTCAGGAACGAAAGACCAGCCCACATGGATTTCACCGTCTCGGGCCAAAGGATCGTTGGGCATCCGGGGAACCGGGATATATCGATCCGCAAGCAGCAGCCGATGAACCCGTTCAACCAACTGCCCCCAGAAATCGAAGTCCTCGGCACTCTGAAGCGTACCGGTGCCCGTGAGAAGCTGCCGTCTGAGATCGAGAAATTGAGAGAAAGGGCGGGCTAGCCGGTAGGTCATGACCTCGCGATAGGCGATTTCGCCCTGAGGGGAAACGCCCATGGCCGCCTCACTCAGCGAACTAGGGGCTGAGAGAAATGCCCCGTTCGACCTTAGAAAGCCGAGATTCTGATGTTTGAAATGAAAGCGTCTTTCATAGGGGGACAGCGAAATACCCAGGTGTTCCTCAAGAAAAAGGATCGCCTCTGATTTCTCAAGACAAACAGGATGCGCGGTCGGATCGACGCCAGAGGGCTCGCCAACGGACTCAATCCACAGCCAAAAGTCACCCGCCTGGATAAATCCATCGCCCGATTCAGGAATCCAGGAACAATGAAGGACGTGCATCACATCATTCGAATAAGGGGTCAAACCGGTCATTCTACCGGTGTTTCAGCCCGAGCATCAGGGCTTATCCCCCGGATTGAAGCCCTTCTTCACAGGAATTTTCTGATCCGGGTTCGATAAAACCTCCCCGCATCAAAGTCTCAAATGAAAAAGCCCCGAGTCTCGCGACTCGGGGCTTTTCAAGTTCCCTCTTCAGGGTCTTGGAGGTGCCGGCCAAGCCGGCACCTTTCAGACTTACATGAAGGACGGGATCAGCGGAGCATCGATCTGAGTGATCACGCGGTTGCCGGCTGCGTCAAAGAAGAACAGCAGACCTGCAAAACGTGAGTCAGGATCGTAGATGATGTCAGCCAGACGGTAGACTTCCCACGCAGCGTCAGAAGCCTGAACTTCTACAGTGC
>JBEBBO010000089.1:0-4838 GCA_041158345.1 Pseudomonadota bacterium | reverse complement strand
TTCCTCGGAGGATTCTGCCTCGGCCTGAAGTTCGCGCCGGCGCTCTTCATGAAGCGCGAGGTTCAGTCGTCGTCGATCCACTGTTCCTCGCCCGCGGGATTTGAAAAAAAGGGGCAGGAAGGTCAGAAGGCCGATGACCGTGATGAGGATTGCGGTGAGAATGAATGAAGTCATGTTGGATTATGTGTACCGGTCAGTCCGTTTTGCCCTGACGAAGCTCGTTCCGCAGGCGCTCGAGGCGGTTCTTCTCCTCGGGGTCGAGGGAGGGGCGAGCCGGGTTCAGTCGATGGCTTCGAAGATGACGAAGTGCCAGAACGCCACCCGCGAGGAAGAGCAACAGGGGCCCCCCCCAGAGGAACAGGGTAATCCCTTTGATCGGTGGGTCGTAAAGGACAAAATCACCGTAGCGATCGGTGAGGAAGCGGATGGTCTCTTCCTCGCTCTCCCCGGACTGTATTCGGCCATAGACCTCGTTACGAAGATCCCGAGCCAGATCGGCGTCCGAGTCCCCCAGCGATTGATTCTGGCAAACGAGGCACCGGAGTTTCTGGATCAGGGTTTCATATCGCGCCTGCTGTTCGGCGTCCGCAAAGTTGCGGATTTCGACCGCATGGCCGAGCGTCACAGAGAGGCTGGCCAAAAGGCCGATAAGGATCAGGTGTCTTAAGTTTTTCAAGGGGTTGGGGCCCTCGGATCTTGGGGATTTCGAAGCAAAGGCAGGATCTTTTCTACCAGCACGTTGCGGTTGAGAGGGCCGGTGTGCTTATAGAGGATGGTCCCGTTCGCATCCACAACGAAGGTTTCCGGAACGCCATAGACCCCCCAGTCGATGCCGACTTTGCCATCCGCATCGACTGCAATCGTCTGATAAGGATTGCCGCCGTGCGCATCGAGCCATGCACGGGCTTTTTCTGGTTTGTCCTTGTAGTTCAGACCGATCAATAGGACCTCTCCTCTCCGGGCGAGATCGATCAGGACCGGATGCTCGGCCCGGCAGGCTTCACACCAAGAGGCCCAAACGTTTAACAGATAGGGGCGACCTTTCAGGGTGTGGGGGCCGAACTGGCGGTCAGGCCCTTCAAGGGTCGGAAGGTTGAAGGCAGGCGCCGGCTTTCCGATCAATGGCGAGGGAATTTCCCGGGGATCCAGCGACAGGCCCACCCCGAGAAAAATCACCATGACCAGAAAGACACCCAAGGGGATCAAAAAGCGCATGTTCAGGCTCCGGAGGTCGACGCTAAAGACAGGTCCTTGCGGGAACCAATGCGGTAGCGCTTGTCGAGCAGCGAGCTCAAGCCGCCGGCCATCATCAGGAGCCCCCCGAACCAGATCCAGCGGATGAAGGGCTTGTAATAGATGCGAACGCTCCAAGCGTCTTTATCGAGGGGCTCTCCGAGGGCCACGTAGAGATCTCGGGTGAGGCCCGGGTCAATGGCGGCTTCCGTCATCGGGTTTTTTTGAACCTGGTAGATCCGTTTTTGTGGGTTGAGCGCCGCGACCCGCTGGCCGTTCTCAAATACCTCAAAACGGCCTTCTTGCGCATGATAGTTAGGGCCTTCGACGGCCTGGACGCCCCCAAATTTGAAGGTATAGCTGCCGATCGTTGCGCTCTCACCTGGCGACAGTTTCACGATCTTTTCTTCGCTATGGCTCCCTGAAAGCGTGACACCCACCACAAAGACCGCAAGCCCAATGTGGGCGAAGTTCATGCCGATAAAGCTCATGGATAAGGTCGAAAGCCCCTCCCTCAAGGATTGTCGGTGCTTCATCCGATTCCAGAGACTCAGGCCTTGTGTCGCCAACAGCCAGAGGGCCATCCCGATACCCGCAAGGGTTGCGATATCGGAAACCTTATCGACCCAAAACGATAAGGTCACAGCGAGAACAACGACCGGAAGGGCAACCCGGCCCAGCGGGCGCAGAATTTTTGAAAGCTGCCCTTCCCGCCAGGGAACCATGGCGGCGATGCCTGCGAGAAAAACGATGGGGGTCATCAAGGGCGTGAAAACCCTCGCAAAATAGGGCGACCCCACGGAAATTTTGCCGAGCTTCAGGGCGTCGAGAACCAAGGGGTAAAGCGTTCCCAAAAGGATGCTGGCCGAAGCCGTGACCAGAAGAATGTTGTTCACCAAGAGGAGGCTTTCCCGTGAGACCCAGGTGAACCGGGTGCTATCGCGGATTCCGGGAGCCCGAAGGCCATAGAGGAGGAGCGAACTTCCCACGACCACAGCTAGGAAAACCAAAATGAACAAGCCGCGGGCGGGATCTGAGGCGAAAGCGTGGACCGAGGTCAAAACGCCCGAGCGAACCAGGAAGGTGCCCAGAAGACTCAGCGAAAACGCAAAGATGGCCAGAAGGACCGTCCAGGCTTTGAAGGCGCCGCGTTTTTCAGTCGCTGCGAGAGAATGGAGTAAGGCCGTTGCAACCAGCCAAGGCATAAACGAGGCATTTTCCACCGGATCCCAGAACCACCAGCCGCCCCAGCCGAGTTCGTAATAGGCCCACCAGGATCCGAGGACGATGCCAAAGGTCAAAAAGACCCAGGCGACCAGCGTCCAAGGGCGAGACCACCGCGACCAGGCCGCATCCAGGGTCCCGCCTAACAAGGCGGCGATGGCAAAGCTAAAGGCGACGGCCAGACCCACGTAGCCCATGTAGAGCATGGGGGGGTGAATGGTCATCCCGAAGTCTTGGAGCAGGGGGTTGAGATCATTTCCTTCAGAAGGCATCGGAATGAGGCGAAGGAAGGGATTCGAAGTCCACTGAATGAAGAGGAGGATCCCAAAGCTGATAAGACCCATGGTCCCGAGCACACGCGCCCGAAAAACGGGCGTTAATCCGCCACTGAAGAGGGTGACGGCCAGGGTCCAGCCCGAAAGAATGAAGGCCCACAGCAGCATGGACCCTTCGTGTGCCCCCCAAGTGGCGGCAATGCGGTAATACAGCGGCAGGGCGCTATTGGAATGCGAGGCCACGTAAAGAATCGAGAAATCATTCTCGATAAACCCATTGATCAGGGCGCAAAAGGCCAGAGCCAGGAAGATGAACTGGGCGCGACCTGCGGGAATCGCACTTTCCATCCAAAGCGCCTGGCCGCGGGCCGCCCCGATCAAAGGCAGGGTCCCTTGAAAAAGGGCAGTAAGTAGCGCGAGCAGCAGGCAGTATTGCCCGATTTCAGCCGTCATTTTTGAGTTCCTTCGGGGGGCTTTGGTATTTGTCCGGTCGCCTTGAGCGACTCGGCGACTTCGGGCGGCATGTAATTCTCATCGTGCTTGGCAAGCACTTCACTGGCCTCGAATACCCCGGATTCGGAGAGTTTTCCGATGGCAATAATGCCTTGTCCCTCACGGAACAGGTCGGGGAGGATTCCGGTGTAGCTGACCCCCACGGTTCGGTTCCCATCGGTGAGATCGAAGTGAACCTCAAGGGTGTCAGGCGCGCGCCTTACCGTTCCCTTGACGACCAGTCCGCCAATGCGAAAGGAGTGTCCCTTCGGCGCTTCGCCTTGAGCGATCTGCGTCGGCGTCAGGAAATAGAGAAGATTTTTCTGAAATGCAGTCAGGCCAAAGTAGGCGGCAAGGCCTACGCCCGCAAGGATCAAGCTCACCACCAGCATTCGACGACGTCTTGGGGTCATGTTTTTTTGCCTCGGGCGATAAAACGACGCGCTTTCTCCAGGGCCTCGGCTTTTTTTCGAAGCGGAATGACCACGTTGAAGATCAGGATGACCGCCATCAGGCCATAAGAGATCCACACGTAGGTGGCGTAGCCTCCCATGGCAAAAAATTCAGACCAGTTCATGGTTTGGATCGGCTGTTGAATAGGCCGCCATTCTATCAGGCCTTCAAGGCCTCGCCGGCGGGCAAGGCTATAATCAAGGCCTTATCGAGCGAGAAAATCAATGATGTTTGAATCCGATCGCGAGGCGCAGGCTCTCGAGGCTTTTTTGATGGCCCGCGAGGGGATCCGTTTTCCTTCGGAGGGCACCGTCTGGATTCAGCGGGCGGTGGATGGCCCCTATTTTTCGAGGCTCAAGACCCGTTTCACCCCTTTGATTCAGCAAAGTGACCGCCGTCTGGCCGCCCCTTTCATTGAGCAGGGGCTCGATCCTGGGGTCAAGCCGGATCACCCGATCAATCTCGCGATCGTCTTTGCCACCAAGCATCGCGAGGAGGTGCTCTACCACCTTGCGCTGGCTGCCGAGTGCTTGGAGGCGGGGGGGCATTTGGTGGTTGCGGCTGCCAATGACCTTGGCGCAGGGTCTCTTGAAAAAAGGGTTCGAGAGCTTTTTGGGTCCTGTGATGCCTTCTCAAAGCACAAGTGTCGGGTCCTACAGGCCATCAAACGTTCGGATGCCCTGGATCAGGCGCTTCTGGCCCGTTGGCGGTCCGGGGGAGAGATGCGGAAGGTCGATCCCGAGGGGCTTTGGGGTGCGCCGGGGATATTCAGCTGGAAGCGACCGGATGAAGGATCAAGGCTTCTGGCGGGCTTTATCCCTCAGGGATTAGAGGGGCGAGGTGCTGACTTTGGCGCAGGGAATGGCTACTTGGCACTGCGCCTTTTGGAGCGCAATCCTCATATTGAGGCGCTGGATCTTTTAGAAGTCGAGAAAAAGGCCTTGGATGCGGCCGCAATCAATCTCAAGGCGTATGCCGCTCCCGGACTTCGCCTCGGGTTTCATTGGACCGATGTCAGTTGCGGGTCGGGACTTGCGGGGCTTGATTTCATCATGATGAACCCCCCCTTTCACAGTGAACGGGGCAGTCTTCCACTGTTGGGGCAGCGGTTCATTGCTGAGGCCATGAAGGCGCTACGCCCTGGGGGACGGCTTTTCATGG
>JBEBBO010000088.1:0-7884 GCA_041158345.1 Pseudomonadota bacterium | reverse complement strand
AAACGTGGCAATTACATTACATTTTTTATGACATCAAATTCAGCATCAAGGTCCGAAATCTGAGCGGTTGAGTGGTCATTAGGTGGACTGTTTGCCGACTGATTTTTTAACGCCAAAAGCGGTTTTTTAAGCGGTTTAGTCTCTAGAAGCCCATGATCCGTGGGGCAAGATGGCTTGCAAATCCATCTAGGGCGGTTCGACTCCGCCACGCGCCTCCATTAATTCAATCCGCCAGAGAACAAATTCTTCGCATAAGCCGAATGCAGGGGATTTAATTTGGGTTTGAGCGATTCGGCATGGATTCGCGGTTGATTTCATCGAATTCACTTGGCCTTTCGCCTGCTTTTTTGCCCCAAAAACGCTTGTTTGAAATTCTTTTTAACAATTTTGGCTGATTTGCTTTGTATTGGGACTTATTTATGCAATCATCGCATCTGCTTAAGTTCGAGAAACTCTGCCAGCCTGTCAATCCGCTAGTGCCTTTGGTCTCTCGCCCCCGAGCATCTTTAGATTACACCCTCCTTGTTTAACTCCCGGATTTTTATGAGCATCAATATCTACGTAGGTAACCTTAGCTTTAGCGTTGACAGCAGCGAGCTTCAGTCCCTGTTCGGACCTTTTGGCACCGTCAAGTCAGCCAATGTGATCATGGATCGCGAAACTGGCCGCTCAAAGGGTTTCGGTTTCGTTGAAATGTCTAACGACCAGGAAGCCAAAGCCGCAATCACTGCCCTGAATGGCAAGGAACACAGCGGTCGCAGCATCACCGTCAACGAAGCACGTCCTCGCGAAGACAACCGCAGCGGTGGCGGTGGCCGTGGTGGATTCGGCGGCGGCCGTCGCTACTAAGAAGCGTTAGCGGATAAGCTTGCCTTATCCGTCGATTGCTCCCCGCATTGCGCGCGGAGTTCTTCTTGAGGTTAACCGGCCGATCCTTCATTGAGGATCGGCCGGCCCCTTTCGGGGCCCCCTGCTGACAGAGTGCTTCTCTCTCCTCTGTCTTTAATTTCAGCATTCGCAACCCGAATATGGCTGATACCCTGTCCGCCTGTCACGAATGTGACCTTCTTCAGCTCATTCCAGAGCAAACGGGTATTACTCGGCTCAAATGCTCTCGATGCGGCGCAGAACTGCATCACCATCAATCCGTTGATCACGAAAAGCCGCTCGCTTTGATGATGGCGGTCAGTATCCTGTTTCTTGTAGCCAACAGCTTTCCTATCATCGGCATCGAAACCGCTGGAATTGAACAATCCACAACCATCCTCGGTGCGGTTCAATGCTTATGGCAAGAGCACATGCGGCTTGTCGCGGGGCTCGTCCTCTTTACGACGCTGATAGCCCCCGGGCTAGAGATCATGGCCTTAACTGTTCTGCTCACCTGCCTTCAATTTCACTTACGCCCACCTGGTCTTAGATCATTGATGCGCGTTGCAGTGAGATCGCGCCCTTGGAGCATGGTTGAGGTCTTCGTTATGGGCGTTCTTGTGTCCGTGGTTAAGCTCTCCCACCTGGCACAGATTTACGCCGGCATCGCACTGTGGAGCTACGGACTTTTGATCCTGCTGTTTGCAGCCGCCATGTCCCTCGTCAATCCTCAAGCGTTGTGGGCAGAGATCAAACCCAATGAGTGAGGCGGGATTCAGCGCTGAGACTGCCGCCGCCCATGGATTGGCGTGTTGCACCACCTGCGGCCAGCTCAGCCGTATGCCGCACTCCCCTGAGCGCGTATTCTGCCCTCGATGTCGAAGCCCCCTGTTCTATCGAAAGCCGGGCGCCATTCAATCTGCTTGGGCTTATCTCATTTCTGCCTATCTTCTTTTTGGACCCGCCATGATGTTGCCCATCATGGAGACTGGCTCACTCTTTGGGGAGCAACGCGACACCATCATGAGTGGTATCGTTTTTCTCTTTAGGTCGGGTTCCTGGGCGCTGGCTCTAATCGTGTTCATTGCCAGCATTTTTGTTCCCTTGGCCAAACTGATCTGTCTGACCTATTTGCTGATCACCATCGCCCGCAAAAAATACACCAAGCGATTGCATCGAACGCGACTCTATAGAGTGCTGGAGTTTGTTGGCCGCTGGTCCATGCTGGATGTTTATGTGGTGACACTGTTGTCGGTATTGGTTCAGCTCAAAGGACTGGCCAACATTCACCCCATGCCTGGGGCCATGGCTTTTGGCGCTGTGGTGGTATTGACCATGATGGCAACGCTCAGCTTTGATCCAAGACTGATCTGGGATGCCGCTGCAGCACATCCAGAATCAAACCCGAATTAAATCAACTTCGACTCCCATGCACTCCAAAAAGCCACTTGATCAATTCCCCATGGCGACCGCAGTTCACCAGCGGATCCGCAATCTTCCCGCAATTTGGATAATCCCGATTATCGCGGCTGGGCTTGGAATATGGCTGGCGACACAAGCCGTTTTGAAGTCAGGTCCGACGGTAACGCTGACGTTTGAATCGGCAGAAGGGCTTGAGGCCGGAAAAACGAAAATTCGCTATAAAAACGTCGATATCGGCGATGTCAAAGACATCGCCCTTTCCAAGGATAGAACCCAGGTCATTGTGACTGCTGAATTTGTCAAAGAGGCTGCGGATTTTCTAGTGGAAGATACCCAGTTCTGGGTGGTCCGGCCTCGGATATCTGCCGGAGAGGTTTCTGGCATTGGAACGCTCTTCTCGGGATCGTACATTTCCCTCAAAGTCGGCGGTTCCAAAGTCATCAGTGATCATTTCACCGGTCTTGAAGCAGCGCCCATTCTGACGACAAATCTGGCAGGAAGGGAGTTCACGCTCTCAGCAACAGACATGGGCTCCCTCGATGTTGGATCACCGATTTACTACCGCCACATTCGTGTCGGGGAAGTGATTGCCTACGACATGGATCCCAATGGGCATGATATTCACGTCCGTATTTTCGTCCACGCGCCATTTCACCATTACGTCAATCGCAGCACGCGTTTCTGGAATGCCAGTGGTGTCGATGCCACCATGGATAGCAAAGGCGTTCAGGTCGAAACCGAATCGCTGATTTCCATATTGGCGGGCGGCATCGCGTTTGAGTCGCCGTCCAATGAATCAACACTCGAACCACTGACCGACGATCAGGTTTTTCCGCTCTTCAAGGATCGCATGAGCGCCATGAAGACCCCCAGCGGGACACCACAAACCTACGTGATGTATTTCAACGAATCTCTTCGAGGTCTGATCCCTGGCTCCAGCGTCGAATTCCAGGGCATACCTGTGGGTCAAGTCAGATCGGTAGAAATTCGATTTGATGAACAAAGTAAGACCTTCTCATTTCCAGTCACCATCGAACTTTACGAGGACGAACTGGGACTCCCCGCAATGTACATGCCTGGCGTAGCTGAAAAGCAGAATCGGCGGATGCTTCTTGAGTCGCTCATATCGCGGGGATTGAGGGGGCAGCTTCGCTCAGGAAGCTTAATCACTGGACAGCTTTATATTGCGCTGGAATTCTTTCCCGATACGTCCAGCACGAAGATGGACTGGAACAAGGTCCCTCTCGAACTGCCGACCACCCCAGGAACGGTCCAAGCCGTGGAACAAAGTGTCACGAGTATCTTGAAAAAAATTGATCGAATGCCACTGAACGATATCGGACTTCAAACACGTAATACGCTGGCTTCGCTCAACGAAACCACCCAAAATCTCAATAAATTCATGGACCGGCTGAATAAGGAAATCGCGCCCGAGGCCCAGGGATCATTGAGTGAACTGAAGAAAACCCTCACTGAGCTCAAAGAGGCTCTTGAGCCGAACTCACCTTTGCAGCGCGACCTCCGAAAAACGCTCAAGGAAACCACCCGCTCGGCACAGACGATTCGCGATCTGGCCGACACCCTGGAGGCTGAGCCGGAATCGCTCATCAAAGGGAAAAAGTCAGGAGACGCCCCGTGAAATCAAAGCTCCCATGGCTCACTGTTCTTGCGCTGAGCCTACTCAGTGCCTGCGCAAGATCACCGGACCGACAGTACTACACGCTAAGATCCTCTTCGACAGTGACGACGCCATCAGGCGTGCTCAGACAACCGAAGGACACCCTCGCCATTACGGCACTAAGCATCCCAGAAAACGTCGACACGAATAAGATCGTGACTCGTGTCCCGGGAAGTTCTCGACTGGAAATCAGCGAATCGTACCGGTGGACTGAGTCCCTCACCGCGGAAATTTCGACGGCGCTAGCGGATGACCTCGGACAGCAGTATCCAGGCACATTGGTCACGACGCCAGGTCAGACCGCCGCCCCTTCGCACCCGGACCACCAATTGGAGATCGACATCACGCGATTTGACGGTACCTTGGGCGTAGGCGTTGAGCTTGAGGCCATCTGGACCATCCGTGGCCAGAAGGAAAAAGTAGTCCGGCATGCACATGCCAAACTGAACGAACCAGCCAAAGCATCAGATTATGAAGCGCTTACCCGTGCCTACACGGCAGCACTACAGCGACTTTCAATCTTGATCAAAAACAGCTTAGACCAAAGACCGTGATATCGATCCCAAGGCCATTCGGCCGCCAACTTGGGAGTTTATGCCTCGATTAGAGGCCCGGGCTCACGGTACCTTGAGGTGACTTGGATTTGGCCGCTTTGGTGTCGGCTTTGAGTTGCTCTGCCGTATTCCCCTCCACAACGATGGTCTGCGGGAAAAGTGGGATGATGTAATCCGTCAGAAAGGTAATCACCCCATCTGAAAAACGATCTTCTGTTCTAACGCGAACCTCAACAAGCTTTTGCTCACCGATGAGTTCCGGGATGTTATGTCGGTATATCGGAATGAGGCCTCCCAATAGGTACCAATCCTTGTACTCGTTGTGATAAGTGGCCTTTTCGCTTTCAGCCATAATTCGAACAGGGGTGTGTTCTGGTGCACTTAATGTCGTCGTAAAGCATCCCGTGAGACCAGCACTGAGAAGCAGCAAGGCAAACACCTTCATTTCGCCACCCCAATTTTTGAAATTTCTGACCCGTGATCAGTGGCTGGTGACGACGATGCCACTGCACCCTCCGGGGTATGCAGAACCCGGTTTCCCTCCACCACCAAAGTCCTTCGAGGAAACCCGAATATTCCTGGAATGATGGAGTAGATGCCATCAACAAAGGTATTCGTCATCTGAATGCGCGCCTCCTTCAATCCTTGCTCTTGAATGATGGTCGAGGCATTCACATCCTCTGGATTAAAGGGTTCACCGCCCCAATATTTGAACCATGCATGGCGTTCCACCTTGATTTCAGCGGGTTCACTTTTCGACATCAATCGGACTTGGCTCTGTGGAGGGGCATTCAGATGCATCACGCCACAGCCTGACAGTTCGAAACAAATCAACACCGTCAAAATTTGACGGCAACCCATCAGGCCTAAGGGCTGGCTCCCCTTGGGAAGGAATGCTTCACGCCGATTAGTTTTGAAACTCACGATCATCCTCGCTATAGGGCGACTTCAAAATTTGCCTCAAGAATAGGCGCTGTTCACCGTTTGCTTTCGGCTTTTTCCAAAGCCGCCCGCGGGTCATTCGAGAGGTCCGCCCTCAAGAAGGAGGGCGTTTCAGGAAGAACCAGTTTCAGTTGATTTTCATAATCAATGGCCACCTCAAGGTTCGAGGCCCTGAGGTCTAGCACATGCCCACCATGGGCTCTGTCGCGACTAATAAAATGCAGATGGTAGCCGGGGATATTAATCGTATTCGCAAAATCCGGGGTGAAAAAGCCCACCAATGTTCCCTCAACCCCCTCGAAGGCATATTCAGCCTGATGCTGAGTGGCTGAGACCAAATCGACGCCAGGTTCCGATTTACAAGCCACTCGATAATGCACCCGGGCAAAAGTCCCATTGATTCGAATCGCTGCAAACAGATTATCTGATGGACGAAGCCTATCCAGCTGTCGACCGAGATCACTCCAGTCCTCAACGGATTCAAACGTTGCTTCAATATCCGACTTAAAGTGCGTGGCGACCCAAAATGGCGTCAGGTAATCCGGATCTGCTGGAAGAACTGAACCATCGGAAAGCGCTTGATAACAGGCCCCGTCGACCATGATGCCCTCACCATCGAGACCATGAAAGGTACCGAGACCAAAATCCCCCTGCTTGAGAATTTCTCGCACCCGCATGCAACCTTGATAGACACCCTCTACGAGAGCACCCGAGGTCGAAATTTGATAAAGCGAGTGATGCTCCAGGTCTAAAAAATCAGATAAAGCGCGAAAGATCACATGCTCAAATGTATCTCCACTGCGATTGCAGTGAATCGTAAGGGCCTCCTCAATGGCCGAGGGCAAATGCAATGTGATGGGGGTCGTCATGAAATGCGCCTCAACTCAGAAACTCTTGGCGAACGTTTTGCATTAACTGAAGGTTATCTGAATAGTCGATTGGAATGTCGATCAAGACTGGAACTTGGGAGCCAAGGGCCTTCCGAAGCACTGTACCCAATTGATTGGGATCCGTGATTCGGTATCCCTCACAGCCAAAGCTTTTTGCAAAAGCCACGACATCATAATGACCCAACGCCACGCCGGCCGTATCCCCGTAGTGCGCTTGCTCTTGGAATTCCACCATGTCGTAGGACGCACTATTCCAAATCAGGTGCACAAAACGCGATCCGATACGCTTGGCTGTTTCAAGCTCCATCGCACTGAACAGAAACCCCCCATCGCCGGAAATTGAGATCACCGGACAGCCCGGCCGGGCAATGCCCGTCGCGATAGCCCATGGCAGAGCGACGCCAAGAGTTTGCTGACCATTGCTCACCAAGACCTGACGCGCCCTTGATGCAGGGAAATAACGGTTCATCCAGATGTAATGCGATCCAACGTCCAGAGCGAGGGTGGTTTCAGGCGTCACGACTTTCCGGAGCTCATCAATGACACGGAGCGGATGCACGGGAAAGTCTTGGAATGCAGAGCCTTCGGCAACGGTCGCAGCCAGT
This sequence comes from Pseudomonadota bacterium, assembly GCA_041158345.1. Classification (GTDB taxonomy): domain Bacteria; phylum Pseudomonadota; class Gammaproteobacteria; order Methylococcales; family Methylococcaceae; genus UBA6136. Next base: position 926 of record JBEBBO010000088.1, on the reverse strand, counting down.
TCACGAGCCGCCTCAGCAACCAATCCATCAAAGCCTGGGTCGACATGACGACAGAGCCTGGAACCCAGAGCCTCAAGACTCAAAACGATGTCGGCAATTAACTCTGCTGCGGGCAGGAAAGCGCGATCTTGATCGGACGGTACGGCATCAATGACAATCAATGGCCGTGCATGCCCCTTGTTCCAGACCTCAGGATCATATTCGACAGGGTCATAGCCGATAGCCACCACACAATCTGCCGACTCCAGAAGGCGGTCCGCCGGCTGATTACTGAAAAGCCCCACACGACCTCCGTACTGACCGCCGCGCTCAGGCTCAGCCCAGGCACCTGCTCCCTGAAAGGTCGATACATACGGAAGATCCGTTTGATCAAGAAAGCACTTCAATGCCTCTGCACAGGAAGGCTCAGAAGATTGCAATCCAAGCAGCACAAGTGGACGCTTTGCTTGATTGATGAGCTCGACAGCCAGAGAGACTTCCTGGGAGTCGGGATGTCCAAGCCTTATACGACGACCCACACCAGCTTGGGCTGGAACGGCTGCTGAAGCCAATCCGACGTCTTTTGGCAGACCGATAAATACGGCACCCGGACGACCGCTTTCGGCGGCTCGAACCGCATTCCCAAAGACTTCAGGAATCATCTCGACATTCAAAGGTTCGGCGGCATATTTTGTGACGGGTCGCATTAAATCAATCCCGTTGAGTGCCTGATGTGTATGCTTCAAGCGATCCCTGACAATGACTTCGCCCCCAATCGCAAGAACAGGGTCCCCTTCGTAGGTCGCCGTCGCAAGACCTGTGACGAGATTGGTGACCCCGGGCCCCGAAGTCACAAGGCACACGCCCACCTTTCCAGTGAGCCGCCCAAAGGCCTGAGCCATAAACGCAGCGTTCTGCTCGTGGCGGCACAGCACCAATTCGATGGA
>JBEBBO010000087.1:0-2944 GCA_041158345.1 Pseudomonadota bacterium | reverse complement strand
GCCCCGGCCCCGACCCCTGGCACCACACCCACGCCCGGCGCGCCAACGCCCGGAACCGGCGCGACACCCACACCCGGTGCGCCAACGCCCCGCTCATAGGGGAGCGCATGGGCGACAGACGTCGCAGACAACCCGATCCAGGCCAGAAGGCTGCAGAGCTTCATATTGTTCATTGTTGACCTCATGTGAGATGGGGGCCTCAAGGGCCGGGTAAGGAATGGATGCCGGTCTTCTAGTCCCTAAGAGGTGAAGGATTGGGCGCCCATTCGCGGATTAGCTTACGCCACCTGACGGCGGGTGCAATCCTGAGTTTCTCCGGGGGACTGGGCATTAAAAAAGCACGCGGCCTCAGGGGGGGGTGGAGAGGAGACCGCGTGCTGAAGAACCAACTTGCTACATACGCTAAGACAACCGAATGTTGGGAAGGTTCACCGGTTGCGTTCGACCGACGACAGCCCATTCAGCCTTTGGGGTGGTGCTCGACGCCCAACCTGTCGAATCCCCTCGCATGCTGTCGAAAACCCCGATTTTGAACGGTCTGTCACACGCTGAAAGGTCCCAGACTGGTCTCCACGGAATCCCTTGGAGCCCCTCATGAAACCTCTTCTCAGTCTGATCGTTGCACTGACCCTGTCTGGCTGCGCGCATTCCTTTGCCTGCAAGGGCTTTCCCCAATTTTCTGCGTGCAAATCGGCAACACAGGCCTATCGCGCGACCAACAAGGGCGCCCCTTCGGACGCGGTCCAGGAGGCGTATCCAGACGATCTGGGGGAGCGGCAACGCCCCCCCTCACGCACCGGAACGCGCTCGGGCGAACCGGGTCTCGAGCGCAGTCCTGCCCAGACCCTCAAGATCTGGCAGCCCCCCTATGAAGATGACAACGGGGATCTGATTGGATCCAGCTCGATTCTCACCGAGATTGAACCCCGCCGCTGGCGAATGGGCCAGTCCCAGACACCGGTCCCCCGTCGCCTGGTACCGCTTCAGGTGGCCGGCGCCCAAAACCCACCCCCTCAGCCTGCACCCGAGGATCGCGGTGGGTTTCCTCTCTTCCCGACCTCGCAGGGACCCCGGCGTCTCCATGTCGAGGAAGCCGATTACCGCGAACCCTAAACGCTGAACCCTTCATCGAGGACCCCACCCATGCATCGTTACATCCATACCCGCCCCCTGAAACTCCTCTGTATCGGGCTTGCCCTGTTCTCCTTCGCCGATCTTTTATGGGCCGGAACGGGAGGATCCAGTGAATTTGGCAACATCTATACCCTTCTGACCGGCTGGCTTCAGGGCATGCTGGGTCGAATTCTCGCCGTCACCTTCATGCTGGTGGGCCTCGTCTCCGGCGTCATGCGCGGATCCATGATGGGGCTGGTCCTCGGGATCGCCTGCGGTCTTGGGGTGTACACCGCCCCGACGGTCATCGACAACATCGTCACGGCCGTTTTGCCCTAAGGCCCTTCTATGCAGAACGACGTGCTCTCGGGAGATCGGGCGATGGCCTCCAGCCTCTTTCGCGTCCTGGCGGAAGAACCGGATCAGGGCATTTTTCTTCTCGATGACCGAAGTCTGGGGTTTGGCATGGTGTGCCAGCCCTTATCCGGGCTGAGCAGTGGCCTCTTTGATCGGCTCAATGTGCTGTTGAATCAGGACTGGCCGGTCGACACCCTGATTCAATGCCTTCTTTTCACCTCCCCAGACCTGCACCCGGAGCGGACCCTGGGCGGGCAGAACGATGCCGCATCGTCCTTGCCCAAGCGGCTGGATGAACGCTCCCGGGACTTTCGAAAAAAGGCAACGGATCAGCCCCTTCAGGAACTGGATGGCGTCCTGGTTCGACGGAGCGAACTGATGCTGTGCTTCAAACTACCGATCAAGACCATGGAACCCACCCCCCTGGAGATGGGCGAAGCCGAAAAACTCTGTGCGGCCACCTGTCAGTCGTTGGCCACCATTGGGCTTCGACCGACGCGACTCAATGGCGCGCGGTGGCTTCGCTGGATGGCGGTAATCCTGCATTGGGATGCTGAAGCCTTGTGGCGAGATGAACCCCTCACAAGCCCGGATCGATCGCGTCCGCTGCGCGATCAAGTGCTGGAATTTGGCAGTTGCCTGAAGCTCAGCAAAGAGGACATTCAACTCGGGAGCCGGGAGGTCCGGCTGCTTTCTGTCAAGCAATACCCCGAGTCGGCCCCATTGGGCGGTGCCCTGCGCTACCTTGGGGATCTCCTGTCGGGAAGTCGCGGCATTCGCCAGAATGTCCTCATCGGCATGACGCTGCATTACCCGGAGAGTGAATCACACAAGTCCCGGATCGCCACGTCCCGTCAATGGATCACGACACAGGCCACGGGCCCGATGGCCCGGTTTCTGCCCCGACTCAGCAGCCGTAAGCACCAATTCGATCTCCTGTTCGACGCCTTCGAGGAAGGCGATCGGCCGGTCCGCGCATCGCTGGCAATGGCACTTTTTGTTCGCCCCGAGGAAGCGACGCGGGCCATGGCCAACGCCAAGGTGTATTTCAGGGAACTCGGGTTTCAATTGCTCGAGGATCGCTACATCGCCTTGCCCCTCTTCCTGAATCTCCTCCCGCTCGGTGCCGAACGCGCATTTGTCACGATGAGTCAGCGATTCAGGACGCTGGCAACGCGGCAAGCGCTGCCGTTGCTCCCCCTCTTTTCAGATTGGTCCGGGAGTGGTGGCACCATGCTCTCGCTGATTTCAAGGTCCGGCGAAGCCATGCGCTTTTCCCTCTTTGACTCCCCCACCAACTACAACGCGTCCATCGCGGCACAATCGGGGTCCGGGAAGTCCTTCCTGACCAACGAGATCATTGTGCGTTCTTTGGCGGAGGGGGCCAAAGTCTGGGTCATTGATATCGGCCGTTCCTATCAGAACCTGACGGAATCCCTCGGCGGAGAATTCATCGCGTTCGGCCCGGACGCCC
>JBEBBO010000086.1:0-3293 GCA_041158345.1 Pseudomonadota bacterium | reverse complement strand
GGGATGTTGTTGTTGGCGGGAGCCAAGTTTTGGCACTTCGGTCTTCTGGTGGGCGCCTTCATCATGGCTGGTGTCTTTCTGGTCATCACCGCACCCTACCGCCTTCGGAGGGTTCTGAGCTTTCTGGACCCCTGGGATGATCCCTTGAATAGCGATTTTCAGTTGTCTCAAGCGCTCATTGCGTTTGGGCGGGGGGAGTGGACGGGGGTTGGTTTAGGGTCCAGCATCCAAAAGTTGTTCTACCTGCCCGAGGCGCATACCGATTTTCTCTTTTCAGTGGTCGGTGAAGAATTGGGTTTGCTGGGAACGACTTCGGTCATCCTGCTATTCATGTTGCTGGTTTGGCGTGCGTTTGTGATTGGCCGTCTGGCTGAGCAGTCCGGCACCCGATTCTCTGCGTATCTGGCCTATGGGATTGGGGTTTGGTTTTCGGTTCAGGCCTTTATCAATATGGGCGTCAATATGGGGCTGCTGCCGACGAAAGGCTTGACGCTCCCTCTGATGAGTTACGGTGGCGGCAGCATCATGATCATGAGTGCGACGCTTGCCCTTTTATTCAGAGTTCGTAGCGATGCCATCGCGGCCGTCACGGCAAAACCCCGGGTGAGGGCAACGTGGGCAAACGTGTAATGATTATGGCTGGGGGAACCGGGGGGCATGTCTACCCGGCGCTTGCTGTGGCCCGTGAATTGATGGACCGGGGCAACGAAGTCGTTTGGATGGGTACCCGAAAGGGCCTTGAGGCCCGTGTGGTCCCTGCGGCCGGCATTCCGGTCGAATGGTTGGCTGTTGAGGGTGTCCGAGGTAAGGGTATCAAGGGTGCCCTCAAGGCGCCTTTTATGGTGCTCAAGGCGCTGACGCAGTCGCTGGGAATCCTCAGAAAAGTGCGGCCCCAAGTCGTGCTCGGGATGGGCGGATTTGTGTCAGGGCCTGGCGGACTCATGGCGAGTCTCACGGGGATTCCCTTGGTGCTCCATGAGCAAAATCGCGTGCCCGGAACGACCAATCGGCTTCTTGCATCCCGCGCTCGGGTCGTCCTTGAAGCCTTTCGTGGCAGTTTTCCAGCTAAGGTGAGGGCCCGAGTGACGGGCAATCCATTGCGGAGAGAGATCGTCGGTCTGAGCCATCGGGTAAAAGAGCGAAGTGCCGGCGCCCCGCTTCGAATTCTGATCGTGGGCGGGAGTTTGGGCGCAAAAGCACTCAATGAGATTGTGCCTGAGGCCTTAGCGAGGCTTGATGTGCCTCTGGAGATCCGGCATCAAACCGGGAGCGCTTTACGGGAGGATACGGTTGCCCGCTACAGCGCACTGGGTTTGAAGGCAGAGGTTACGGCATTCGTTGAGGACATGGCAGAAGCTTACGCTTGGGCCGATCTGGCAATCTGTCGTGCGGGTGCGATGACGATCAGTGAGCTCGCGGTGACCGGGCTTCCGGCAGTATTGGTGCCCTATCCCTTTGCAATTGATGATCATCAGACTAAAAATGCCGAGGTGCTGAAGGAGGCTGGCGCTGCCATTCTCATGCCACAGAATGAGTTGACCGCTGAACATCTTGCCGCGTCGATCGCCGATGTCATGAATACGCCGGGACGCCTCGAGGCAATGTCTCAAGGGGCCCGCCAGGTCGCTCGTCCCGCAGCAGCTGAGATTGTTGCAGCGGTCTGCCTTGAAAATGCCAATCTGAATAAAACGAAGAGTTAAACTGGATATGAAGGTCTCCGCCGATAACCAACGTCAACATGGGATGAGTCGCATTCGGCGAATCCATTTTATCGGCATCGGTGGAACGGGCATGAGTGGCATTGCCGAAGTCCTACTGAATCTCGGTTATGAGGTGTCGGGCTCTGACGTTGGCGAAAATGCGGCGACGCGGCGATTGCGTGATCTGGGTGCAGCGGTCTATCGGGGTCATGCATCAGACCATATCCACGGCGCCGAAGTGGTCGTGGTCTCGACGGCCATTGATCGATCCAACCCAGAGCTCGCAGAGGCGCTGGCCAAAAAAATCCCCGTCATTTCACGGGCAGAAATGCTCGCTGAGCTCATGCGATTCCGTTACGGCATTGCGGTCGCTGGAACGCATGGCAAGACCACGACGACCAGCCTGTGTGCCAGTGTGCTGGCTGAGGCCGGCCTAGACCCGACCTTTGTGATTGGTGGGCGGCTCAACAGTGCTGGAACGAATGCACAGCTTGGAAAAGGCACGTTTCTTGTCGCCGAGGCGGACGAGAGTGATGCCTCGTTTCTGCATTTACAACCCATGATCGCGGTGGTGACCAATATCGACCGTGATCATATGGAGACCTACGCCGGGGACTTTGAGCGCTTGAAGGAAACCTTCGTCGAGTTCCTGCATCACGTTCCTTTCTACGGGCTCGCTGTGTTGTGTGTTGAAGATGAAGGCGTTCGGGAGATCCTCCCGCAAATCAGCAAGCCCGTAGTCACTTATGGATTTCGCCCCGAAGCGGATGTCAGGGCCGTGGAGGTTCGTCGCGAGGGGCTTCAAAGTACATTTACTGTGGAGACACGGCGAAGCGGTCGCTTTGACGTCACCTTGAATCTCCCGGGGCAGCACAACATTCTGAATGCGCTCTCCATCATCGCCATTGCTGAAGAGTTGGGAATCCCGGCGGAGGTGATTCGGCGGGCCTTGAGTCAGTTCAAGGGGATCGGTCGACGGTTTCAACAGAATGGTCAAATCGCTCATCAGACGGGACACCTCACGTTGGTCGATGATTATGGACATCATCCGCGGGAGATCGAGGCGACGCTGGATTCGGCTCGACAATCGTATCCGGGGCGGCGTTTGGTCATGGTCTTTCAGCCCCATCGCTACACGCGCACGCGAGATCTCTTTGAGGACTTTGTGCAAATCCTATCCAAGACCGATGTTTTGATCTTATGCGAGGTTTATGCCGCCGGGGAGAAGCCCATCGCTGGGGCTGATGGGCGATCCTTGACGCGGGCCATTCGAATGCGCGGCCAAATTGAGCCGGTATTTCTGGCGGAAGTGCTTGAGTTGCCTGAATTGCTTGCAGGGATTGTCGAGGCAGATGATGTCATCTTGACCCTGGGTGCGGGCAATATCGGGGCTGTGGCCCTTGAACTTCCGAAAACGCTCGGTGGAATACTTGCCGCGGGGGCATCCCGGTGAGCGTGCCCCGGGATCTTCTCGGGGACAGCCTTCCGCTCCAGGGGCGCCTTTTGATCGACGAGCCGATGGCTTCCCATAATTCCTGGCGAGCGGGCGGCAAGGCAGATCGCTTCTACCTTCCTGAAAATCTGGATGACCTT
>JBEBBO010000085.1:0-3761 GCA_041158345.1 Pseudomonadota bacterium | reverse complement strand
CTTGGCCTTTTCAGCATTGTGGCGGGCGTCTTGGTGGCGATGGCAGCCGATCGACTATCGCATCGCCTGAGACTTTCCGTTTTGGCCAATGCCTTTGAACATGTCATTACGCTACCTGCCCATCAGCAAGGTGAGAGCGGGAGTACCGTCAGGCTTCTTCTGGCGGGCAGTGATGCCTTATTTTGGATGTGGCTGACCTTTCTCAGGGAACATCTTGCAGCCCTCATCAGCATTGCCTTCCTGATTCCGACCGCGGTCCATATGCAGGCCCAGCTGGCAGCAATCCTCGGGATTCTGGCGCTGGTTTATACCCTCGCCAATGTCATCGTCGTCCGCAAAAGCCAAGCGGGACAAACAGCCGTTGAAAGCCATAATTCCGGCGTATTCGGTCAAGTCGGCGATGTGATTGGGAACATCACCGTGGTTCAAGGGTTTGAGCGCGTTCACCTTGAGGTGACCGCCATCAAGACCCTCATGCAAGAACTCCTCGCGGTCCAGTATCCCGTCCTGACCTGGTGGGCCGTTCTGACGGTTTTGACCCGCGCCTCGGCAACCCTTGCGATGGTCGCCATCTTTGCTACCGGGTCGTACCTTTCGAGCGAAGGCAAAATCAGTCTTGGAGACATCGTCAGCTTTGTCGGTTTTGCCACCCTTCTGATCGGAAAACTGGATCAATTATCCAGCTTTAGCGTCCGGATCTTCAGCCAGATGCCAACCATCAAGAGCTTTCTTGATCTCTTCGACAATGCCTCTCGCTCACGAGAAGAATCACAGAAACCCGAATTGAAGGTCAGTGAAGGACGTGTCCGTTTCGAGAAGGTGTCTTTTCAGTACCCTGGATCGCCTCAAGGGGTCTTCGACCTCGATTTTGAAGTGCCTCCAGGGCAAACCGTGGCCTTGGTTGGAAAAACCGGATCTGGCAAAACCACCACGCTCCTCCTTCTTGAGCGGCTTCTTGAAATGGAGAGCGGCCGAATCCTGATTGATGATCAGAACATTCAGGACGTCCGACTCGGCTCACTCCGCCAGGCCATTTCCGTCGTCTTTCAGGATGCAGGGCTGTTCAACCGCAGTATCCTCGAAAACATTCGCATCGGTCGACCCGAGGCGAGCGAAGCCGAAATTCACCAGGCCGCTCAAGAGGCAGAAGCTGAAGACTTTATCCTGAGAAAGCCCGGTGGCTATGACTTCGTCATTGGAGAGCAAGGCGGGAATCTCTCCGGTGGAGAACGGCAGCGCATCGCCATTGCCCGAGCACTCCTCAAGAAAGCCCCATTGCTCATTCTGGACGAGGCAACCAGTGCCCTGGATACCTGGACTGAAGCCAGGATTCAGCGCGCGCTGGATGCGCTCAAAAAAGGGCGAACCACATTTGTGATCGCCCACAGGCTTTCCACCGTTTCACACGCGGACCAGATCATTGTTCTGGATCAGGGGCGCATCATCGAACAAGGGACGTTCGATCAACTGGTTGCCATTCAGGGCGCCTTTGCCGAAATGCTCTCCGAAGGCGGATTTTCCAGACCCGATGCTGATCAAGCCTAGCGCAAGATCTCGATTCGAAATTTCACCCACATTCAAGGCTTGAAATTGACCGTATAAGACCCCATGTACGAGTCATGCGGCCTATGCCGCGAGACTTTAATACACATCTGGAGGCTAACAACACCATGACTGTCGCGGAAAATAAGGTCACGATGGGCTTTGAAGCTGAGGTCAAGCAACTGCTGCACCTCATGATCCATTCGCTCTACAGCAACAAGGAAATCTTTCTCCGAGAACTGATCTCCAACGCGTCCGACGCTGCAGACAAGCTTCGATTCAACGCGCTGAGCGATGATTCGCTCTACGAAGGTGACCCCAATCTCCGCATCCGGATCGAGTTTGACAAGGATGCGCGCACCCTCACCCTGACCGATAACGGGATCGGCATGACGCGGGATGAAGTCAAAGAGAACATCGGAACCATTGCCCGCTCCGGAACACGTAAGTTCTTCGAATCGCTCACCGGCGATCAAGCCAAGGATAGCCAGCTGATCGGACAATTTGGTGTCGGGTTTTACTCCTCCTTCATCGTTGCCGATCGCGTGGTTCTCGAAACCCGCAAGGCCGGCGATAAGCCTGAACATGGCGTCCGCTGGGAGTCCCAGGGTGAAGGCGATTACACCCTCGAAAACATCGAAAAAGCCGAGCACGGAACTCGCATCACCCTCCACCTTCGGGAAGGGGATGACGATTTTCTCGACAGTTGGAAAATCCGAAGCACCATCCGAAAGTTCTCCGATCACATTTCGCTTCCGATCGAAATGCTCAAAGAACACTACGGCGAACCGGAGGAAGGCGAAGAACCCAAGGCGCCCGAATGGGAAACCGTCAACAGCGCATCAGCCCTTTGGGCGAAGAGCCGCGATGAGATTACCGACGAGCAGTACGACGAGTTCTACCGGCACGTCTCCCATGACTTCCAGCCGCCTCTTGCGCGTGTTCACAGCCGAGTCGAAGGGAATAATGAGTACACGCTGCTCCTCTATCTCCCGTCGGCTGCGCCTTTTGACCTTTGGGATCGCGAATCCAAACAGGGCGTCAGGCTCTATGTTCGGAAAGTCTTCATCATGGAAGAATCCGAAAAGCTCATGCCCCGTTACCTCCGCTTTGTTCGCGGTGTCATCGATTCTGACACCCTGCCGTTGAACGTCTCCCGTGAAATTCTTCAGGAAAATGCGCTTCTGGAGAAGATCCGTTCTGGCGCTGTGAAGAAGGTCCTTGGCCTTCTTGAAGACTTGGCGAAGAATGACCCTGAAAAGTACACCACGTTCTGGCAACAGTTCGGGCAGGCCTTCAAGGAAGGACCGATCGAAGATACCAAGAACAAAGACAAGATCGCCAAGCTGCTTCGTTTCTCATCCACCCACAATGAAGGCGAAGAGCAAACGGTTTCCCTTGAGGACTACATCGGCCGGATGAAGGAGGGTCAGGACAAGATCTACTACATCACGGCAGAAAGCTATCAGGCCGCAAAGAACAGCCCGCATCTGGAAATCTTCAAAAAGAAAGGCCTTGAGGTTCTTCTGATGCACGAGCGAATCGATGACTGGCTCGTGGGTTACCTGACCGAGTTTGAAGGAAAATCACTCCAATCCATCGCCAAGGGTGACCTGGACTTGGGCTCGCTTGAAGATGAAGCCGACAAGCAACACAAGGAAGAGGCCACCAAGGAACTTCAGCCTCTGATCGATCGGATCAAGACAGCGCTCGGCGACAAGGTCAGCGAGGTGAAAGTCAGCGTCCGACTGACCGATAGTCCTGCCTGTCTCGTCAGTGAGTCCTATGGCATGACACGAACCATGGAGAGGATCATGAAGTCGGCCGGACAGACCGTCCCAACGAGCAAGGCGGTCTTCGAAATCAATCCCGACCATCCCCTGGTGGTTCGCCTGAATGGGGAAAGCGACGAGAGCCGTTTCAAGGATCTCGCCGAGATCTTGTTTGATCAGGCCGTACTGAGCGAAGGGGCTCAACTCGAGGACCCCGCAGCGTTTGTAAAACGTCTCAACAGCCTGCTGGCCGCATCTCTCGGTTAATATCCCGAGGGTGTTGTTCAGCCGAAGGGGTTCCGGAACAACGCCGTTCCGGAGCCCCTTTTTATTTCGTTGCGAGGCAGTGGTATGCAGACCGCGAATAGATTTTCCCTGAATGCGAGTCTTCTCTTGGCTGCAGCAGGTCTTTTTGGATTTCTGGCCGTGGCCATTGGCGCCATTGGA
>JBEBBO010000084.1:0-6960 GCA_041158345.1 Pseudomonadota bacterium | reverse complement strand
CGGGTCTCTTCACCCAGATTGAAACGGAAGTAGCGTCTGAAGCTGGCGTCGGATGAGGCGGTCACCAGCGACTCGACGTTCAGATGAAGATCATTTCTCAACCAGTCGAGAAGAGCGTCGCGGCGCGGATCTGGGCGTTGCATGAGGGACAGAAGGGTCTTTAAAAAACTTGCCCAGACCAAGCCTGGGATCGGGTAAAATAGATTGTCGTAGGCCGCTATTTGAACACACTCGGCGGGCCCTCGACGACCTTCCCGCCCCATCCCAACGCCATGGCTCCGAGAATGCCTTTACACAGCCTGTATCAGGGCGCCTGATCTCCTGAGCGATGCCCGGGTTTATTCGCCCTACCTTACTCCTTTTGTTTGGGTTGACCTTGTCTGCCCATTCCGTTTCTGCGACCGAAGGAGACTGGAAGTGTGCGCCCGACCCCAAGACGGGGCACTGGAGTTGTGGCCCACATCAACCGGTCGAGAGCCATAGCAAGGGCGTTGAGCTTGGGGAAGAGGCGAAATCCTCGGAGCAGACTCAGGGTCGGCAGCTGGATCCGCTTTCAGGCGAAACCACAGGGCCCGAAGACCGCCCTGAAATGCTCAAGGGCCATGATCCTTTCAATTCTGCACTCGCGAAAGGTGAGCCACCCAAGAGCAAGGTCTCTGGATGGAACTGTGAGCCGAGCGCCGATGAGGGGGAAGACCGAAGCTGGGTCTGTTCGTTATCGGGAAGGGATCCCCGCGGCATGGCGCATGTGGTCAGCGAGCAGGGCGAGGATGATGAACACTGGTCGGAATCTCGCCAGATCACGCGAGAGGATGAAGAACGATTCCTGACCCTGATGGGGAAACTGCCAACGAATCCCTGGACGCGGCTGTGTGCGGTCAAGGTTGGAAAAAAGCTGCCGCCCCCCCTGACTGAGTTCATCATGTCTCGTGAGGAACGGTTGGCCCGGGATACAGCGCCGACCGACATTGATTCGGACTTTTTTGAGTTGATCGACAATGAGGTGTCGACTTTTGTCGGAAGCGCCCATCTGACACAGGCTGATCAGGAGCTATGGGCCGACTTTATCACCCGCAATCTCGTCAATAACGCGATCAATACGCATGGGAATGTGGTCTACAAGGACAAGACCCAGATCCTGATGAGCGACAGTGCGCATCTCAAGGGCGACGGTCGAGGCGTCTACAGGAACAGCCAATTTATCTTGCCCCAAGTCCCAGGCCGCGGCACTTCACGCGTGACCTACCTGGATAGCGCCATTCTCTCCCGTTACGAAACCTTCAGTTACACCACTTGTCCGCCGGGCAATCAGGATTGGGTCCTGCACTCAGACAATGTGGTCATGAACAAGGATACGGGCTTTGCGAGGGCCCATAACGCTTGGCTGAGTTTCTATGATCTGCCGGTATTCTGGAGCCCAGTGATGTCCTTCCCCATCGATGGGCGAAGGATGAGCGGTCTATTGAGTCCGGTCATGGGCTATACCCAGATCAACGGCTTCAATCTGGCAGTTCCCTACTACTTTGATATTGCGCCCAACATGGATGCGACCATCCAAGCGCGTTATCTCAGTGAAAGAGGCTTCATGAGCCTGAATGAGTTTCGTTATCTCACCGAGACCTCGCGTGGCAAGCTGATCGCTGACGTCGTGCCTTACGATACCCAGACTAAAACCACGCGAGGACAGTTCGGCTTTCAGGATAGCTCCGTCTGGATGAAGGATCTGAGCAGTCAGGTCGACCTCAACTACGTCTCCGATGCGAACTATCTCAGCCAGTTGGGTAGTCCGCTCTCGATGATTGACGTGAACAATATCACCAGCCGTGCGTTTGTGAACTACAACGGCGGTGAGTACGGCAATGTCAACCTGATGGCTAACTATTACCAGACCATCAATCCTGCGATTCCGAAAACGGCCTATCCCTACTTCTATCTTCCCAAGCTGGAGCATAACTGGGGCTCGCAAATATTGGATACCGGCTTGACCCTGTCAAACACGATTCAGATGACTGATATTGAGGCTGATTCCTCCTACCTCACGAAGGGTCAGCGTTTTGTGATGCGGCCCAAATTGCAGATGCCGATCGAGTCAAGCTGGGGCTTCTTTAGGCCCAGCGCAACCCTGGCCTTCAACCAGTATTCACTGCAGAACACAGGACAGTGGCAGGCCCTCCAGCAGGCCAATGGCGTGGCCGTCCAGCAAACCTCCAACCCCAATTTCACGGTCCCGATTCTCTCGCTGGATGCGGGGACTTACTTTGATCGGGATTTTGATCTTGGGGGGCAAACTTGGCAGCAAACGATTGAACCGCGTTTGTACTATGTCTACATCCCCTATGCCGATCAGTCGAATATTCCGGTCTTTGATACAACCCCTTACGACTTTACCTACTACCAGCTATTCCGTGAGAACCGCTACACGGGGTATGACCGCATTGGCGATACCAATTCGGTCACTGCGGCGGTGACCTCGCGCATCATCGACGGGGAAAAGGGCTATGACCGCCTGAGGGCCACCATCGGAAATATTGCCTATCTGGATGATCGGAAGGTCACAACGCTTGGGACGACGCCTTCAACATATAGCCAGAGCTTTTCGAATTTGGTCGGCGATATCTACGCCGGCATTACCGAGGACTGGAGTCTCTACAACGCGGGGCAATACAACGTCTCTCAAAATGTTATTTCGCGCGGACAGATCGGTTTGACCTATAACAATCGGAAAAACCAGATCCTCAACATGATCTACCGCTATCGTCTGAATCAGAACACCAATACCGGTTGCCCAACGAGCTCGAGCACGAACTACAGCTATCTCTCCACCTTCAGCGAATGTCTTAATCTGACCGATGTCTCCTTCCGTCTGCCTCTGGTGGCGGGTTGGCAAATGATCGGGCGTTGGGAGTATTCGCTTCTCAACAATACAACGCTCGAAACGTTCTTCGGTTTGGAGCGGGAGACGTGCTGTTACAAGTTTGCGATTATTGCTCGTCGCTATCTGAATGCCATCAATTCCAATGGCAGTGCGCAAACCAACGATGCCATCTATGTCCAGATGGATCTCAAGGGGCTGTCCAGCGTCAACGCCGACGTCGACAAGTTCCTGCAGCGAACGATTATGGGTTACCGTTACCAGGATTATTGATGCAATCGAGGACAGGGAACGCTGTGCGGATGTCTTTAGCTGAACGGTTTTTGATAGGACTCGGCCTCACGGCGGCCTTCTGCCTGCCGATGGTCGTCTCCAAGGTCTGGGCCGCCGAGGTGGATCGAATCGTTGCGATTGTCGAAGATGAGGTCATCCTGGAAGGCGAGCTAATGAAGCGCGTCGATGCCATCCGACAGGGGATGCTGCGAAGCGGAACGTCCATGCCGCCGGACTCGGTGTTGGTGAAGCAGGTACTGGACCGACTGATTACTGAAAAAGTGCAAGTCGCGATGGCGGAGCGAGGCGGACTCAAAATCGACGATGAGACGCTACGTCAGGCCGTGATTGGCATCGCCGAGCGGAACAACATGACTCCGGAGGAATTACGCGAGTCCCTGCGTGGCGAGGGCATCGAGTACCACGAGTTTTTGGAACAGATCCGAGGCGAAATCACGCAGCAGCGCCTTCGAGCCAGTCAGGTCAACAGTCAGATCAAGATCAGTGACCGCGAGGTGGATCAGTGGCTCGACAAGCGGGGAACGAATGCGACCCACCCCGATACGGAGTTCCTTTTGGGCCATATCCTGATTTCGGTCCCACAGGCTGCCCATGCTGCGGCAGTGGATGCTGCCAAATCGCGCGCCGAGAAAATTCTCGCAGACCTCCGCGGGGGGCAGGATTTCAAGCAGGTCGCCATGGGATCGTCGGATTCTTCCGAAGCGCTCAAGGGCGGGGACCTGGGTTGGCGCAAGCTGACGGCCGTCCCGACCCTGTTTGCTGAGATCGTCCCCCACATGAAGAAAGGAGATGTCGAAGGGCCTATTCGAAGCCCCAGTGGCTTCCATCTCATCAAGCTCCTGGATACCCGAGGCAGCGCGGTGGACCGCATCACCAAAACCCATGTTCGCCACATCCTGATCAAGCCCAACGAGCTGATCACCAATCAGGATGCCCGAAAGAAACTGGAAGCCATACGTGATCGCATCAAGGGTGGCGATGACTTCGGCGATCTGGCACGAGGCAACTCGGATGACAAGGGCTCCGCCGTGAAAGGCGGGGATCTGGGGTTCGTGACTCCTGGCGCCTTGGTGCCCGAATTTGAAGGGACGATGAATGCGCTGGAAATCAACCAGCTCAGTGAGCCGGTTCAAAGCCAGTTTGGTTGGCACCTGATTCAGGTGCTGGAGCGAAAGGAATCACAAGACAGTGACGAAGTCCTTCGCAAGAAAGCGCAGGATGAAATTTTTGAGCGCCGTGTCGGGGAAGAGACGGAGGTCTGGCTCCGGAAAATCCGCGACGAAGCCTTCGTGGAAATTCGGGTTCCCGAATATATGCCCGAGGGCTATACCCCGCCGCCCGCGCTCAAGCCGAAGCCCCCCGCAAAAGACGAAACCGCGTCAGGGACGGGTGAAGGGGCTGGTGATGCGGAAAAGTCTCCGGGTGAGAAGCCCAAGGACCCGAGTAAAGAGCCCGGCAAGGATCAGGCAGAAAAGGGATGGCTGGACGGCTGGTTCTAACCGCGGGAGATCCCGGCGGCATCGGTCCCGATCTTTGCCTCGCGCTGAGAGGGCGTCCCGAAGCGCAGTGTCTGGCAATCGCAGGCGATCCTGCTTTACTCCGGAATCGCGCAAAAAAGCTTGGGGTGGATGTCCCGCTCATTGAAATGGAGGGTCCGCGGGACTGGTCGGAGATTCCTCCGGGCGCTTTGCGGGTGTGGCCCGTTTCCAGGGCGCCGTCTCACGTTCCAGGTCTTCTCACGCCGGAGAATGCGGGCTACGTGCTTGAGACCCTGGATGCTGCCGTCCGGGCATGCCTTGAGGGCGGCTTTGACGCCATGGTGACTGCGCCGATCAGCAAGGCGGTCATCAATGAGGCCGGTCGACCTTTCTCAGGGCACACCGAATACATTGCCGGGATCACCGGAGGCCATCCGGTGATGCTCCTGACCACGCCAGGTCTCAGGGTGGCGTTGGCGACGACGCATCTGCCGCTGTCTGAAGTGCCTTCGGCGATTCAGGCAGAAGGTCTGGAGCGGGTGCTGCGTATTCTTCGCGCGGATCTCATCCGGCGATTTGGCTTTTCTGATCCGCATATCCTGGTGGCGGGACTCAACCCCCATGCGGGGGAGTCTGGGCACCTTGGGCACGAGGAGAACACCGTCATCAGCCCGGTCCTGGAGCGCCTTCGCGCTGAGGGCTTTCGCCTCACCGGCCCGATGCCGGCCGATACGCTTTTTTTGCCGCAACAGCTTGAAACGGCGGATGCCGTCCTTGCCATGTATCACGACCAGGGGCTTCCTGTACTGAAGTTCCAGGGATTTGGACGGGCGGTCAACATCACCCTGGGGCTGCCGATCATTCGAACGTCCGTTGATCATGGGACGGCCACAGACCTTGCGGGGACCGGAAAGGCGGATGCCGGAAGCCTGTTGGCGGCGATTGATTTGGCCTTGGATCTGGTCCGAACAGAACAACGCAACACTGGAGAGGATCAGCCCCCATGAGTCATACGCCCCGAAAACGGTTTGGCCAGAACTTTCTGCGGGATGATGCGGTCGTGCATCGGATTGTGCAGTCTGTCGGGCCCCAAGTGGGGGAGCGCCTCATCGAAATTGGGCCCGGCGAAGGGGCCATGACGCGTTTCTTCTTGGCGGCCGGTGCCCATATCGAGGCGATTGAAATTGACCGGGATCTGGCTGCGCTGCTCAGGCAGCGGTTTGCGCATGAGGCGGGCTTTCACCTCAACGAGGGCGATGCGCTGAAGTTCGATTTTGGGCGGCTGGCGACGAACGGTCCGATCCGCGTCGTTGGCAATTTGCCCTACAACATTTCGACGCCATTAATTTTTCATCTCTTCAGTCATGCCGGCATGATTTCGGAGATGACCTTCATGCTGCAGCGAGAAGTGGTCGAGCGCCTTTGCGCCAAGACCGGGGATTCCGAGTACGGGCGACTCAGCATCATGACCCAGTATTACTGCGAGGCGGAAAATTTGTTTGAGGTGGGGCCGGAGAGTTTCTATCCGCCTCCCAAGGTGGTGTCTGCAATTGTTCGACTCACGCCCCATACGAAACCGCCCGTTGACGCTGACCCCAAAGCGCTGGGTCGGGTGGTGACCCAAGCCTTCATGCAACGTCGAAAGACACTCAGGAATGCCTTGAGAGACCTTTTCTCAGAAGAGGACTTGAGAGCCTCAGAGATTGATCCGGGTGCCCGCGCTGAAACCCTTTCCTTGGCGTCTTATGCTCGACTGGCCCGTTTATGGGCCAGTCGAAATCCCTGAGCGTCCTCGCGATCTACTTAGGTGATCACCGTGGGTTCTGCCATACCGGTGCGTTTGCGAATTTCAGCCAGCTGTTCAGACAGATCAATCAAGTCCTTGAGGAGCACTTGCGCATCCAAGGATTGGCGCTTGGGGTCTGTTTCATATTGCTCGATATAAAGTCTGAGAGTTGCGCCAACCGTTCCTGTGCCTGAGAGCCGGAAAACCATCCGGGCACGTTCACCAAAGATGATGCGGACGCCCTGATGCGGACTGACGCTGCCATCAATCGGATCCTGATAGCAGAAGTCATCGGCTTCAGTGACCTCATAGTCCCC
Organism: Pseudomonadota bacterium; assembly: GCA_041158345.1. Taxonomy (GTDB): domain Bacteria; phylum Pseudomonadota; class Gammaproteobacteria; order Methylococcales; family Methylococcaceae; genus UBA6136. The sequence goes on along the minus strand of JBEBBO010000084.1, from coordinate 213 downwards.
GAAACGTTTTCCGGGGAGCGAGGGGAGTTGCTCGTGGACTCGGGCCATGATGGCTTCACCAATCGCGATCGGAATCCCTTCGTAGTCGTGGCGGGAATAGGCATCGCGCCCGTACTGCTTCCAATGGGCCTCAACAATCTCGGCGACGGATTCCTTTCTGACGGCCAGGAGATTCAGCCAGGCCAGGACAGCCCAGAGTCCGTCCTTTTCTCG
>JBEBBO010000083.1:0-30019 GCA_041158345.1 Pseudomonadota bacterium | reverse complement strand
CTGGAGCTGGAGCTGGAGCTGGAGCTGGAGCTGGAGCTGGAGCTGGAGCTGGAGCTGGAGCTGGAGCCGGAGCCGGAGCCGGAGCAGGTGCCGGAGCAGGTGCTGTCGGGATAGGATTCAGATTGGGGGAGGCAATCGTCTGCCCATCCTGGGTTGCGGGGCCTCTGGATTTGAGCATCGCTTGTGCTGCTGCCAATCGAGCGACAGGTACCCGATGCGGTGAGCAAGAGACGTAGGTCACACCGATATCGTGGCAGAAATGGACAGAATCCGGATGGCCACCTTGTTCGCCACAAATACCGATCTTAAGCTGGGGATTTGCGGCGCGACCGAGGTCGATGCTCATCTGCATCAAAACACCCACGCCCTTGCGATCCAAGATCTCAAAGGGATTGTCGTGAAGAATGCCGGTGTCTGTGTAGAGCGGCAAGAATTTGTTTTCCGCATCTTCACGAGAAAAGGAGTAAGTGGCCTGTGTGAGATCGTTCGTTCCGAATGAGAAGAACTCGGCCAGGCTTGCAAGGTCACCAGCACGGGTACAGGCCCGAACGGTTTCAATCATTGAGCCAAATTTAAAGCTCAATTGAACGCCGGTATTCCGCTCTACTTCTTGCTTGATGCGATCCACACTCGCCCGCACTCGCTTGAGTTCTTGAACTGTGATGACCTGAGGCACCATGATTTCAGGCGAGATATTGACGCCACTTCTGACCAGACTGGCTGCAGCTTCGAGGATCGCCCGAATCTGCATGTCGTAGATTTCAGGATAGGTGATACCGAGTCTCACGCCACGGTGTCCGAGCATCGGATTGACTTCATGCAGGTCGCGCACCTTTCGAAGCATGTCCTGCTTTTTGGCGATCACACTATCGATGAGATCTTCTGTGAGTCCTGAATCAATTAAATTGCTGCTATCAATCAGATTCAACGACTGAAGCGCGGCAGTTCGGCCTTTAACGACGCTACGGTAATGTTCAAGGGCCTCAAGTTCCTCCACGAGTTGGCGTTCACTGGGAAGGAATTCGTGCATGGGAGGATCGAGTAATCGAATCGTGACCGGATTCGGACTCATGATCCTGAACATCTCTTCAAGATCTGCCCGCTGCATCGGAAGGAGCCTATCCAGAGCTGCGAGACGATCCTCTGTGGTCTTAGCCAGAATCATTTCGATGACAACCGGGAGACGATCACTCGCATTAAACATTCGCTCCGTCCGGCACAATCCAATTCCTTTGGCGCCATAACGGATTGCATCGCGGGCCATTTCCGGCGTATCGCCATTGGCAAAAACTTTGAGCCGGGCCTTCTCATCCGCCCAAGCCAGAAGGGTCTTTAAGTCCTCTGAAAATTCCGCTGGCAGAGTCGGTACTTCGCCAAGATAAACCGATCCGTCATGTCCATCGATGGTGATGATGTCGCCTTCTCGAAGGATTTGATCTCCGATGCGGGCGGTTCGGGTGCGTCCGTCGACGATAACTCCCTCCGCACCAGCAACGCAGGCCTTGCCCATTCCACGAGCCACCACCGCAGCATGCGAGGTTTTGCCGCCGCGGCTGGTCAGAATGCCCTGCGATGCAAAAAATCCATGAATGTCTTCAGGGCGGGTCTCCTCTCGAACGAGGATGATCTTTTCCCCAGCTCGGCCCAAAAGCTCTGCCTGATCTGCATCAAATACACACCGGCCGCAAGCAGCTCCGGGTGAGGCTGGCAATCCCTGCACGAGCAGGGTTCGGCCATGATTTGGGTCGATTCGGGGATGAAGGAGTTGCTCCAGTTGGAGTGGGTCCACCCGAAGGAGTGCCTGATCCTTATTCAGTAGTCCTTCGTTGTACATTTCAACCGAGGTGCGAACCATCGCAGCCGCATTCATTTTCCCATTACGGGTTTGGAGGCAATAAAGAACGCCGCGCTCAATGGTGTATTCGAAATCCTGGACTTCTCTGTAATGTCCTTCAAGCCGATTACGAAGGTTCAGCAGTTGCTGAAACATTTCCGGCATTTCTCGAGCCATTTCGCTGACAGGCTTGGGTGTTCGAATGCCCGCAACGACATCCTCCCCTTGGGCATTAATGAGATATTCGCCAAACATCTCGTTCTCACCCGTGCCGGGATTTCGAGTGAAACCCACGCCGGTGGCACTGTCCTCGCCTAGGTTTCCAAAGACCATGGTGACAACGTTGACCGCTGTTCCATTGGCCATCTCGGGCGTGATGTTGAATTCTTTTCGGTAGTCGACCGCTCTGCGTCCCATCCAGGAGTTAAAAACAGCACGCACGCTCAATTCAAGCTGTTCTTGGACATTTTCCGGGAAGGGTTTTCCAGTCTCCCTTTGAACAACCCCCAGAAACCGCTCGCACAGCGTAAATAACTGGTTGGCGTCGAGAGCGAGGTCTGAAGTTACCCCCGCGTGCTGTTTGACTTCGTCAAACTCCCGATTGAAGTGTTCCTCATTGATGCCGAGCGCTACCTTGCCAAAAAGCTGGATGAATCGACGGTATGCGTCGTAACCAAATCTTGGGTTGCCTGTCATTTCGATCAGGCCTCGTAGCGTGTGACTGTTCAGGCCCAGATTCAGAATGGTATCCATCATTCCAGGCATCGACAGCGCGGATCCTGACCTCACTGACACAAGAAGCGGATTACTATCCCCACCAAAGCGCTTTCCTGTTTGCACTTCCAGCGTTTGAATGTTGTGGAGGACCTCATCCATCAAGCGAGCTGGCAATTGGCCAGACTCCAGGAACTCCATACAGGCTTCCGTCGTGATCACGAATCCTGGCGGTACATTCAGGCCGATACGCGTCATCTCGCAGAGATTCGCCCCTTTACCTCCCAGAAGTCGCTTGTTTTTTCCATCGCCTTCACTAAAAGAATAGACATAGCGCTTATTCATAGATCTCCTCGCGACTCTGGTTTTTGGTTTTATAAAGGACTTCGCTCCGCTTCAGTATCAGACCCGAAGCGGTTGTTGGGTTTTAACTGGTCACAATCACTCTTATGGAGTCCAGCCGATGGCGGCATGCTTGAATGCTCGCGTGGAGTTCGAGAGCATTGGACTTCATTTGGTCGATTTCCTCTTGCCGAACGTTGGGATTGACCTTTCGAAGGGCAGCGAGTCGTTTTAGTTCCACGGTCAGCATGTCTAACATCCGCTTCACACCTGCAGACGCAATGGTGGGGATTTGTTTCTTAATGTTCTTTTCTGCCGTTTGAATTGCTCGTTCAATCGGTTTGCGCTGGGCTCTGAGAAGCTCTACGGCGTGTTCACGGTCGAAATTTCGATGACTGCCGATAAAGCTCTCGGGCGCCAAGTGGCTGAGATCATTTCCATCCTGATCCAAAACGGTTCTTAGAAGAACAGGAGGAAAGAAGCGGCCGACGTGCAGTTTCTTGGGGGCGGTGCATTCCACAACGTGGTAGCACTCAATCAGAAGTTGGCCGGGATCAATGTCGGGTTGCTGCATGATGGCCAATGAGGCATTGCCATGCTCGTTATTCAAGATGATATCCATCGCACCTCGCACCATGGGGTGCTCCCAGGTCAGGAACAGGATATCTTCTCTAGCGAGAGCTGTTGCGCGGTCGAGCGTCACAGTGACGCCTTCATCCGGAAGTTCGGGGAATTGCATTCGCATGTGCTCACCCGGTCTCAGAATGAGGCAGTTTGAAGAATGCTCTTCGATATTGATGCCATAGGCATCAAAGACGCGTTCAAGATAAGGCCATAGGAGATGATCGGATTCTTCAGATTCAATCTGTTCGACCAATGCTTGAGCCACCTCAATCCGGCAGGAGTTGAGTTCAAGAAGGCGATCTCTTCCGCTATGGAGATCCTCCAGGATCTTTGAGGAAAGTGAATGCGCTTCCTTCTGGAGCCTTTGGCTTTCTGTCTTATCAGGATGTCCTGAGAGCAGAGGGACGAGTTGAGCTCTTAGTGCTTCATGAACACTTTGTGCGGCGGGATTGAGGGTCTCGAAGGCATCAAGTCCCTGATGGTACCAGTCGAACAGAAGTTCCTGTGCCGTCTCGCCAAAGAATGGAACATGAATCTGTATCGTTTCAGTTTGGCCGATACGATCAAGGCGTCCTATCCGTTGCTCGAGCAGATCGGCATTGAGCGGCAAGTCAAACAGAACCAGATGATGAGCGAATTGGAAATTACGGCCTTCGCTACCGATTTCAGAGCAAACCAGAACTTGAGCACCGTCTTCCTCATCGGCAAACCAGGCAGCAGCCCGGTCTCTTGCGATGATGCTTAATCCCTCATGAAAGACGGCAGCTTGAATCCCAGCGATTCGAAGAACGTCTTCTAGCTCAATGGCCGTCTGGCTTAAAGCACAAATTATCAGTACCTTTTTGTGCCGCAGCGATTTCAGCTTCTTGACGAGCCATTCAACACGAGGATCTTTGCTCCACCATTCGCCATCAGGACCGGCCAAGAGCTTTTCCGGACGCAGTCGCGCTTCGAGAGGCGGGCCATCGGGACGCGCAGCATCTATAAGTTCGGTCGGTGCCTCGAGACGGACAGATTCGAGTTGTCGCTTGGGGAAGCCCTGAATTGTCGCGCGGGTATTACGGAAAAGGACCCTTCCTGTTCCATGACGATCCAATAAAAGCTGAATAACGTCGTTTCGAGCCGATTTTCTGACCCGCTCATCCGGATCCAGTACCAGCCGTTCAAGAACATCCTCGGCCAGATCTTTTGCCAGAATAGTGGCAAGCTGATCAACCACTGAGGATTCAATCTCATCATCGTCAAGCAGATGCTGAATCAGACCCGCCAGAGCGATGTAATCCTTCTCTTCTTTTAGAAAGGCTGCATAGCTGTGGAAACGGACAGGGTCGAGCAATCTTAGTCGGGCGAAGTGGCCCTCTTTACCCAGTTGCTCGGGCGTGGCTGTTAGCAGCAAAAGCCCCTTCATGGAGGACGCCAGTCGCTCAATGAACTCGTATTCCGCACTGGCTGATTCTTGACTCCACCCCAGATGATGGGCCTCATCCACAATGACGAGGTCAAAGTCTGCGTCACAGGCTGCGACCTTTCTATCGGGATGCCCCATCAAGAATTCGAGGCTGCAAAGGACCAATTGTTCGCTAAGGAAGGGATTCGATTCATGGCTCTCAAGGTATCGTTCCTCATCAAAGAGGCTTACTCTGAGATTGAAGCGTCGGCGCATTTCAACGAGCCATTGATGCAGAAGAGGTTCCGGCACCACGATGAGGATCCTCTCGGATTTCCCCGTAAGCAGCTGATGATGAAGGATCATCCCGGCTTCGATGGTCTTGCCAAGCCCGACCTCATCGGCAAGTAAAACGCGGGGGTACTCTCGTCTTGCCACCTCATGCGCAATGAAAAGCTGATGAGGGATCAAATTTGTGCGACTTCCGATTAGCCCGCGAACTTCGGACTGTTCGAGGCGGGCAATATGTCTGAGGGTCTCATGACGCAGCCCGAAGAGCTCTCCAGAATCAAGTTGTCCGGTAAAGAGCCGATCCTGCGGTTTGTTGAACTGCATGTGATGGTCAAGATCCATCTCCTCGACATGCATGATGCCGGCGACATCATCTTTTCCGACATAAGTGAGAAGGCCCCCGCGTTCAATGACTTCCGTTACCGTAAGCTTGTGTCCGTCTTGCGTGTCGATCTGGTCGCCGGCAACAAATCGAACGCGGGTCAGGGGCGCATTATCAGCGGCATACAGTCTTCGATCGCCCGCAGCAACGAAGAGGATGGTGACACGGTTTCCCTCCAAGGAGAGTACGATCCCCAACCCGAGTTCGGGTTCCGTTTCACTGATCCATCTTTGACCGGGTACGAAGGCAGGCAAACGAAACTCCTGTTGCAATTAAGTCTGAAAGACTCCCGATTATAAACCTCGGGCAGGGGACAAGGAGTCCCGGGTCTTCTAGATTTCAATTCGCATATGAAGTTCGACGACATCCTCGTAGGGGATTCGAAAGAAATCCGGCGCAGCCGCGGCATTTCTCAGCATGAAAACAAATATTTTTTCACGCCAGAGCGCCATCCCTGGATAATCGCTCGCGACGGGCTGGAGTCGACTGACAAAATAAGAAATGTCTTCTAGGGCATACGGGAGCAGGTGGCGTTTGCTGAGTAACCTGAGGATTTTTGGAATATCCGGATGCTCCATGAACCCAAATTGCGCTGTGACCTGAAAAAACGGCTCACCCAAGGGGTGAATGGTCAGCCGATCTTGGGCTGATTCGCGGGGGCGATCCGTAATCTGAATGGTTAACACAATCACCATCTGGTGAAGCACTTTGTTATGCCGAACATTCTGGCGCAATCCATTGGGCACGCCCTCGCCGGGAGCCGCAAGATAAACCGCGGTGCCGCTTACCTGATTGAGTTGTTGTGCCAAGGTCTCTTCAACAAATGCCTGGATACCATTTTTTTGGGGATAAAGACGCTTGTATATCAAGGTTCTTCCCTTGATCCAGGTCGACATGAAGAGATAGAGAAAAGAACCAATCAGCACGGGCAGCCAACCGCCTTGCATGAATTTGAAGAGGTTCGCACCCAGGAAGCCCAGATCCACAGCCCCAAACCCTAGGGCGATTAAAGTGACAATTCCTAGAGGCCATTTCCAGTTGACGCGTGCAACCACGCTGAAAAGAAATGTGGTCATCAGCATGGTTCCAGTTACGGCGATGCCGTAGGCGGAGGCTAAGTTGCTCGAGCTGCCGAAACTTAAGACCAGTATGACAATGCCGACGAGAAGGAATTTGTTAACGCTTGGCAGGAAGATTTGCCCGCGCTCCGTCTCCGAGGTATGCATGATTTGCACTCGAGGGAGGTATCCCAGCTGAAACGCCTGCTGCGTCAAAGAAAAAGCTCCGGAGATCACGGCCTGCGATGCAATGACCGTGGCGAGCGCCGCAAGACCGACAATTCCGGGGAGGCTCCATTCGGGGAACATCAGGAAAAAGGGATTCCTGATGGCTTCGGGGTGTTCAATCACGTTCGCCCCTTGCCCAAAATAGTTCATGATCAGGGCGGGGAAGACCAGGTAAAACCAGGCTGCGCGGATGGGTTTTGCGCCGAAGTGTCCCATGTCCGCATAGAGCGCTTCGGCCCCCGTGACTGAGAGTACGACAGCGCCCAGGATGGTCAATGACTGCGCTCCATGGCCCAGAAGAAACTGAAACGCACGACGTGGGTCAACGGCTTCAAGAACTTGAGGGGTCTCAATGATCTTACTGAGCCCCATTCCTCCCAGCGTTAGAAACCAAATCAACATCACGGGTCCAAATAGCTTCCCAACGCCCGCTGTTCCGTTTTTTTGGATCAGGAATAAGGCAATGAGAACACCCAGAGTCGTCGGCAGAATAAAGGGCGTGACTTTTGGGGTAATGAGCTCAAGCCCCTCAATCGCGCTGAGGACCGAAATGGCCGGGGTGATCATGCCATCGCCATAAAACAGAGCGGCCCCAACAAGGCCCGCTAGAACAATCAGTCGGCGACGTATCTTCCCTATACCTTCGGAGCGGAGGGATAGCGCGAGAAGGGCCATGATGCCCCCTTCGCCCTGATTATCAGCCTTCATGATGAAGTAGACATACTTGACGCTAACAACAAATGTCACCGTCCAGAAGATCAGGGAAAGAATCCCCATGACAATCGCTATATCTGCTCCGCCTTCACTCGCGTTGAGGCATTCGCGAAGGGTGTAGAGGGGGCTTGTGCCAATGTCGCCAAAAACGACACCCAAGGCTGGAAGAGCAAGATGGGTGATCCAGTGCTTCTGATCGGACTTCTTAATGGTAGACATGTCGGAGGGCGGGTTGGGGTTATGGGGATTCTTTGAGACAGACCTTCATGAGGACAGGATATCGAAACGGATGATTTCGGCGCATGGGAGAAAGGTTCCTAAAAAACAACGGTTAATCATCGCAGGAGGCGTGGTCCATTCGCCCAAAAAAAGGGGGCCTGTTCTTACGGGCCCCCTTTTTAATCCGAGATTGGTGGTTAGTGGGATTGGGAAGTTGAGGGTTTTGTTCGAACCCGATGGCCAATTCCGCTAGCGACTTACCCGATATGCGTTTTTGCTCAGTCTTCGTAGATTCTTGCAGGCTCCAGTTCCGAATCTTCAAGTGCCGTGACCAGGACCTTGCCGACGCCGCGAATACCAATCGCATGTGCGGCGGCTTGTGAAAGATCAATCAGGCGACCCCTACCATGCGGTCCCCGATCATTGATCGTAACCACTACAGATTCATTGGTTTCAAGATTGGTGACCATTGCCTTGGAATTCAGCGGGAGGGTCTTGTGAGCAGCGGTCAGTGCATTTCGATTGAAGCGCGAACCTGACGCGGTTTTTTTGCCATGAAAGCCAGGGCCATACCAAGATGCGTGTCCAGTCGCCTCGTAGGCAAATGCTGAACTGCTCATCAGAGCGGCCGTGGAGATAAGGAGCATTTTGATCATTTTTCACCTCGATCATTGGTCGTGCTCACTGCGTTCAAAGCAGCCACACTGGTTTTGCAATGTGTTGGGTAATAAAAATCCCGTCCTGAGCATTGCTCTGGAGCTAACATTGCGGATTCCGGCAAGTTTGCCAAAGGAAATCACCGGGAGTGGAATCATGTCGTTCCAGCCGGCAACTAAATTTCGCGAGCCTGGGGCTCGGTTGTATTGAAAGCGGTAATCGCTTGTTTGAGGAATCCGAAGGTTATCAAGCGCTGTTCACGTCTGTCAAGATTTAACGCTTTTGCCCCAAGTTTTTCTGGCGGAATTGCCCAAAGGCTGCTATCAGGAGAGCGTGTTTTCACTGGATCAGTTTTCTGGCTGATCGTTTGAAGACAAAGCGAGGAGACCGAAGAGTCACCCGCACAACAACGTTAGATACACGGAGTCCTAAAATGAGCATAAGCCCTAGGTTAATTCCCCTTCTCAGCGGTCTGATCGCTGCCTTGCCGATACTGTCTACGCAGTCGGTCATCGCGGATACATTTGCCCCCAATCTTTCGCTCCAGGTCCAACCTACCCCCACACTGACCACAGGTAATCCCCTGATTGATGTCCCGGTCGTACGGGCCAAAGGTGGAAGCCTTCGGGCTCAGGTGACGATGGTTTCGGGGGGATTCAATGACCATCCCATTCGATATGGCGATATTGATGTCCTGAGTTCAGGATCGCAATTTCCGAATGCAAGCCAGACATCGGGTAGTCAGAACACTTTGGTGTATGGCTATGCAGTGAAAGCCTACGGTAAAAGCTACCCCGCCCAGTTTCCTGGTCCCATACTCCAGCTGAATCAAGGAGAAAAGCTCGATCTGGATCTTCTGGATGAACTTCAAACCAGTAATGGAATGCCATCGGGCTCTTTGTACGAAACCAACTTCCATGGTCACGGACTTCATGTCAGTCCGTTATCGATGGGGGACAACATCTATCCTGTAATCCAGGATCCGGGTACCCCTACTGAACCCCAAGGGATGAGGGTAAGGATTCCTATACCCAAAAATCAGGAATCAGGGTTTGATTGGTACCATCCACACAAGCACATGCAGACCCACCAGCAGGTTTATGGCGGATTAGCTGGGATGATCGTCATCGGAGATGCCCTTGATCCTTGGCCGCAGTACAAACAAGGGGGGAGTAACCCCCTGAAGCAGCGCTATATCGGGCTCTCTGAGGTCAATATTCAGAAGACAAATACCGCCGGTACGCAGATTGATCCCAACGGGCCCAATCGTCTGCTCGTCTATGCCTCTGCAAATTCAACGCAGCCGCAATTGTTGACTAACAACTGCTTTGGTAACGCGAATGGCTCAGTCCCCCAGTGTTCATGGCAGAAGCGGGTCAACGGGCAGTTGAACCCGGTGATCACGATGCGGCCCGGAACCACTGAGGTATGGAACCTGATCTCGATGGGTGCCTTTGGTTCGTTCAATATTGCGATCACAGACAGCCAGTTGCAGAACCCCTGGAACGCGACCATTCTGGCGTTTGATGGCAACGAAAGCGATCACTTCAAAACGCAGGGCATTGATATCAAACCCTTGCCGATGGTGCTTTCAGCTGACAACAATCGCATGAATGACCTTTTGGCTAGCACTCTCTTGATGCCGGGTAATCGCATCACGATGGCAGTGACCGCACCCAAAAAGCCGGGTACCTACTATCTGATTGATGGATGGGGAGGCTGTAATAGCCCGGCAGTAGGGACGACCTCAACAGGCGCCAATCCCAAAACGAGCTCATGTAACCCGGTAACCTATCCGAATGGCCAGAGTTACCCGATTACCTATTATGTTCTGGCGACCATCGTTGTTGAAGGGGCTGAAGTCACCAAGCCCGCCCCCGTATTTAATATCAAACAGGCGGATTACAGTTTGTTTGCGGCAACTCCGACAGCGAAACGCCAGTATGCGTTCTATGTCGACGCTCCAAACACCTACCTCAATCAAAATCCTCCACTTACGCTTAAAAAGCCGGCCTATCCTCTGGGGACCTGTCCCGCAGGCCCTGCCTGCTTTGACATCAATGGTCAAACCTTCCTGAACTCGCCTTTGACGACACTTCAAATCGGCAGTGTGGAGGAATGGACTCTAATCAATGAGAAACAGATCATCCTGAATGCAAATGGAACCTATAACAGTTCCAACTCAGCGAGCCATCCATTCCATATTCACCAAGGCAACTTTATTGTGACCGAAGTGAATGGACAGCCAGTGGATCCAAATGCGACCTCCTCACAGAGTTCGCTGAACTATGTTTCACCCAGGGATACGGTCAATATTCCTCAACCATTGCCTCTGTCGGGCGCGACGCCAGTGCAGAGCTCAATCAAAATTAAGTTCAAGGTTGAGGACTATCCAGGAAAATACGTTTTCCACTGCCACATTCTCAAACATGAAGATCAGGGCATGATGGTTCCCATCTTGGCTGTGGGGCCTGTGAATGGCCTGCGCGGTGCTTTTGGTTCTTCGGTTGGCGAGATTGGTGTTGTTAACGTTGTTGATGGCACGGGTTCGAAAACCAGCACCAAATATCCTTTTGGATATGCCTTTAGCGGGGGCACGTCAACTGCATCGGCACTGGGCGCTGCCAAGTACTACAACAACTACGTAGTGGGCCAGGCCAGTGGCGGTTACGGTGTTGCGCTGTATGGCGGAAGAGATCAAAAGCTTCTCCATCGCTTCCAGGCCTTTTCAGACAGTGGCCCGGGACAAAAGGGTGTGAGTCTTGCACTCGGTGACATCAATGGTGATGGTAACCCCGAAATCATTGTCGGTAGTCGCGCGAGCGGTGCGCCCAAACTCCGTATTTACTCGCCTTCAGGCGTCCTGATGATGAAGTTTGATGGGTTCCTCTCTGGGGATTATCCCCATGGCATCAATGTCGCTGCAGGTGATGTGGATGGTGATAATTTCGACGACATCATCGTTGGCGCAGGTGCTGGTCAGGCACCTGTGGTGACCATCTATAGTGGGCGACAGTTGACATACCGAGAAGGACTTCAGTCCATCGTGCAGTTCACTGCACAGGGCGATAGTCACTCCGGTGCAAGGGTTGCTACGGGCTACGTTGCTCCTGCAACGCTACCGGGCTTTATTGGAAATGTCGTGACCACCCCAGAGGCTGGGACCGGAACAGGGACCGTGCAGATCTGGAACACGCAATCGACAACCACCCCTCTAGCGCCAATGACGTCCTATACGCCGTTCCCGGGAAGCAACCTCCCTGTGCAGTTGCAGACTGGATATGTCGGTGTACCAGGAGTGGCTCAAGTTTTTGCCTGGAATACGCCTAATCGAGTAGCTAGCACATCGTTTGACAGCTCTTCGAAGGCAACAACCAACTACTTGAATCTAACAAACTAAAGTCTTAAGACCACCTCAATCGCCCCCCTCCAAGTGCTATACACGCGGTGGGGGGCGATTTTTGTTTTAGCGCATTCACATCGGTAGTTGTATGCTCGCTTCACCGTTTATCATGTGGGCTGGATGGGTGAACCCCCATGAATAAATCTCTCACGATTGAGTTTCAGTGCTTTGGCAGTCTGGTTCGACGTTACGTCTCTCTATGCTTGGAATCGTCCTGTCACGGGTGTGACGCGGGTAGAGCTGGAGTGCGCGAGAGTGTTCCTGGAAATCTGTCCGCTCACAGTTCAATTTGTTCAATTCGATTCGCAGCGGCAGAGGTTTTTGGCTCGTGATTCATCGGAATTAAGGGAGCGCCTTGCATTCCTTGAAACTTTAGAGGGTCGTCCCTCGGGGAGAGGGCGACGCGTTCTAAAGAAACTACTAGCGTTGTTGCCTGACCGAATGCAAACGAATGTGCTCAGGCTTTCCTCTCTGCCACGACGACTCTCTCAGCGTTTGAGGTTATGGCGCTCTTCGGATTTATCATCCCAAGTTCCTGACACCATCTTCCAAGACGGTGACACCTTCCTCAGCCTTGGATTTGATCTCGCCTCGCAAAAATTCAAGGCCATCGCTCAGATCCGAAAGCGAAGCGATTTATGGGTGATGACCTGTTGTCATGATCTGATTCCTTGGGTTCGGTCCGATTTGACCTTGGATCGAATCATTAGCCCTTTCCTCGAATACATCAATGAATTACTCGAAATCTCGGATCACGTGGTCTGTAATTCACGCTGTACCGCAATGGACCTCAGTCGTTATCTCGAGCTCAAAGCGCGACGCCCCCCGATTTCCGTGATCCGTCTTGGAAGCAAGGTGGGCTTCAATCCGGAGCTTCCTCCATCGCTCTCGATTGCCACGATACTTGAGCAACCCTATGTTCTCTTTGTTTCCACCATTGAGCGTAGGAAAAATCACGAGATTCTTCTCGATGCGTATCACGGGTTGTTGGCCGAGGGCCTATCCAACCTTCCGAAGCTGGTGTTCGTTGGGATGCAGGGTTGGGGTGCAGAACAGTTCTTTCAGAAGCTGTCTTCAGACCCGGCTGTCGCAGATCACGTGAGGCTTCTCCATCACGTCAGCGATCACGATTTATCTCATCTTTATCGGAGAAGTCTCTTTACCGTCTATCCCTCTTTGTATGAGGGCTGGGGCTTGCCTGTTGCAGAAAGTTTGGCGCAGGGTAAGTTTTGTATTGCTTCGCGAGCGGCCTCAATTCCAGAGGTGGGTGGAGACTTGGTTGAATATTGTGCTCCCGATGACGCCAGAGCTTGGGGGGTGGCCATTCACGCCTTTGCGAATGATCCACAAGCCTTGATGGCGCGGGAGGAGAGGATTCGTATGGAATACCATCCGCCGGAGTGGCGAGACACGGTTCATCAGATCATGCAGGTCGCGCTTCCTCAGGGAGTGACTTAGCGATGAAACAAGTTTTATTTGCCCTGATCAAATATGGCTATATCGTTTTGCCTCTCACCGAGTGGCAGCGATTTAAACTGAAATGTTTTGGATTCAAACTCCTGGCGCCCCTGGTCTCGGGAAGTGCCGGTTCAAGGTTTCTTCAGGAACAGTTGCGTCTCAGTCAGCAGTCGCAGGGTGTTGTCCAAAAGGGACCCTATGCCAAAGACATCAGACCGAGACTCCTTCTGATTGATTCGTGTACGCCCACGCCGGATCGGGATTCTGGTTCGATGGATGTCTTTAATTCCATTCGAATCTTCCTCCGCATGGGCTACCGGGTGAGCTTCATTCCGGAAAGCAATCTCTTGCGATTGGGTCCCTACTCGGATGCGCTGGAACGCTTGGGGGTCGAATGCATTTCACATGTCGAGGCCTCATCGGTGAAAGAATACCTCCGCCGCGAGGGAGACCAACTGGATGTTGTGATGCTGTTTAGGGCACCGGTTGCAATTCGTCATACCCGGGCTGTCAGGCGTTACTGTCCATCAGCAAAGTTGATTTTTTCAACGATCGATCTTCATTTTCTTCGAGAGGCCCGCTCTCGAAAGGCGCATGAGGGTCTCGATAGAAGCCGCATGACCTTGCTGCACCGGGCTGAACTCCGCTGTATGCAGGAGGCCGATCACTCGATTGTCATCAGTGAGGCGGAGCTGGAAGTTGTTAAGCAGGAGCTCCCTCAAGTTTCTGTTTCGGTCGTGCCTTTGGTCCGCGAATTTGAACCTGCACCCCCCAAAGATTTTGTTGAAAGATCGGGTCTGGCCTTTGTCGGGAATTATCAGCACCCGCCGAATATCGATGCGGTCCTCTTCTTTTTGAAAGAAGTCTGGCCGATCGTTTACCAAAAAATCCCTGATGCCCGTTTTTTTGTCGTTGGGAGCTACATGCCGGACGCGATTCGAGAGGCTGCCACGGAAGGCGTCGAACTTCTGGGCTTTGTTGACTCGCTGGATGATCTTTTCGGCCGTATTCGGTTAAGTGTGGCCCCTCTTCGGGTCGGGGCCGGACTGAAGGGAAAGGTTGCTACAAGTCTGGGGTATGGCGTGCCGATCGTCATGACCCCGATTGCAGCCGAAGGCATGGGGCTTCAAAATGAGCAGGATGCGCTGATTGCCGATGAACCGGCAGCGTTTGCTGAGTCGGTCATCCGCCTTTACTCCGATTCGTCCCTTTGGGAGCGCCTTTCGATAAACGGTGCGGAGGCGGCGCGTCGTCTTTTTTCAATCGAAGTCAGCGAAGCCGCCTACACATCCATTTTTCGTCAACTGGGCCTTCCCGTCACCCCCAGCCAGAAACTCCCGTAACCCTCCCTGAGTCCAGAACCTAAGTGAGTCATCGATCCATGCTTATCCCCGTCATTCTCTCCGGCGGTGCCGGTACCCGCCTTTGGCCCGTCTCACGCGAGGGGAATCCCAAGCCCTTTATGAAGGTGGATCAGGATGAAAGCCTGCTCCTCAAAACGTACAAGCGGGCGGCATCGGCTGCAGCGGGTCCTGAAATCATGACCGTGACGAATCGGGACTACTTCTTCATGAGCAAGGATGAGTTCCATAGAGGCAAGTTTGGGGCTGATAAGAATCCGGTCTTTATGCTCGAGCCCATGGGGCGAAATACGGCACCGGCTGTAGCCATGGCGGCACTTCAGATTGCAGAAAAGCATGGCAGTGATGCCATGCTTTTGGTGCTTGCAGCGGATCACCTGATTGCGGATCAGGCCAAGTTTGAGGCGGCAGTAGGTCGTGCGGCCGAGTTGGCTTCATCCGGCCACCTGGTGACGTTCGGGATTGTGCCAACAGGGCCTGAGACTGGATTTGGTTATATCGAAGCCGGGGAAACCATTGCGGGAGGACGGCGTGTCGTTCGTTTTGTTGAGAAACCCTCTCAAGAAAAGGCGGAAGCCTATCTGGCGACTGGAAACTTCCTTTGGAATTCAGGCATGTTCTGCTTCAAGGCAGGTGTGCTTCTGGAGGAAATGAGTCGGCATGCACCGGAGGTCGTTGCTGCCTCGAAGGCGTGTTGGCAAGAAATTCGGAAGCAGGCTGAGATATCCAGCAGCATGTTCGAAATTCCGGCGGATCTCTTCGTCCAGGTGCCTGACATTTCGATTGATTACGCTGTGATGGAACATTCTGAAAAGGTGGCAGTGGTCCCCGCAGACTTTGACTGGAATGACATTGGCTCCTGGTCTGCATTACGAGACCTTCAGGCGCCGGATGACGACAATAATCGGAGCAATGGGGAGTCCATTTTTGTCGAAACTCGTAATACGTTTGTCCAGTCTTCAGATCGTCTGATTGCCACCGTTGGGGTCGACGATCTCATGATTATTGATACGCCAGATGCGCTGCTGGTCGCACATACTGAGAAATCTCAGGAAGTGAAGCAGGTGGTTCAACGCCTCAAGCTTGCAAACCATGACGCCTACAAGCTTCACCGCACGGTCTCCAGGCCGTGGGGGACTTACACGGTTCTGGAACACGGGCCCCGCTTCAAGATCAAGCGCATTGAAGTGCGACCCGGAAGAAGCCTCAGCCTTCAGATGCATCATCATCGCAGCGAGCACTGGGTGGTTGTAAGTGGGATGGCGAAGGTGACGAATGGGGATCAGGAACTGTTCATCAGCACCAATGAGTCCACTTACATTCCTGCTGGCCACAAGCATCGCCTCGAAAACCCCGGCATCGTGGACCTGGTCATGATCGAAGTCCAAAGTGGCGAGTATCTGGGTGAGGACGACATCGTTCGCTATGAAGATGCCTATGGTCGGTTCACCGGGGAAAAGGACTAATCAGCATGGGCTCCATTCACTCTTATCCCGAAGGAAGTCTTGCCCGCGCACTTGACCATCTGCCTGTGGTTCTGGGATTTGGAACCAGTGGACGTCGTGGACTTTTGAAAGACCTGACGCAGCTTGAAATCTACATCAATGCGCTGGCAGAAATCGAATACTTGAAGACGCTCCCCCCCGAGGATGGCGGGGTCCTTGAGTCCGAGCCCTTTTACTTTGCTGCGGATCTCAGACCGAGTTCGACGGGTCTTGATGCAACAGGACGAGGTGAGCTGGCCCAAGCCATTTTCAAGGCAATTCAGGATGCAGGGCTTGAACCCATTTACCTCGGGCAAATTCCAACACCGGCCTTAACGGCCTTTGCGATTGCCAGAGGCAAGGGAAGCATCATGGTGACCGGTAGCCATATCCCATTTGATCGCAATGGCTATAAGACCAACACGTCGATGGGTGAGCTCTTAAAACACCATGAGCGACCGATAGCGGAGTTTGTCTCTGCGGTTCGTCACAGAATCTACTCCATAGCGTTTGAAGCTTCGCTCTTCGATGCGTCTGGAATGTTCAAAGAGGGAGCATCTCAATTGCCTGAGCCCTTGATTGAGGCTCGTGAAGAGTATGTATCAAGGTACCTCGATTTCTTCGGCAAAGAGACGCTTTCAGGGCTTCGTGTCCTGGTTTACCAGCATTCAGCCGTGGGGCGCGATCTGGTGCCTTCGATCTTGGAAGCACTGGGTGCCAGGGTGGAGGTTGCGGGGCGTAGCGAAATATTTGTGCCCATTGATACGGAAAATATCGATGCATCCTGCCTTGAGACCATTCAAGGATTTCTTGATGCCGCTAGTCGTGAGGGTCGTCATTTTGATGCCGTGGTTTCCACGGACGGCGATAGCGACAGGCCATTGATTCTTGGCGTGACCCGGGAGTCTGGTCAGGCTCGCTTTTTCGGTGGGGATCTTGTCGGCATGGTTGCGGCGGATTTCCTAAAGCCCGATGCCGTGGTAGTTCCGATCAGTACCAATGATGCCATTGACCGAGGCGCTCTGGTTCCCGTTCTTGAGCCCAAGACACGAATTGGATCCCCCTTTGTGATTCAGGGCATGCTGGATGCGCTGAAGCGGGGGCGCCGAAAAGTCGTTGGCTGGGAGGCCAATGGGGGTTTTTTGACCGGTAGTGAGCTGGCTCTTGAGGGCCGTCTCCTGGCACCTTTACCGACTCGCGATGCCGTTCTTCCGATCCTGGCCGTTTTGGCTAGTGCGGTTGCTCAGGAGAAGGGGCTCCCAGCGCTATTTTCAGCCTTACCGCCCCGCTTCAGTCGCGCAGCGCTGCTGAAGAATTTCCCCAAGGACAAAAGTCAGACGATCTTGAAAAAACTCAGGCCACTCTCAGAGGATCAGGTGAGGGTCGGATTTGAGGGCATCACAGCCAAAGACCCGGTATTCCTGAACTTGGTGGCGCTTCTTGCCGCCTACTTCAAGCCGGAAGAGGGATTCGGTTCGGTCCTTGGAATCGATTACACCGATGGGGTGCGCCTGTATTTTCAGGGTGGGGATGTTGCACATCTTCGGCCCTCGGGAAATGCTGATGAACTTCGAATCTATGCGGTTGCCGACTCACAAGAGCGAGCGGACCGAATTGCGGGCATGGGTATACGGGAGCCTGATGGGATCTTGCGATCTCTTGAAAGGGATTTCGCCTAGCCTTTGGAGGAATGTGTGCGCCGAAGCGGTCAACGGTCAAGGCAGGCGAATAGGCAGATAGATCTGGGCCGGCCAATTTCCCGAATGCCTGATCAGGGTCTTGCGCCCATGGCATTTTCGAATACCCCCTCAAGCGGCAGCGATGTCGATAAGGGATTTCGGGTGACTTGCACGGACCTGGCAGCGGATCGAGTGGTGACCACCCGAGTCAGCGATCTTGACGCGCTGATCCTTTCCCATCGGCCGGATTGGTCCAAGATCCGTTGGATTCATGTCCAGGGGACTCTACCTGAGACGGTTTTGGACGCGCTGGCGACGAAATACCATCTTCATGCTCTGGCCGTCGAGGATCTTTCCTCGGGCGATCAAAGGCCCAAAGTTGAAGACTTCCCGGAGTCGGCAGAAGCCCCAGGTCGGCTTTTTATCGTGGCAAGAGAGTTGGTGATGCGGGATGCGATCCTTCGCAGTAGTCAGATTAATCTCTTTCTTGGGCGAAACACCCTCCTGACGTTTCAGGACCGGTTTACCGATGTGCTCGAACCGGTCTACAAGCGGCTTGAGTTTGAAAACACCCGAAGCCGGATGACGGACGCCAGCCTTTTGTGCCATGCGCTCCTGGATGCAGTGGTGAATAGCTACTTTCCTGTTCTGGAGCATTATTCGTACTGGATTGATGAAATTGAGGAGGGGCTTCTCGAGGAGCCTTCTCCTGAATTGATCACCAAGGCGCATTCGGTCAAACGCGGTCTTTTGATGCTGAGACGCACCATTTGGCCCATGCGAGAGGTCGTTTCGCAACTGCAGCGCGATCACCACGAGTGCCTCTCACCGGGAAGCCAATCTTATTTCAGGGATGTCTACGATCATTGTGTCCAGATTCTGGATCTGAATGAGACTTACCATGAGATTGCTGTTTCGCTGACTGAGACCTATATGTCTGTGATTTCCAATCGTATGAACGAGATCGTCAAGGTCCTGACGATGATCAGTACGATTTTCATTCCCCTGAGTTTCATTGCGGGGGTCTATGGCATGAATATGCCCATTCCCGAGAACGACTCGGCCATTGCCTATCCCATTTTTTGGGGCGTTTGCCTCACCATCGCAATCGGGATGCTCGTTTTTTTTCGAAAGAAAGGCTGGATCTAATCGTTTGCAGTCAGATCTCGAGCAGCCTTCGAACGGTGTTTAGACTCCAGATCGTAGCCGTCTGAGCGAGTTGGGGTTTTGTACCCGTCAGGGTTTGGCGTTCAAGGAGTCGATGGTGTTCTGAGGCTGCTAGGGTCCAGAAGACGACTTTCTCTCTTTCGCCGGGAAGGCTGCTTCCGTTTTCGGGATACCATCTTTCGATGATGACGCTCTCTCCCGGGTGTTTTCTGAGCAAATGGTCAGCCTGACTCTGGAGTTCATGCTCTATCACAGCGGCATCTTCGATGGCGAGAGGTGGATTACAGGCCGGGTGAATCTCACCGAAGGCCAAAGCACCCTCTAGGGCAAGTGTATGACTTAAATTGCCCGCAGAGAGGCTTTCTTGCACCAGAACTTTGCGCGCTAGATCGCGTAGGGTGGTGCCTACGAATGAAGCCAGGTTTTCATGTCCCAGACCATCACGGACTACTTGAAAAAGTGCGTCACCCAAAAGAGCTGACACTTGAGAGATCAGGGGATCAGCTTCGCCGGGGGAGAGTAGCCCAGGAAATGTGATTTTGACCTCGTTTTCCGTCCCTTTGGCTCTGAAACCCAGTCGAGCGCCCTCGGGAAGCGACAGGGACTTGAGCAATTCCTGGAGCCTTGATTCACCGATGCCGATGGTATGAAACGTGAGCCGGCTAGGGCGAATGGCCGGGAATGACGCGATCAAACGAGGTGCAATCCGATGTTCAAACATCGCCATCATTTCGCGTGGAACACCAGGAACAAAATGAAAGTCGCAGATCCCGTGAGGCATTGAGAAACCGGGTGCAGTTCCCCAGTCGTTGTCGAGCCGAACAGCACCTGAGGGAATGAGCGCCTGGCGACGGTTGATCTCGGCCATTGGACGGCCTGACCTTTGGAACCAGCTTTCGATTTGCCGAAGGGCCTCGGGATCAGATTGAAGCGGTGCCCCAAAGGCGGTACTTGCGGCCTCTGCGGTCAGGTCATCAAGAGTTGGTCCTAGCCCCCCTGAGGAAATACAAAGCTGGCTACGTCCGGAGATCTCTTGAAGGGCACTCACCAATGCAGGGAGGTCATCCCCAATGCAGGTATGACGGACCACGTTGAAGCCCATATCGAAGAGTTTTCGTGAGAGCCATGCCGCATTGGTGTTGATGACGGCCCCTTCGATGACTTCATCACCCTGAGACAGGATTTCTACAGTGGGTCTCTTCACGTCTGATTACCTTTTGTCACAGGCCACACCACGTCACCGATATTCAAAACAATTAAGGAAGGGGGATCTATAATGCCAGACAAGTATCACGCGGCGAGGACACCGCAACCCGAGAGGGTCGCGTTCAATCGGTGTTTCTCCTCATCTCTTCTCTAACCGGTGCACCAACATGAGCTCACTGCTGTCCAACAAACCGATCCCCTCCAACGAAAGACTCATCATGGCGCTGGATGTTCCCGATGTGGATTCCGCCAAGAAGCTGGTCGAAAGCTTGGGAGATGCGGTGGTGTTCTACAAGGTTGGGCTCGAACTCTTTATGTCGGGGGGCTACTTTGAGTTAATCCGCTGGCTTAGCGAACGTGAAAAGCGCGTTTTTGCGGATCTTAAATTTTTTGATGTCCCCGAGACAGTGGCCCGGGCGATTCGCTCCCTGAGTCAACACGGGGTTGATTTTGCGACGATTCATGGCAACGACTCGATCATGGCGGCAGCTGCCAGAGAAAAAGGGAACCTTAAGGTTCTGGCGGTCACGGTACTCACCAGCCTTGATCAGGGCGATATGGAGGATCTGGGATTCAACTGCGATGTACCCCAGCTGGTCCTTTCAAGAGCACGCAGGGCCCTCGAGTTGGGGTGTGATGGGGTCATTTCATCCGGGCTTGAAGTGCCCGCGCTCCGACGGGAGGTCGACAATAAACTCCTGGTCGTTTCCCCAGGCATTCGACCTGTCGAGAATCGCCCCCAAGATGATCAGAAGCGGGTCGTCTCAGTGCCGCAGGCTTTTGAGAACGGTGCGGACTACATCGTTGTAGGGCGTCCAATCCGGGACGCTAAGGATCCGCGTGAGGAAGCCCTTCGCGTCCAAGCTCAGATTGCTGAGGTCTTCAAACGCTAATTCGGCTGAAGTTCGATTGTTCCCTGGACGGTGATTGTTAATGGGGCTTCACCTGTTTCAAACACCGGCCGAGATGATGGTTCAGCCATTTGTACTCTGGCCAGGGTGCGCGGATTTTGAAACTGCGATGGCCCATTACTGACATCCAGCTTCACCACGCGGTAACGTTTTCGCCCGAGGCTTTCGGTGATCTGTTTGGCCCGATCCTCAAATGCTTTTAATGCCTCCAGAATCAGGTGGTCTTCAACAGATTTTCTGGTCTCAGGGGCAATCTCGTAGGTAATGGACTCGAGTTTTAGGGTCTTTTGCAAATCCTCTAGTAGCGCACTGAGTTTTTCAGAATCCCGGGATTCGATTCTTATGGATTGCTGAACCAACCAGCCTGACGGCTTCTGGTCCTGATAGGTCGGGATGGTTTGGTAATTTTGGGTCTGCACTTTGACCCCCACCGCTTTTTTGGCCTTTTCCAAGGCGTTCTTCACTTCGCGATTCGTTTCGCCAGTTAGTGACTCAAGGCTCGGACCTTCATGTCGAGCAATCAGAGTCGCGATGATGACCTCTCGGTGCGCCGTGCCTTCAGCTACAGTGGATAGGGCCACCTGATCATACCCATGCGGTTCCTCAATAGCGTTGACCCCGGCCGGAGTTAGGGCTATTCCCCCAATGACGATCCAATTTTTAATCCAATCGAATCCACCACCAATTCTGTACGCCATAAACTGCCTCTTTGAGTGAAATGGGAGTCTTGGTTTCGCCAAAATGTCTCCACAATTGCTCCATCATCTCTCCACGAATGGGCCTCACTATGTGCCTCCGAGATGACCGTCGGTCATCATTAAGAAGTGGAGAGACGCCTTATGAAAGTCCTGC
This sequence comes from Pseudomonadota bacterium, assembly GCA_041158345.1. Taxonomy (GTDB): domain Bacteria; phylum Pseudomonadota; class Gammaproteobacteria; order Methylococcales; family Methylococcaceae; genus UBA6136. The sequence goes on along the minus strand of JBEBBO010000083.1, from coordinate 8,048 downwards.
AGCCTGCCCATGGAGGCATCCGGTTCCAATTCAACTTGATCCGTCAGGCCGTGGTTTCAGTTTTTCTTGCCTTGGGATTGGGGTGTTATTCGGACGTCATTATCGCCCTTGAGGCTCCCACAGGTTCCGGGCAGACCAGTAATGGTCTCCTTTCTGAATCAGATTACGCGGCCGCGACGGCTTCCTTTCGGCAACAACAAACGGCTAGGACAGGTCTGGGTCCTGTCTTCAATGATACCTCCTGCGCGAACTGCCACCATGCACCGGGTGTGGGAGGGGATAGCCAAGTAACCGCTGTAAGAGCCGGCATTTTCTCAGCTGGGGTCTTTACCGATCCACCCGGAGGATCTCTGATCGACCATCGTGCTTTGGTGGGTCGTATTGTGCCTCAGGTTCCTGCCAATGCGAATGTGAGGACATTGCGACTCTCGATCAGTACACTGGGTGACGGCTACGTCGAGGCCGTTCCTGATCAGACACTACAGGCGATTGCTGCGGCCCAACCGGGACTTTCCAGCGGACAAATCCACGGTGTCGCAAATGTGGTTCCGGTTTTGGAACTTCCAAATGCAACGGCCGTAGGGCGATTTGGCTGGAAGTCTCAACATGCAAGTCTGGTCTCCTTTTCAGCGGATGCCTTCCGAAATGAAATCGGAATTACGACACCGTTGTTTCCGACTGAACTGAGTTCCAACGGCAATTCAGTGCAAGCCTTCGAACCCGCGGGTTTTTTTGAGGCCATCCCAAATCGACAGAATAACAATGATGTGGTTTCTGTCGCCTCGTTCATGCGCTCGACGCCAGCTAGAGCCCGGATTCCGGGTGCACCGCCATTGGGTGTGCTTGGAGGTCGAGTGCCTGCGGGAAATGCGCAACTGATCAAGGCGGGCGAAGCCACCTTCACACAAATTGGCTGTGGAATCTGTCATGTGACGTCGCTGACGACAGGTGGTGCTGGATCCTTGGTGAATGGTGGCGCATATGCCGTGCCGCCGGCTTTGGCGAACCTGACGTTCCATCCTTTCAGTGACTACCTGCTTCATGACGTCGGGACAGGAGACGGTATTGTTCAGAATGGCGGGCAACTGACTCGCAATCTGATGCGGACCGCACCGCTTTGGGGTTTGGCGACGCGTAAGTCCTTCATGCACGATGGAGCGACACTGGATGTGCCGGGCGCCATCTCTCGTCACAGTGGTGAAGCTGCGGCTGTGGTTCGGAGCTTTCAATCCCTCTCCCCGGCGGATCAGCAAAATCTGTTGACCTTTTTGAATAGCCTTTAATTCCTTTCCTTGACCTGGGGTCATTGCATCCTGCAGGACCCTCGGTTGAGAATGGGGCAAAATTCGTTCTTTCGAAAGACGATATCTCACCCACATCCAGAATCCCTGACGCTGATCCCATGCGACTTACACTCCAACGCAAAATCTTTCTCGCGGCATGGATTCTCTCCACGGCAACGATCGTCATTCTGGTGACGTTCATTCGACTGAATCTCGGGCAAAGCTTTGAACGCTATACGGTATCTGCAGAACTCTCCCGACTTGATTGGCTCGTCAGAAACGTTCAAACGGAATACGCGAGATTTGGCAGTTGGGACTTTATCGAAAGGGATCCCGAGAGACGATGGCGAGAACTCTCGCGTCCGCACCGTGATGTTCGGACCCCAAGGCCTAGGGATGAATTCGGGGAAGAGCCGGACCAACGTCCACCACCCCGACGTGACTTTGACGGGGATCGTTCACCGCCTCCTGAATACGCCCCCAATCCCCTAGTAGATCGAACCCCACCACCCAATGATCCTCTGAATATCGGGCCGAGATTGGTGCTTGCCGATGCCGAGGGGCACCGGCTTGCCGGTGCTTCAAAGATTGGGGAGCTCTCGGCTTCGCTCCCGATTCATTATCAAGGCGAGGTCGTCGGGCAGGTATTTTTAAATCCTTCTGAGGCACCGATCGGTGCCTTGGATGATGCATTCCTTTCCAGTCAAACGAAAAGCATTGTTGGGGTGGCAGTCTTGGTGCTGGCGGTGGCCTTATTGCTGGCATGGGCCTTGGTTCGCTACCTCATCGCACCCATCAATGATTTGACGGAAGGTTCACGGCGCATTGCCGAGGGTAAACTCAAGACAAGACTTCCGATACGAACCCACGATGAGTTCGGAGAGTTGGCTCAAAACTTCAATCGAATGGTGGAGCGCCTGGAGCATCTGGAAACAACACGTCGAAACTGGATTTCAGATGCTTCACATGAACTGAGGACGCCGCTTGCCGTTCTGCGTGCAGAAATTGAAGCCCTTCAGGATGGGGTTCGACCTGCAGACACAACTTCCTTTGGTCGACTGCATAAACAGGTTCAGCAGCTGTCTAGCTTGGTTGATGACCTTCGCCAAACTTTGGACCAGCGCTCGGGTGAGACGCTGATGGACCGGATGCTTTTTTCCCCTCTGGAAGTTCTGGAAGATGTGTTGGGTAATTTTGAACAGCGCTATGAATTGGCGCATCTTCGGATTGCACGGGTGGGTTTTAATGATATGCCTTATCGGGTTCGCGGCGATGCGGGTCGCCTCCATCAGGTCTTCACGAACCTATTGGAGAATACTTTGCGCTACACCGATGCCGGTGGATTACTCTCGATAACGCTCGTCAGAATGGATCAGTGGCTTTTATTGAATTTCGAAGACACCGCGCCTGCACCCTCGAGAAACGAGTTACCGTATCTTTTTGATCGTTTTTTCCGTTCTGAACCTTCTCGAAATCGTGAGCATGGTGGCTCTGGGTTAGGGCTTTCAATTTGTAAAAGCCTGATTGAATCGCATGGAGGGGAAATCAGTGGGCGGCTCTCGTCCCTGGGCGGATTGGGGATCTTCATCAAACTGCCGATCGAAAAATGTTGAATCAGCACATTCTGATTGTTGAAGATGAGCAGGATCTTGCGGGGATTCTGAAGGACTACCTCATTCGCGAGGGTTTCGCTGTCGACATCCTGTGTGATGGGTCAGAGGCTCTTGAGCGTCTTCTGGCGGTGCCACCTGATTTATTGATTCTGGATTTGATGCTGCCGGGCGTTGATGGGCTCAGCATCCTTCGCGAGGTCCGGAAAAAATCTCTGTTGCCGGTCATTGTGGTGACCGCAAAGGTCGAGGAAATAGATCGACTATTAGGGCTCGAATTAGGCGCAGATGACTATATCTGCAAGCCATACTCCCCGAGAGAAGTGGTGCTTCGAGTAAAGACGGTATTGCGGCGGAGTGCGCGTTTGCAGGAACTTGCTAAGCCCCTCCAGAATATCCAAATTGATTCAGATGGATGGACGGTGACGCTTGGAGGACACCGGCTTGATCTCACGCCCAAAGAATTTCGTTTACTGGACGTCCTCGCCTCAAAACCGGGTCGGGTCTTTTCTAGGGCACAACTGCTCGACAAACTTTACGAGGATGATTTTGAGATCAGCGAAAGGGCCGTCGACAGCCATCTCAAAAACCTGCGGCGAAAGATCGGAGAGGTCGTTCCTGGCTACGATCCGATTCGCTCGATTTATGGCGTCGGCTTCGTCTTTGAACCGGATCCCTGAGACACCGTATTGGGCGGCAAAGTGATTTTGCTGAAGTCAACGTCAACAAGGTCTAGCAAACAGGGGGTCTGCTGAGATCTTGTTGACGGGTTTGCTTAGGTCGGGTCTAGAACGGGATATCGTCGTCGAAATCCATGTCATTGCCGCCGCTGGCTGCTGCCGGGTAGCCCGCGTTGGACGCCTGACTTGGGGATTGGTCAAAGTCATTGTTGCTGCGACTCGGACCCTGTGACTGGGGGCGTCCGCCCATGGACTGTCCTTCACCGCCGGCTCGATCGAGCATCTGGAACTCTTGGGCGACGATTTCAGTGGTGTATTGATCCTGACCGTTCTTGTCTTGCCACTTGCGGGTCTGAATGCGACCTTCAAGGTAAATCTTGCTGCCCTTGCGAAGATAGTCCCGCGCAATTTCCGCCGTGCGACCGAAAACCACCACGCGGTGCCATTCCGTTCGCTCTTGAAGCTGTCCCTGTTGGTCTCTCCAGGCTTCGCCGGTGGCGACTCTGAGATTTGCAATACTGCTGCCATTAGGAGACGTTCTGACCTCGGGATCTGCGCCCAGATTACCCACCAAAATTACTTTGTTAACGCCACGCGCGGCCATCGGATTCTCCTGCGGTCGAAACGGAAAAGATGGAACCATTCTACGCGAAGAGGGCCGCTTCCGTCCTTGCGGAAAGCGGCCCTCTGATGGAATTTGATCGCTGTGGCAGCGAATCTGCCACAGCGGGTGACGACTTGGTTAGGACTGGAGATCCTTCAGGACCTCTTCGAGCATTTTTTTGGCATCACCAAAAAGCATCCGATTGTTTTCTTTGTAGAACAAGGGATTGTCGACCCCGGCATAACCAGATGCCATGGATCTTTTCATCACAACAGAGGTCTTCGCCTTCCAAACTTCCAGTACCGGCATTCCTGCAATGGGGCTGTTTGGATCTTCTTGTGCCCCGGGGTTTACGATGTCGTTGGCGCCAATGACCATGGCGACATCCGTTTCCGGGAAGTCCTCGTTGATTTCGTCCATCTCAAGAACGATGTCATAAGGAACTCGCGCCTCTGCCAGTAACACATTCATGTGTCCGGGCATACGGCCGGCCACAGGATGAATCGCAAATCGCACATTGATCCCTCGATCGCGAAGCAGTCGGGTGATCTCCTGAACGGTGTGCTGGGCCTGGGCAACGGCCATGCCGTAGCCTGGAATCAGAACCACATTCCGAGCGGTTCTCAGGAGTTCCGCTGTTTCCCCGGCACTGATGGGCACCACCTCACCTTGAGGCTCTGCGCCAGCTGCAGGTGCACTGCCGCCGCTCGTCCCAAAGCCCCCGGCAATGACCGAGATGAAGTGGCGGTTCATGGCTTTGCACATGATGTAGGAGAGGATGGCCCCGGATGAACCCACTAAGGCCCCGGTCACAATCAAAAGATCGTTACTGAGCATGAAGCCCGTCGCGGATGCGGCCCAGCCGGAGTAACTGTTTAGCATGGAAACCACCACCGGCATGTCGGCACCACCGATTGCCATGACCATGTGGATTCCAAAAACCAGCGCTAGCCCCGTCATGATGTAAAGCGCCATCAATCCTTCTTCATGGCTCTCAACACCCAAGAATCGGGATCCCACATAAATGGCTGCAACCAGCAGCCCGAGATTGAGGAAGTGGCGTCCTGGAAGTAAAACAGGTTTCCCCGTGATTTTTCCAGAAAGTTTGCCAAAGGCAATGACTGAGCCGGAGAACGTGACCGCACCGATCAGAATGCCGATGTAGATTTCGACTTCATGGATGGTCTTCTCAACGCCGGTGAGGGCAGACGAAGGGTCAAGATAATTGGCATACCCCACGAGAACTGCTGCAAGACCGACCAAGCTATGCATCAGAGCGACAAGCTCCGGCATTTCAGTCATCTTGACCTTTTTGGCTGCAAAAATACCAATGGATCCGCCGATGCTGATCCCGATCAACAAGGGTAGATAGCCCGTCTCGGTCACCTTGGGCCCTAGAACCGTTGCCAGAATGGCGATGGTCATACCCAAGATGCCGTAGAAATTACCCTTGCGAGCGGTTTCCGGATTCGAAAGACCGCCAAGGCTGAGAATGAAAAGAATGGTCGCCGCAATATAGGAGACCGTAACAAGTCCTGTTGAAAACATGATGTGGTGCTCCTGAGACTATTTCCTGAACATGCTGAGCATTCTCTGGGTGACCCAGAAACCGCCCGCCATGTTGACCGATGTAAGGACTAGCGCGATACCGGCAAGTAGCGCTATCTCAGGGGATGAAATCTGCACCAATGCCCCGATGGCGATAATGCTGGAGATTGCATTGGTCACGCTCATGAGTGGCGTATGCAGCGCTGGTGTCACGTTCCAGATCACCATGTAGCCGACAAAACAGGCCAGAACGAAAACCGTAAAGTGCGCCATGAAGGTTGCAGGCGCCGTTGAGCCGACCCACCAGAAGAGGAGGGCGGTGCCCAAGAGGCTCCCCGCACTTTTAATCCATGCCGGAACTTTGGGTTCAGGCGCAGCGGTCGCTGCGGTTGCGGCCGGTTTGGCTGCCTCGGGCTTGGGTGCCGCTGAAACGGAAATCGGGGGAGGTGGCCAAGTGATCGAACCCTCCTTGACGACCGTTGCGCCGCGGATCATTTCATCTTCCATGTTGATAGAGGCAACACCATCCTTGGTCTTGCAGAGCTCCTCGATCAGGCGAAGGAGGTTGGTGGCGTAAAGCGTGGAGGATTGGCGAGACAGACGGCTCGGAAGATCCGTGTAGCCGATGATGGTGATGCCGTTACGAACGACAATTTCTCCAGGCTTTGTCCATTCGCAGTTGCCGCCTTGTTCCGCTGCCAAGTCGACGATGACGCTACCCGGTTTCATCGTCTCCAGCATTTCGGCCGTAATGAGCCGGGGAGCGGGCTTACCCGGGATCAATGCGGTCGTGATAATGATGTCCACTTCGCTGGCTTGCTTGGCATAGAGCTCTTTTTGGGCCTTTTGATAGCCCTCGCTCATGACTTTGGCGTACCCGCCGGCGGTGGAGCCTTCCTCCTGGTAATTGACCTCGACGAACTCTGCGCCCATGGACCTGACTTGATCCTTGACCTCTGGCCGAGTGTCCGATGCCCGGACAATCGCACCGAGACCGTTTGCTGCGCCGATCGCTGCGAGACCCGCAACGCCTACGCCGATGATGAAGACTTTGGCCGGAGGAACCTTGCCCGCTGCCGTAATCTGGCCCGTGAAGAAACGACCAAAGGCATGCGCGGCTTCAACCACGGCACGATAACCTGCGATATTGGCCATAGAGCTCAGCGCGTCAAGCTTCTGTGCTCTGGAAATTCGAGGGACACAGTCCATGCCCAAAACGGATGCCTTCCTCTCGGAAAGCCGTTGCATGAGTTCCGGGTTTTGGGCCGGCCAGATGAAACTGACCAACATTGCCCCCTCGCGTAGCAACGCGACTTCGTCAGCGCCGCCAGCTTGACCCAGCGATGGAGCACGCACTTTCAAAATAATGTCGGAACCAGACCAGAGCGCATCCTTGTCCAGCACAGAACAACCCGCCGCACGGTAATCCTCGTCCGAAAAGTTGGCACCTTCGCCTGCGCCTTTCTCGACGGCAACTTCAAAGCCAAGCTTGATGAGCTTTTCGGCGACCTCAGGAACGGTCGCGACGCGCCGTTCACCGGGGTGCGTCTCCTTGGGAACTCCAATTCGCATGAACATTTCTCCTCGATATAATCTCGGTCATGCACAACCGATGGATGCGCTGCCCGTTGTTGTTTATATGTGAGGTTCGAGGCGAATGTTTCCGCTCCTGTCTCTCCGACGTGATCCAGGGAACATGAGCCACCAGCCAGAGCCTCGAATCCACACCGACCAGAAAAGGCGCATTAGGCCCTCTGCGTCACCGCTATCTAAATGAATTTGCTAACAGGGGTCAAGCCTCGCCTCGCATAATCGGCCTGGCGCGCACTTCAAAATCCCGCTATTTCAAAGCTCAAGATGAAAAAACTTATTCAAGCCAATCAGTTGACCCGATATTACGGGACCTACTGTGCCGTCCGGGAAGTCAGCTTTTCTCTCGTCCGTGGCGAAATTCTGGGTTTCTTGGGACCCAATGGCGCCGGTAAAACAACCACGATGCAAATGATCTGCGGCAATCTTGCGCCAACAGCCGGTGAGATCAAGATCAATGGGGTTGATATTCTGGATGAGCCCAAAAAAGCCAAGCGATCCCTGGGGTATCTCCCAGAGCTCCCACCGGTTTATCGGGATCTGACAGTTGATGAATACCTGGGTTACTGTGGCCGCCTACATGGCCTTCAGGGCTCGGCTCAGCACAAAGCAGTCGATGTGGCTAAGGGACGGACTGGGCTTGGGGATGTCGGTCAACGCCTCATCGGCAATCTCTCCAAAGGTTTCCAGCAACGGGTAGGTATCGCTCAGGCCATCGTCCACATGCCACTAG
>JBEBBO010000082.1:0-5162 GCA_041158345.1 Pseudomonadota bacterium | reverse complement strand
TGTTAGTCGGTGCCTTCTCTTTGATCGTGACGCAGTTCCAGTCACTTTCGTCCTTTGCGGCCGTCATTCAGCGCCTCATCAGCTTGTGGTACCTGATTGAAGTGGCTCAGGTTTCCACCGTGTCCGGCTTGGATCTGGTTGAAACGCAAGGTGATATCGGTTTTGATCATTTGACGCTGTTATCTCCGATCGACAAACGCGTGCTAGTCAAAGACCTGACGGTGACAATCAAGCCTCGGCAGTGGGTGTTGATCAGCGGCGATGAGATGGCCCGTGATGCACTTTTTAAGGCACTGGCCGGAATCTATGATGCGGGTAATGGAACCGTCAAAAGACCGGACCTGGACGAAATTCGTTTCCTTCCGGATAGACCCTACATCCCCCCTGGAACCCTGCGCCAGGCCCTGGTTTCCAAACGCCGGGAACGAGACTACACGGATCAAGCGATCGTTGAAGTCCTCGAACTCGTTGGCCTTGCGGATATTTTTGCCCGGTCCGGTGGGCTGGATGTCGAGCAGGAGTGGGATAGCCTGTTATCCCCGCATGAACAACGCCAGGTATCGTTTGCCCGCATCCTCATCACCGAGCCTCGGGTCGTGGTCATGGCGAACCCCTGTCGCGACATGGCGCCTGAAGCGCGTGCTCGCGTCTTTGAGCTTTTGAAAGACCGCGATCTCACCCTCATCATTATGGCCAGTGGTGAACGATGGTCGTCGGGGGCCGAGGCCTCTGTTTTCTACGATGCAACGCTCGATCTGGATTCAACGGGGCAGTGGCGTTTTGAAGCCCATCGTGAGCCGGTCACTCCCTGAGTCATCGAGCGACAAGCCTTCCCCGATATGCATCCGCTATAATCCCAGTTAGACCATGTCATTACATCCCACCAAAACCCGCTTTGCCCCGAGTCCGACAGGACTCATTCACATTGGGAATGCGCGTACCGCGCTCTTCAGCGCACTCCTCGGAGAGCAATTCCTATTACGAATCGAAGATACCGACGCTGAGCGCAGCCAATCGGTATTTGTTGAAGCGTTGATCGAAGACCTGCGCTGGCTCGGCCTTTCCTGGGATGAGGGCCCGAATGACGCGATTCCGGGTCGAGACTGGTTTCAATCGCAGCGGGGAGAGATCTACAGTACTTACTATGACCAGCTGGAAACCAGCGGATCGGCCTATCCCTGCTTCTGTACGCCCCAGGAACTTGAAATTCACCGAAAGGTTCAGCTCTCATCCGGACGTCCACCAAGGTATAGCGGGAAATGTGCCAAGCTCTCCCCTGAGGAGCGATCGCTACGCCTGGAAAAAGGGCTTCAACCCACGTTGCGATTTCGTGTGGATCCCGGCAGCGTTGTCGAATTTAATGATGGCGGACGTGGGCCCCAGAAATTTCAGACGGACGACATTGGTGACTTCATCATCCGTCGGGCGGATGGGAGTGCGGCGTTCTTTTTCTGTAATGCCATCGATGATTCTCTAATGGGTGTAACCCGTGTGGTCCGTGGGGAGGACCATCTCACCAATACCCCGCGACAGATCATGATCCTGCAGGCGCTTGGGCTACCCGTCCCGGACTATGCGCATACGGCCTTGATTCTGGGTGATGATGGCGCACCCCTCTCCAAACGCAACGGCAGTCGCAGCATTCAGGAACTGCGTGAGTCGGGTTATTTCTCGCTTGCAATTGTCAATCTCATGGCGCGGCTAGGACACCACTACGACAGCGATGCCTTGATGGATTGGAACAGCTTGAAGTCGGGTTTTCAGCTGTCATCTTTAGGCCGCTCTCCGGCCCGTTTTGATATTACGCACCTTCGACATTGGCAGAGTCTGGTCCTTCGGCAGGTCACTGACGCGGAGTTGGAGGCCTGGCTGCACGCGGAGACCCGTGAACTCATCCCGGATGAGGCCTGGCCGGCCTTCCGTGAGCTGGTTCGCAGCAATTGTGAGTTCCCGATGGAAGCCCATACTTGGGCACAGATTCTTTTCACCGACGAACCCCTTCTGGGGCAGGAACCCATCGAGGCCGATGAGGCCTATTTCAGAGCCGCCTTGGCGGCCCACGATCAACACCCCAGCGACTATGCCGGTTTCATTGCCAGTCTGAAGGCGGCCTCTGGGGCGAAGGGTAAAGCCTTGTTTATGCCCCTTCGAATCGCCTTGAGCGGACGCCATGATGGCCCTGAACTGGCGCAGCTCTACCTCTTATTACCTTCCGCCCGATTGAAACATCGGCTCATGGCACCCATCGCATTGAAAGACTGATGCTGAAGATCTACAACACGCTAACCCGACAGAAAGAAGTTTTCGTTCCTCTTGTACCCGGAAAGCTTCGGATGTATGTCTGCGGCATGACGGTCTACGACTATTGTCACTTGGGACACGCCAGAGTCATGGTGGCTTTTGACGTTGTGGCCCGTCATCTTCGCGCCTCTGGTTATGATTTGACCTATGTGCGAAACATCACCGACATCGATGACAAGATTATCCAGCGCGCCAACGAAAGCGGAGAGTCCTTTCAGGCGCTGACGGAACGCTTCATTGATGCAATGCATGAGGACGAGCGTGCGTTAGGCGTACTTCCCCCCGATCATGAGCCGAAGGCTACGCAGGCCATTTCCGAAATTCTCTCCATGATTGAAACTCTGATGGCCAAGGGTCACGCTTATGTGGGGTCGAATGGGGATGTGTTCTACGCGGTTCAGAGCTTTGAGACCTATGGACGTCTCTCGGGCAAGCAACTGGAGGACCTGCAATCCGGCTCTCGTGTAGATGTCGATGACGCAAAAAAAGATCCACTCGATTTTGTGCTCTGGAAAATGGCCAAGCCCGATGAGCCGAGTTGGCCGTCGCCCTGGGGGCAGGGAAGGCCGGGTTGGCACATCGAATGCTCCGCCATGTCGACCTGTTGCCTCGGCAATCATTTCGACATTCATGGAGGCGGCATGGATCTCCAATTCCCCCATCATGAAAATGAAATTGCCCAGAGTGAGGGCGCGACAGGCGAGCGTTTCGTCAACTACTGGATGCATAACGGGTTCGTTCGGGTAAACGAGGAAAAGATGTCCAAGTCTTTGGGCAATTTTTTCACCGTTCGTGAGGTGCTGAAGCAGTATCGCCCCGAGGTCATTCGCTTTTTCATTCTCAATAGCCACTATCGAAGCCCTTTAAACTACAGTCAGGACACTCTGAATGAGGCGCTAGCAGGGCTGACTCGACTTTATACGGCGCTTCGTGACGTCCCCTTGAACGCGCTGAACGCATCGTTTGAGGGCGATGACTATGGGACTCGTTTCAACGAGGCGATGAATGATGATTTCAATACAGCGGAAGCGGTTGCCGTTTTGTTTGATCTCGCGCGTGATCTCAATCGCCAGAAGTCGTCGAATGCCGAATTGGCCACCCACTTGGCCTCCCGTCTTCGCGGGCTGGCCTCAAATTTGGGATTACTGGAAACAGATCCCGAACTTTTCCTCAAGTGTCCTTCGCCGACCGGTGATGCGGGGTCCGGCGATGACCAGATTGATGTCTTGATTCTGGCGCGGCAGGAGGCCAAAGCACAGAAAAACTGGGCCGAGGCTGACCGCATTCGCCAGTTCCTCGCGGAGCAGGGGATTGTGCTTGAAGATGCTGCTGGAAAAACAACCTGGCGTCGAGAATGAACCCTGCGCCGACTTTGAGTCTAAGGGATACCGATATACGTTTTGGAGACCGGTTATGATGAAGTTTGTCTTGTTGCTTGTTGCCCTTTCACCCGTGGTGTTCCTGATTGGTATGGTCAAGCCGAAGTGGATTCTGTTCTGGATGAAGGAACCGGATCGGTTGATCGCATCCAGCGTCGGGTTGCTCATGTTCATGGGAACCTTTACCTACTACTCCGAACTCCGTGTGCAGCACAAAGCAGAGCAGGAATTGGCTCAAGGCGCCAGCAAGGACCGCTCGCCAGAAAATTCCAATGATTTGCATCTCAACAATGCGCGTTAAACACTATTCACTGTGACCTAATTTGCCATGAGAGAAGTCCATGTCGGTTGATCAAGACGCCATCGAAGCCATTATCAGCGGGTGGATTGATCCTGTTTTAGGTAAAGACCTGGTCACGGCAAAGATGCTTGGTCCCATCACGCTTGAGGCGAACAGTATCCGGATTGAGGTGGTCCTCGGTTATCCCGCAGATTCACTACGATCGTCAGTGTCAGAGGCACTGAGGTCGCGGGTGAGTGAAGCGACAGGACTCTCCGATGTGGTTGTGAACGTCACCAGCAAAGTGGTTTCTCACGCGGTACAAAAGAATCTGAAGCCGCTTCAAGGCATCCGCAACATCATCGCGGTGGCCTCTGGAAAGGGCGGTGTGGGAAAGTCAACGACCGCAATCAACTTGGCCTCGGCACTGGCCGCTGAAGGGGCCTCAGTGGGCTTGCTGGATGCCGATATCTACGGCCCCAGCGTTCCCCACATGCTCGGTCTTTCGGGACGTCCCGCGCTCGAAGGCAATCTGATCCAGCCGCATGCAGCCTTCGGCATGAAGGTTATGTCGATTGGGTTTTTGGTGGAAGAGGACCAGGCCATGATTTGGCGTGGCCCGATGGTTACAGGTGCATTACAACAGCTACTCAATCAAACGGCATGGGGCAATCTTGATTATCTGGTCATCGATCTCCCTCCGGGTACGGGCGATGTGCAGCTCTCCTTGGCACAGCAAATACCGGTGTCAGGGGCGGTCATTGTCACGACCCCTCAGGATATTGCGCTATTGGATGCTCAAAGGGGTCTGACCATGTTCCGAAAGGTTGGTATTCCGGTGCTAGGGATCATTGAGAATATGAGTATCCACATCTGCTCCAATTGTGGCCATCAGGAACCGCTGTTCGGAAGCGGCGGTGGTACGCGGATGGCCGAGCAATATCAAACAGAGCTCTTGGGTGCTCTCCCTCTGGATATGGGTATCCGAGAGCAGGCAGATGAGGGTAAGCCTTTAGTGCTGGCTCGCCCGGATCACCCAGCCGCCCAAATATACAAAGACCTCGCACATCGGGTCTCTGGCCGTCTGGCCCTCCTATCCAAAGACTATAGCTCAAGATTTCCAACGATCTCTGTCGTTAACGACTAAACATCGTTTTTGAATATCTTGGGACCCCTGCCTGGGTCTTGTAGGCAGTCTTGGG
>JBEBBO010000081.1:0-3802 GCA_041158345.1 Pseudomonadota bacterium | reverse complement strand
ATCAGTTTGTCCACAATGTGTTGTGGCGTGGCCCGATCAGGGTTACCCATTCCGAAATCAATGATGTCGACGCCATCCGCTCGCTGTTTGGCTTTGAGTTCATTGACGATATTGAAGACGTAGGGAGGCAGTCTTTTGATGCGTTGGAATTCTTCCATCCTTGACTCTGGCGCTTGCTGGCTGGGATCGCTGGTTATGTCTTTGGGCCGAGCCTGAAAGCGCATCCCCTGTCGGATGAGAAGACGGGGCCCGACCGCTGATTATACAAGATCAGCTCTCTGGGTTTGAAAGATCGGCTGTTTTGGCGTCCTATTGATTGTGGCGGTTGGTTCGCCTATGGGAAACTTCGCGCATGAATCGCACTTCATCCGTTCCACCGCAAACGCCCCCAGTCGTTCTCTGTCTCTCAGGTCATGATCCGACGGGGGGGGCAGGAATTCAGGCGGATATTGAAGCGATTAGAGCCATGGGGGCGCATCCCGCAACCCTGGTCACTGCATTGACCGCCCAGGACAGTCGGAATGTGGTTAGCGTTTACCCTCAGGACCCGGAGGCCTTGATGGCTCAGGGGGTTCTTTTGCTTCGTGATTTCCATGTTGCAGTGATCAAGATCGGACTCCTGGGCTCCTACAAGATCGCTCAAAAGGTAGCCGAACTTATCGACATGGCGGGACCTGTGCCTGTCGTACTCGATCCGGTTCTAGCGGCAGGCGGCGGAACCGATCTTGCGGGGGACCATCTACTTTCAGTGCTTCGACAGGACATTTTGTCCAGGGTCACGTGGATCACGCCCAACGTTCCTGAAGCGCGTCGTCTTGCCGGCCGGGACGATTTGGCCGAATGTGCAAAACGGCTCATGGATATGGGGGTTCGCGAAGTCATGATTACCGGGACGCATGAAGAAGGGGCGGCTGTGATCAATCGGTGGTACGGGAGAGAAGGCTTGACTGAATGGTCCTGGCCGCGTTTGTCCCATGAATATCATGGCTCGGGCTGCACGCTGTCAGCTGCCCTCGCTGCAGGAATTGCTTGCGGGCTCAAGGATGGTGAGGCCGCCTATGCTGCTCAGGCGTTGACTTATGCGGCGCTTGAGTCGGCCTATCCTCTAGGTCATGGCCAATGGTTTCCTGCTCGATCCCGACTTGGGGCGTACGTTGGATCAGGAGATGGCTCCCATGAATGAAAGTTCCACAACGATTACGCGTATGTCTTTGGGCGCGTTTTTGAATGAACGCCTCGACGTCTCCGGCTTTCCAGATTACGGACCCAATGGCCTTCAGGTAGAGGGCAGGGAATCAATTCGCCGGGTAGCTTTTGCGGTTTCTGCGACGCGAGATTCGATCCATCGGGCTATTGATGCGCAGGCAGACGCCTTAATTGTGCATCACGGATTGTTATGGAATTTCTCGGGACCGAGACCGTTGGTTGGAGCATACGCCCGTCGCATCTTTCCCTTGGTGCGTCATGACATCAATCTTTTTGCCTATCATTTACCCCTTGATGCGCACCCGGTCTTTGGTAATGCAGCGGGTCTTGCACGTGCTCTGGGCTTGACACAGCTCTCGCCTTTCGGGGATTACAAAGGTAAACCAACCGGAGTGCGGGGGGTGTTTGAAGATCCGCCTTTTGCTGAAGCGCTTCGGGCGAGGATAGCGGAAGTCCTTGATCACCCGGTTCTTTTTGCAAGTCCTGATCAGTCGGCGCTGGTGAAGACGCTAGGCATCATTACCGGGGGAGCCAATCGTGACTGGTCTTTGGCCCACGGGTTAGGGCTTGATGGATACCTCACCGGTGAAATGAGTGAGCATGATTGGCATGAGAGCCAGGAAGCTGGGATTCACATGTATGCAGGGGGCCATCACGCTACAGAGGTTTTTGGAGTGAGGTCCTTGATGGTGCTTTTGCAAGAGCAGCTGAATCTGGACTGCTTTTATATTGATAGTGAAAATCCGGCCTGATTCCTAAGCACAGGGAGTTTTTCGAGTGGAACTGGTTGAAGTCAGTCTTTCCGAAATGGCTGTGTTGGCTGACTATTCCTGGCCGCTCTGGCAGGCAGCCTATGAGCCCGGCATTCTGGCGACCGATCTTTCTCGATTGCTCTGGCGTAGGAGTTATTCCAAAACGGCGTTAGAGGCGGCCTTTGCGAGTGGCGAGAAAACGTTCTGGGTCAGGATGGCCGAAAACCGAATCGGTTTCGTGGCTTACCGGCTGGAGGCGGTTAGCCGCCAAATGAGGCTTTCCAAGCTCTATCTCCACCCTGATTACTGGGGGCTTGGTTTGGGCTGCAGGGTTCTTCAGAGAGTGTCCGAAGTCGCAATCGAGGCTGGGGCAACTTGCATCGATCTCTATGTGTTCAGACGAAATCTTCGCGCGATCCAAGCCTATCAGCGAGCGGGCTTTAGAGTCGCGCGAGAGGAATTAACGGATTTGGGTGACGGTGTGATTTATGACGATCTCGTCATGATCAAGACGCTTGAGTAGCTGCGGTCTCAGGATTTCGGTTTTTTTTCCATCATTTCCTTCATGTGCTTCTGCATCATCTGATGATGCTTGAGTTCATAGGACCTCATGAGCTGGAGTTGTTCTTCCTTGAGTCGTTCCTTCTCTTTGGGATCCTTGGCTGAGAGGATCCGAGTGGAAAGGTCGTGCATTTGAAGAAGGTGTTCCTGGCGTTCTCTGAGTCCCTCATCGCTCATCATGAATCCGGGAGCCGGAGGGTGAGCTGGCTCCGCGGGTGCTGCCATGCATGACAGACTTGTAGCCACCAGCACCATTGGCGCCCAAAAGTAATAGCTGTGCATGACGAATCCTCCAATTAGGGGCTGTAGTTTTTGCCGCTTAGGTCAATCGTGGCGGGACCCGGATCATAGAGACCCGTAAGCTTACGTCGGAATTCATTCGAAACTTCGCGTCCTTTCGGGAGGGTATCGATGATCCGGGGCGTCAAGAGAACAACCAGCTCCGTTCTGACCGAGGCCATGTTGGTTTTGCCGAAGAGATCACCAATCACGGGGAGCTCATAAAGGAGCGGGATGCCGACCTTTGATGTGCCGGTGTTTTCTTGAATCAAACCACCCAGAACCAATGTTTCGCCATTTTGGACTGAGACATTGCTCTTGATTTGCCGCTGAGCAATCGTCGGCGAAGAGATGCCCGAAATCTGCTGTTCCTTATTCACATTGCTGACAGTCTGGATGATGTCCATCGAGACCAGTCCGCCCGAATTGACACGGGGGCGAACGTTCAGGAGGACACCCGTGTCGCGATACTGGACAGAGTTATACGACGAATACACCGGATTTCCCGTAACAGTAGTGCTCCCTCCGGTAAAGTTACCGTATTGGCCGGTCAAAATGGGAATCTGGTCGCCGACCCGCATCGAGGCTTCCTGATTGTTTTGCACCATTACGGAGGGGGAAGATACGATGTTGACCTTGCCTTTATCCGCTTCGGCCTGAAGAAGGACCTTGAGATCTTTGCCAAAGTTCAGGTAGTAGTTGAAGGCATAGTCGCTCGCAGCCCCGATGACGGAGTCGGAGCTGCTACCAATGAGCGTTTGCACCCCAAGCCCACCGGCGTAATTGCCTTTATTGAAATACCACTTGATACCGTATTTGAGGTCATCGGTGAGTTTGACTTCTGCAATCGTGGCATCGATAAGGACTTGGAGAGGCAAAACATCGAGCTCCTTGATGACGGTCTCGATTTCCTGATACTCCTGATACTTAGCCGTAATAATCAGCGCGTTATTGGAGGGGTCTGCAACAATCCGGATGTTGCCAATATTTGCGGCCTGACTGGA
>JBEBBO010000080.1:0-40408 GCA_041158345.1 Pseudomonadota bacterium | reverse complement strand
GGAATCAGCACGACGATCAGAAGGACCAGGCCGATAAAGAAGAGTTTGAAAGACAATTCACGCCAGGCTTCGAGATTCACGGAGGCCGCGGCAATACCGAAGACCAGACCCATCGCGATATGAATCAGCTGATGACGCGGAAAATAAAAGCTATCCCCGGCCATCTTGTCCCCAAGATGCAGAGATGCTGAGGCCACCATGACGTAGCCGAAGAGCAACAAGGTCAAGGTCACCAGCAACAGGATGGGATCAATATAGAAGCGGTTCCCCCGCCACTGCAGGACCAACCCCTTATTCGGATTCGTCATCAACGCACTCACTCCCCTAAAAAGGGCCGATTTACAAGATCCCAAAATCAGAAAATCAAGACAGCTTCCTGACTTCTTCCTGGAATATCCGGCCCCGCTCCTGATAATCCTTGAATTGATCCAAGCTGGCACAGGCGGGTGCCAGCATGACGACATCGCCGTACGCTGCAATTTCCGCTGAGGCCTCAACTGCCTTTGATAAGTTGGTCGCCATGACAGTCTGCACCAGATCACCGAGGGCCTCGCGTAGCAAAGGGGCATCTCGTCCCATCAAAATCAGCGCCTTGACTTTCTGACCCACGACCTCACGCAACACTCTGAAATCCGCGCCTTTGCCATCGCCACCCGCAATCAGAATCACCGGCTTATCCATCCCATGAAGCGCGGCAATGCAGGCCCCCACATTTGTCGCCTTGGAGTCATTGATGTAAGTGACGCCACGGATCTCCGCGACCCACTCCGTCCGGTGGGGAAGTCCCGTGAACTCTCGGATCGCCTCAACCATTGCGTTTCGAGCAAAGCCCGCGGCGTCACCAATCGCCAAAGATGCGAGCACATTGGCGATGTTATGGCGACCATGCAATCGGACTTCATTGCGCGGCATGACCGGCTCTCCCCGCGCAAAAATCCACTCCTGCCCCTGATGCACCCTGAGTTCGTAATCGACTTCAGCGGCATCCAGTCCAAACCATGCGACCTTGCGATCGGCTTTTGCCATGGCCACGACGACGGGATCATCCCGATTCAGCACCATGACGCCCTGACCATTGAAAATGCGTTCTTTTGCCAACGCGTAGGCTTCAAGGTCTGGATAACGATCCATATGATCCGGGCTGATATTCAGCACCGTGGCGACCAGGGGTTCCAGCAGGTGAGAGGATTCCAGCTGAAAGCTGGAGAGCTCGAGGACGTACATTTCAACCGATGCATCAATCAACTCGAGCATTGGCGTCCCAAGGTTGCCTCCTGCGCGACTCCGACGCCCATCCGATTCCGCCATCAGACCCAACAATGTCGTCACCGTACTCTTGCCGTTAGCCCCTGTGACAGCAAGCACAGGCACATCGACCACTGCCGCGAAGAGATCCAGGTCGCCCATGACCGGAACCCCACGGGCTTCGGCCGCCACGATAAGAGGATGATCAAGGGCCACACCAGGACTCACAACCAAATGCGTTGCCGCCTCAAATGCCGTGGCATTAAAACCACCGAGGAATACGGCCGCATCGGGAAAGTTCTCCCGAAACTCTTGGATGAAGGGCGGTACCTCGCGGGTGTCGGTAATCGCAAAATGAATCGACTGCGATGCAAGAAAGCGGGCGATTGAATAGCCGGTCTTGCCGAGACCGACGATGAGCACAGCCGAATGCGCATCCAGGCCCAGACGAGTGCTGATCCTTTCGAGATGCTGCCCGATGCGCAAGTCCGTAGTCATGGTTTTACCTGAGCTTCAGGGTGGCAAGTCCGCAGAGGACCAAAATGACGGAGATAATCCAGAACCGCACGATCACCCGCGGTTCAGGCCAACCCTTGAGTTCGAAGTGATGATGAATGGGCGCCATGCGAAAGACTCGTCGCCCCGTCATTTTGAAAGACAGCACCTGAATCATCACCGAAAGTGTCTCGACGACGAACACGCCGCCCATGATGACGAGAACGACTTCCTGGCGCACCAGAACGGCCAGAATGCCCAGGGCCGCACCCAGGGCCAAAGCGCCCACATCCCCCATGAAAACCATGGCGGGGTAGGCATTAAACCAGAGGAAACCCAGCCCAGCCCCGACCAGAGCCCCGCAAAAAATCACCAATTCGCCCGCCAGCGGAACAAAGGGGATCCCAAGGTACTCAGCAAATACGGCGTTGCCGGAGAGATAGGCAAAAATCCCCAAGGCCCCTGCAACGAGGACGGTCGGCATAATCGCCAATCCATCCAATCCGTCGGTTAAGTTGACCGCATTACTGGTTCCCACAATGACGAAATAGGTGAGGATGGGATAGGCAAGCCCCATGTTCCAGGCAAACTGCTTGAAAAACGGCACGATGAACGTCGTTTCCGCAGGAACCGTCGCTGAGACATAAAGAAAGGTTGAAGCAGCAATGCCAAAAATCGATTGCCAAAGGTACTTGTGTCTTGCCGCAAGGCCCTTACTGTTCCGGAGCACCAACTTTTTGTAGTCATCGACAAACCCGATGATGCCGTAACCGAGCGTGACCAGCAGGGTCACCCAAATGTACCGATTGTCGAGATCAGCCCAGAGCAGCGTCGTGAGGCTCACCGCCACCAGGATCAACGCCCCGCCCATCGTCGGGGTCCCCGCCTTGGAAAAATGGCTCTGGGGACCATCGTCACGAACACTTTGTCCGATCTTGTATTTACTCAACTGTCGGATCATCGCTGGCCCGACTAGCAGTGAAATCAACAACGAAGTCAGGATCCCCAGGATCCCTCTGAATGTCAGATAGTGAAAAACCCGAAAGTCATCAAAATAATTGGACAGCCAGTCGGCCAGTGCGAGCAGCATGTGTTTCCCCCTATACGAATCTTTGTTGTTGTCGTTGAACCTGGGAAGGATTGGACCCTTTCAAGAGATCGATCCAGGTTTCCTCTATGACTGCGCGATCGTTAAATGGATATTTAATTCCGGCGATTTCCTGCGTTGTTTCATGGCCCTTTCCGGCCACGACGAGGAGATCCTGGGGGCCTATCGATTTGAGCACGTGCCGGATCGCAGCTCTTCGATCACGAATCACAATCGCATCAGGGTGAGAGATCCCCGCCAGAATGTCTCGAATGATGGCATCACCGTCCTCTGTGCGCGGATTGTCATCCGTAAGAACGAGGTGATCAGCCATCTTTGAAGCCACAGCTCCCATTTCGGATCGTTTGCCGCGGTCACGATCCCCTCCGCAGCCAAAAATGACCCACAGATGGTTCGTCACATGGCGTCTCACCCCACTCAGGACCTTCGCCAATGCGTCCGGTGTATGTGCGTAATCCACGACGACCTGTCGTTCTTTGCAATTCGCACGTTCCATCCGGCCCGGTACGGCCGCCACATGTCTCAACCGGGAAATCGCCTCCTCGAATTCAACGCCCAGACAGAGCATCGCCGCGAGCGTGGCGGTGAGGTTCTCCACATTGAAATCACCGTATAACCCGGTTTTGATCGTTCCTCGGATGCCGTCGTAGACGACATCAAAATGCATTCCGTCGGGGTGATAAGAGGCCGCGCTATAGCGAAGCATCGGCACTGCTTGGGAGGTCTTGAAATGCTCTGAACAAAATCCTAAAAGCCTGATATCGTCCCGCGCCCGCTGGACGATGGAGGCTGCAAAGGCCGCTTCGGCATTGAAGGCAATAAAACGAAGACCCGGCCAGTCTGCCAACGCCAATTTGGCGTCCAGATAGGCCTCCATGGTCCCGTGATAGTCCAGATGATCTCGAGAAAAGTTGGTAAACACCGCGCCTTCGAAATGGACGCCTGAGAGCCGGCCCTGCTCCAAACCATGCGAAGAAGCTTCCATGGCCACCAGCTGTGAGCCCTCATCAAGAAGCGTGGCAAGGATCCTCTGCAATTCAACCGGCTCGGGTGTCGTGTGTTGCGTCGATTGAAGCTGTCCTGGCTTCCCCCACCCCAGCGTGCCCACCACCGCGGGATTGAGCGCCCCTTGAAACGCTTCCGCTAGAAAATGGGTACACGATGTTTTACCGTTCGTCCCCGTGACTCCAATCACGTGCAGGGCGCCCGAGGGCTCGCCATAGAAGCGGGCTGCGATGAATCCCTGTTTTCGCGTCAGGTCCTCGACAGCAATCAAAGGAACGCTGGAAGCCTGATTCCCCAAAACGGATTCAGCCCCATTGGGGTCATAGACCACTGCCGAACACCCCGCCGCAATGGCCTGCTCAAGAAATTCGAGCCCATGCCGATGGAGGCCTGCGGTCGCAAGAAAAAGAGCACCAGCACTCAATTTCCGGCTATCACTTTCAATCCCGGTAACATGAAGGGACGGAATCGCTTCAGCAGCGACCCATCCCTTGAGTAGCCTCGCCAGATCGACGGATCGATCTTTGGCGGGTGGTGCCGTCATGCTGGCCCGTCCTGACGAGCGACCATGATCGAGGGCATCGTTTGGTCGGGCGCAATATTGAGAACCCTCAGCGCTTCCTGCATGACCCGCGAGAACACTGGCGCTGCAACGACTCCCCCGTAATAGTCTCCGGCCGAGGGCTCATCGATCATGACCACCATGACGAGCCGGGGATCACTGGCTGGCGCGACGCCAGCGAAAAGGGCGTTATAGCTGGAAGCGGTATAGCCGTGCGCGCCCAATTTTTTGACGGTTCCCGTCTTGCCCGCAACCCGATATCCAGGAACCGCGGCCTGGAATGCCGTACCTTCCTTGGAAACGACGGTTTCCAACATGCTCATCATCATCGATGCGGTTTTGGCAGACATGATCCGGTGGACTTCAGGCTCGTCATCCACGCGCGTCAGACTGGCCATCGGCATCAGCCCCTCATTACCGAGAGCGGTGTAGGCTCGTGCCAACTGCAGAGCAGAAACCGAGACACCATAGCCAAAGGACAAGGTGGCTTGTTCAAATGTGCTCCAGCCGTGATAGTCAGACAGACGTCCACGCGCCTCGCCCGGGTAGTTGGTTTCGAGTGTCTGACCAAATCCAAGGTTGTGATAGAAGGCCCAAAGTTTCCGTGGCGGGATCGTTAGAGCAATCTTGCTGGTTCCCACGTTGCTCGACTTCTGAATCACTTTGGTGACATCCATGACACCGTAGTTGTGCACGTCCTTCACCACGTTTGTTCCGACGTGCCAAACCCCGCCATTGGTATTAATGATGGCACGCGGATTGGTCAACCCCAGTTCCAACGCACAGGCAATCGCAAAGGGCTTCATTGTTGAGCCTGGCTCAAACAGATCCGTGATGGCTCGATTCCGAGAAACGTCCGGCGCCGTCTGAGAGCGGCTATTCGGATTAAATGCAGGCTGGTTGGACATGGCGAGGACTTCACCCGTCTTCACATCCATCAAGACCAAGGTGCCCGAACGAGCGCGATGCTGCGCAACGGTATTCTTCAATTCACGGTGGGCAATGTACTGCAGCCTGGAGTCGATACTGAGCGCAATTTCCTTTCCGGGAACGGGACGGCGAACCTCTTCAATCTTTTCGATGATCCGACGCTTGCCATCTCTTACCGCACGGCGAGCACCATCCATACCCCGAAGGCCCGAATCCATCACGAGCTCCATGCCCTCCTGACCATTGCCATCGACATTGGTGGTTCCGAGGAGATGGGCGGTGACCTCTCCGGTCGGGTAATACCGCTTGTACTCCCGATCGGCATAGACACCAGGAATCCCCATCGCCAAAACCTGATCCGCGAGGTCCGGACTCATCTTGCGCTTGATATAGGCAAATGCGCGATGTTCATCCTCCCCAATTTTCTGGACAATCTCGTCCACCCGCATACCGACAAGCCGCGCCATCGCCTCAATCTTTTCGCGCCCAGGCGCCGCCTTGAGAAACTCTTTCGGATTGACCCAAATCGTTTTGACGGGCGTACTCACGGCCAGAATTTCACCATTCCGGTCGGTGATCTTCCCGCGATGCGCAGGTATCGGCATTACACCGACATGTCGAAGGTCACCCTGATGCTTCAAGAACTGTTTATCGAGCACCTGCAGATAAACCGCACGCCCGATCAAAACCGTCAGTGACGTCAGGAGCAACCCGAGAAGGAATCGCCAGCGAACACCGTAATCCTGAGGGGCCTCGTTGGGCTTGATGATCTTCATGATGGGATTCCTCAGGGCTTAATCGAAATAATGGTGGCGGGATCAGGAACGTTCATGCCGAGTCGAGCTCGCGCTTCCCTTTCGATACGTTCGCGATCAGCCTGCCGGTTTTGTTCAAACTGGAGTTGGGCCAGGGCCTCGTCATACGCCTCGTTGGCCTGCTGAAGCCGCTGAATTTCCGAAAAAAGTAATCGCGTGCGATATTTCATGTGCACAACGCCTAAGGCCGAAGCCACCGCGATTACAACCATCAGAAGAAGCAACCTCATCTCAAACCTTTTCCGCGATCCTGAGCACCGCACTTCGGGCTCTAGGATTAACTGCAATTTCTTCCGGCCCTGGCATCAATGCCTTGCCGACCTTCTTTAATCGGGATGCGGGAGGGGCTGCCATCGGATGCGGCGCCTGACCTTGACTCCATCCCCGTGCTTGATCCCGGATAAAGCGCTTCACGATGCGGTCCTCCAATGAGTGGAAGGAGATCACGGCGAGGCGCCCGCCCGGCTTGAGCACCTCAAGCGCCTGGTCCAACGTAGCCTCCAAATCTTCCAACTCGTGGTTCACCGCAATCCGTATCGCCTGGAAACTGCGGGTCGCCGGATGCTTCCCGATTTCCCGGCTGGGTACCACTGCCTCAATGAGCCCCGCCAGCTCCCTCGTCGTTTGAAGTGGCTTTTCCCGACGTTTCGCCACAATGGCGGCTGCGATTCGTCTGGAAAAACGCTCTTCACCCCACTTCCAAAGCACATTCGCGAGCTCTGCCTCTGCCACGCGGTTCAACCATTCGGCAGCGGTTTCCCCCGCACTGGAGTCCATCCGCATATCCAATGGGCCCTCTCGCATGAAGCTAAATCCCCGGTCCGCCTCATCAAGTTGGGGGGACGAAACCCCCAAATCCATCAGCACTCCCGCGACTTTCCCCATCCAGCCCAAACTTTCAATCTCTTGGGCGAGGCTTGCAAAAGTCCCGTGGCGAATTTCAAACCGTCCGCCTTCCCGCAACGCCATGGCCTCTTTCGATGCCACGGCCTGCGGATCTTTGTCGATGGCGAGCAGCCGCCCCAGTGGCCCCAACTGCTCCAGCAACAATCGACTATGCCCCCCCCGACCGAATGTGCAGTCCACCGCAAAGTCATCAGGTTGCAGCCTGAGCGCTTCCACACTTTCAGTCAGCAGGACCGACACATGGGATGCGCCCTGAGCGTCCATCAGAAAGACAATGCACCGAGCTCCGGCGAGAGCTCGTCATCGTCTGCCTGCTCCTCATCAATCCACTCATCACGGGCTGAAATCCATCCAGCCTCGTCCCAAATTTCAAATTTATTGCCCTGACCGATCAGCGCTACCCGCCGATCCAGCCCTGCGAAGCTTCTCAGGGGTTCGGGAATCAAAAATCGGCCTTGCCCATCGAGCTCACATTCCGTGGCATGACCAATGAGCAGTCGCTGTAACCGCTTCGCCTTCTTATTCAAGGCCGGCAGCTTCACCAGCTTTCGCTCAATCTCCTCGAACTCCGGAAGCGGATAAAGCAAAAGACATTTGTCGAGGCCGACCGTGACAACCAACTGATTGTCACAGCAATCACCCAACTCGGTCCGATAGCGGGTTGGAACCGCTAATCGACCCTTGTCGTCGAGATTGATTGCACTAACGCCTCTAAACACTTGCCCCCCTTACTCCCCATTTCCTACCACTTTTACCCACTTCTTCCCACTTTTACGCGAATATAGAAAGTGTCACCCCACAAGTCAAGTGGTTGTTTTTTCTTATCCCGCAATACGTCCAAAGAATTGGAATACCCCCCTATTAATCAATCGGTTAACTCAATAAGTCCGCTCAGGCAAAAGATTCCCTTACGCATAACCCGGCAGGCGGCAGCATCACGCGAAAAGCCACATGAAAAAATGACAGCTGAATTGGGGATCAACGCCAGAAGGAGGGCAAAGGATTACGCAGTTAGGGCGCGGCCCTTCTGGTGCAACGAACGGATCAACTCGGGAGGAATGAGCGTGAGAGGCCGACGCAGTCTGGATATGCCGACCCCGCAGGCGAAACGCACAACCCGACATCAACCCGCTGAATTCAGAGCCCTGGACCGGAATTTGGAGACCCATTTCGGGCTATTACGAAAAATGCCCGCAGATGCGGGCATTTGGGGGGTGACGCGCTGGAGACTCAGCGCTACACGATCTTCGACTTAATGGTGCGGCGCACTCGGTGCTGGCGGCTCATCCCCTGGGAGGACGCTGCTCTTGGAAAGGCCCGAATACGCGGGGCACCATTGCATCTTTGCCGTCACAATCAGGGCAACCCCGATCAGCAACATGGCGATATTGGCCAGAAACACGGAGACCAGAACCAGTCCAATACCAGCGCCGTAGCGAATCCGCTGCTCCTTGCTGCCGACATTGAATTCACGCTTGAGCGCGCGTTTGTAATCAAAGCTCATAGGGACCTCCGAGTGAGAATGGGGCATCGAGTGCGCAATTGTGCTTGCTTACTCTCAGCCAATCAAGGCGATTCGGCTAAAATGCCGCATGGACATCACCTCAATCGTAGAGTCTCTTAACCCGGCACAACGCCGTGCAGTCTGCTCAGAGGTCTCGTCCCTCCTCGTTTTGGCTGGGGCAGGCAGCGGCAAAACACGCGTTTTGGTTCATCGAATTGCCTGGCTGATTCAAGCCGAATCAATCCCCCCGCAACGCATTCTGGCCGTCACGTTCACAAATAAAGCCGCTCGAGAGATGCGGACGCGGATTGAGGACCTTCTATCAATCCCGACGCGCGATCTTTGGATCGGGACTTTTCACGGACTCGCCCACCGACTTCTGAGACGGCACGCCCACGAGGCCCGATTACCGCCCGCATTCCAAATCCTGGATTCTGATGACCAACACCGGATCATCAAGCGGATCATCCGGGGCCTTGAACTGGATGACACGCGCTGGCCACCCCGGCAAGTGCAGTGGTACATCAACGCACAGAAAGAGGAGGGTCGTCGTGCAAGGCACCTTCCAGAACCCGGCGATCCTTTCGAAAAACAGATGCTCCTGATTTACAGGCGTTATGAGGAGCAATGCGATCGCTCAGGCCTGGTGGACTTCGCAGAACTGCTGCTGCGCTGCCTTGAACTGTTCCAGGAAAATCTGGAACTCCTCGACTTTTATCGCCGCAAATTCCAACACGTGCTGGTGGATGAATTTCAGGATACCAACCGGATCCAGTATGCCTGGCTGAGACTCCTCACGGAGCCCCAACAAAATCTTTTCGTTGTGGGGGATGATGATCAGTCCATCTACAGTTGGCGTGGGGCTCAGGTCGAAAATCTTCAGAAGTTCCAAAAAGATTACTCCGGACATGAACTGATTCGCCTTGAACAAAACTACCGTTCCACGGGGACGATTCTGTCCGCGGCCAATGCGTTGATCAGCCACAACAGCGATCGACTGGGCAAGGAACTCTGGACGGAAGATTCAGAAGGTGAAGCCCTTTCACTCTACACCGCCTTCAATGAACAGGATGAAGCGCACTTCGTTGCCCGCAAAATCCAGGCATGGGCGGAACAGGGCAATCTGCGACGCGAATGCGCCATTCTTTACCGATCGAATGCCCAGTCCCGGCAATTTGAAGAAAAACTGATTGCCTTGGGAGTCCCCTATCGGGTGTATGGCGGCCTGCGATTCTTCGAGCGTCAGGAAATCAAAGACGCTCTAGCCTACCTCCGAATGGCCAGCAATCCGGACGATGATGCCTCCTTCGAGCGCATCATCAACACGCCAACACGCGGCATCGGCCCCAAAAGCCTGGACCTCATTCGATCTCTGGCGCGACAGAAGGACATTTCATTGTGGCAAGCCACCCACAGAGTCGCGGGCGATGAGACCCTGCCAGGTAGGGCCCGCAACCCATTGAATGCGTTTATCGGTCTGCTCGAGGACCTGATGGCAAGCACCGCCGAAATGGGACTTTCCGCCCGAACCTCTGACATTCTGGTGCGATCCGGGTTGCTGGATCATTATCGAAAGGAGCGTGGCGAACAGGCCGAGCAGCGTCTAGAGAACCTTGCTGAGTTCGTCAACGCGACCAGACAGTTTGAAAATGAGCCCGGACTCGACCCTGATCTCCCAGTCATTGATCAGTTTTTGGCCCACGCAGTCCTTGAGTCCGGGGAAAGTCAGTCCGACCCCTCCAATGACTGCGCTCAACTCATGACCCTGCATGCCGCCAAGGGCCTCGAGTTCGAACTGGTTTTTCTTGTAGGACTCGAGGAAGGCTTATTTCCCAGTCTTCAGTCTTTGGAGGACCCGGGTCGCCTCGAAGAGGAACGCCGTCTTTGCTACGTGGGTCTGACTCGTGGCCGAAAAAAACTGGTGCTCTGCCACGCAGAGTCGAGACGACTTTACGGTAAGGAAACCTATCCTCGGCCCTCGCGCTTCCTCAAGGAAATTCCTGCCTCGCTCATTGAGCCCGTCCGCATGGGAAGCCCCGCCGCGCGCTCCATGAACAATTACAGCGCCGCAAGTGATCAAGGCAAATCCGGCTTCCGTATTGGCCAACAGGTATCCCACGCCAAGTTCGGGACCGGCGTCATCCTTCATTCAGAGGGTGAGGGCAATCAGGCGCGAGTACAGGTCAGTTTTTCTCAAAGTGGCGTCAAATGGCTCATGCTGGCCTATGCAGCACTTACCCCCCTTGAACGCTAGAACGCTCCCCTTCGATCTGGTGATCTTCGACTGCGATGGCACGCTCGTCGATACGGAGCGCGTTGGCAATCAGGTGATCGTTGAGAGCCTTGAGGCGATGGGTCACGCCATCACCCTGGACGAGGCACTTGCTGCATTCGCTGGACGCAAAATGGCAGACACCTTAGGACTGATCGAGGAGCGCCTAGGCTTTCCCTTGCCTCAGGCCTTCCTTGAGCAGCTCCGAGAAGACATGGCCATTGCCTTCCAAGCACGCCTCGAAGCAATGCCCGGTGTGCCTGAGGTGCTGCGCTTGCTGAAAGCCGCCAAAATTCCCCGGTGTGTCGCATCCAACGGACCGCACGAAAAAATGGAAGTCAGCCTCGGTGTTACGGGTCTACTCCCCTACTTTGGGGACGCCATCTTCAGTGCCTATGATTGCAAGAGTTGGAAACCAGACCCCGGCCTCTTCCTCTTTGCCGCCCAAAATTTGGGCCATTCACCCACAGCCTGTGCCGTTGTGGAAGACAGCGCCTTTGGGGTCCAGGGAGGCATTGCAGCCGGCATGACCGTCTTTGGCTATGCGCCAAGACATGATGGTCAAGACCTTGAGCGACTGGGCGCGAGGGTTTTTCACGATATGGCGGAGCTGCCCCAACTCTTGAAGGTTCCATCCTGATGCGAAAGCCCGTGATAAAGGGAAAGCGGGGCGGATATTCCATTTGACAGATAGCCACCTTATACTTGCACGAGCGAAATCCACGCTCCCTGCCCTTCTGGGGCCATAATCAAACTAATTCATCTCGAGGGGAAAGACATGAAAGTTCGTAATCTGACGAAGAGTGTACTCGTGGCCCTGGTGATCTCCAGCCCGATGGTCGGCGCTGAGACGCAGTATCCGGCCGCTGACTTCCAGCCTGAAATCATCAAGCAGGATCAGGAACTGATCGCCAAAACCTCGAGCACCCCGTCTTCAACCGTCAGCTCGTCGTCTTCCTCTTCCTCAAGCACCTCATACAAGAGCGAAACGAAGTCAGCGTCATCCGCTCCGGCTGCTGCAGCACCGGCCGAAGACTCTAACCTCACCTACCTTCTGGCAGGTGTAGGCGTCGCGGCAGCGGCCTTCTTCCTGACTCGCAAGAAGGCTCCTGCGGTTGCTTCCGCAGCGCCTGCAGTCGCTCCCCAGGCTCCCGCAGCTAGCGGTGGTCAGACCGGTGTAGAGAAGTACCTTGCCAGTCAGGCAGGCACCGCAGCAGCGCCCGCGGCTGCCGCACAAACCGGCGTTGCCAAGTACCTAGCGTCACTTCCAGCTTCAGCGCCTGCTGCAGCCCAGACCGGCGTCGCCAAGTACTTAGCCTCTCTGCCTGCCGAAGCGAAGCCTGCTGCAGCCGCGGCTGCAGCGGCTGCGCCTGCAGCGAAGGGCCCGACGGGCGTCCAGAAGTACATCGATGCCGCGACGCCTGCAGCTGCTGCAGCGCCCGCAGAAACTGGCGTATCCAAGTACCTGAAGTCTCAGGGCCTTGCCGCTTAATCATCGTATTTGATTGATGGGGATGCGGAAGGAACCCCAGGGTTTCTTCCCTGTTCTCTTGAGGTCCTGATAGGCTAGCTTTTCAGGGCCGGACAACGGCAACGATCAGAGAGTCCGTATGCGCTCCTTGATCAAATTCGGAACGCGTGTTGACAGAAAACGGACTTCTGACTTAAATTCGGAAACAGTGCATTCATCGATATGCATCGCACGCGAGCTTTTAACTAACCATAAACTAGACTATCGGAGAGATAACAATGGCAAGACCATTAATTCAGTTGGCTCTGGACTCCCTGGACAACGCCACTACCTTCAAGCTCGCTACCCTGGCGGCTCCTTATGTCGACGTTCTTGAAATCGGCACCCCGAACATCAAGGCTAACGGCCTTCCGTTGGTTCGCGAACTGAAGAAGAAGTTCCCGAACAAGCTGATCCTCGTTGACCTCAAGACCATGGATGCTGGCGAATACGAAGCCTCTCCTTTCTTTGAAGCTGGCGCTGACATCGTCACCGTACTCGGCGTATCTGGTCTTCCGACCATCGCTGGCGTCATCAAGGCGGCCAACAAGTACAACGCTGAAGTTCAGGTTGACCTGATCAACGTACCGGACAAGGCGGGCTGCGCTCGTGAATCTGCGAAGCTCGGCGCTCAGATCATCGGTGTTCACACCGGTCTTGACGCTCAGGCTGCCGGCCAGACCCCGTTTGCTGACCTTCAGCTCGTTGCGAAGCTCGGCCTGCCGGTTCGCATCTCTGTTGCTGGTGGCATCAAGCAGTCTACCGCTCAGCAGGTTGCACGCTCAGGCGCTGGCATCGTTGTTGTCGGCGCAGCCATCTACGGCGCACCGAACCCGGCTGATGCAGCTCGCGAAATCCGCGGCCTGATCGAGGCAGCATAAGATGGGTCATCGTCGGCTCATTCTCGACAAGATCGATAGCATCCTTGATGCTACCGATGTCGCACTCGACAAAGAGTTGACGGGCTTAGTTGATTCGGCGTCCCGCATATTTATTGCGGGCGCCGGTCGCTCCGCTCTGGTTGCTCGCTTCTTCGCCATGCGTCTGATGCACGGCGGATACAACGTTTTCGTGGTGGGTGAGATCGTTACCCCTAGCATCAGCAAGGATGACCTGCTGATCGTGATTTCGGGTTCCGGTGAAACCGAGACCATGTTGGCGTTTGCAAAGCGTGCGAAGGAACTCGGGGCCAAGCTGGTCCTGATCTCCTCCCGGACAAGCTCTACCTTGGGCGACATGTCAGACCGTGTTATCACGATCGGCAAGCCGGAAATGTACACCAAGGTGGTCGGCATGCCGATGGGCACCGTCTTCGAATTGTCGACGCTCACCTTCCTTGAGGCGACCATTTCTCACATCATTCATGAGAAGGGGATTCCCGAAGAGGAAATGCGCGGTCGTCACGCGAACCTCGAGTAAGCCCCCTGGGCTTACTGCAAGAAAACCGGCTCCGGCCGGTTTTTTTGTGCCCACTGACTCGCATCCCACCTCTGAAATAGACGCAAAAAAAAGGTGGACATCGTCCACCTTTTTTCTCAAAGCGGCTAACGCTTACTTGATAACGGGATCAAGCTTGCCAGCAGCGTAACGGTCGGTCATCTCAGCCAGCGTTACCGGCTTGATCTTACCTGCGTTGCCTGCGGTGCCAAACGCTTCGTAGCGATCCTTACAGATCTGCTTCATGCCCTTAGTTGCCGCGGTGAGGAACTTACGGGGATCGAATTCCTTCTTGTTCTCCGCGAAGAACTTACGAATCGCACCCGTAGAGGCCATACGCAGATCGGTATCGATGTTGACCTTACGAACACCATGCTTGATGCCTTCAACGATTTCTTCGACAGGAACGCCGTAGGTTTCACCCATGGCACCGCCGTATTCGTTGATGATCTGCAGCCAATCCTGCGGAACCGAAGAGGAACCGTGCATCACGAGGTGAGTGCCAGGAATCCGCGCATGAATCTGCTTGATCCGCTCGATCGCCAGAATTTCACCAGTCGGGGGACGGGTGAACTTGTAAGCGCCGTGGGACGTACCAATCGCAATCGCCAGAGCATCGACCTTGGTTTTCTTAACAAAGTCAGCGGCTTCCTCAGGATCGGTCAGGAGCTTGGAGTGATCTGCATCGCCATGCTCCAGAGAGCCAAGGCAACCCAACTCACCTTCAACGGAAACGCCACACGCGTGCGCCAGAGTGGCGACACGGCTGGTCACTTCGACGTTGTATTCGTAGGACGACGGGGTCTTCGCATCTTCGAGCAAAGAACCGTCCATCATCACCGAGCTGAAACCACTCTGGATAGAGCGGAAGCAGACGGCCGGAGACGCGCCATGATCCTGGTGGATACAGATCGGAATTTCCGGATAGGTTTCAAGAGCCGCGTACATCAGGTGACGCAGGAATGCCTCACCGGCGTACTTACGAGCACCTGCAGAGATCTGAACGATCACAGGGCTCTCAGTTTCCTGAGCCGCTTCCATGATCGCCTGGATCTGCTCAAGATTGTTAACGTTAAAAGACGGTACGCCGTAGCTGTGCTCAGCGGCGTGATCGAGGAGCTGTCTAAGAGAGATTAGCGCCATGATGAGTTCTCGTAATAGCTTGAACAAGACTGGGTGGCCCCAAGGGCCACCCAGCTGCCAGATTAGAACAGGCCTTCGACGTGCTTGATGACGTTTTCAACCGTAAAGCCGAACTCCTTGAAGAGTTCGCCAGCCGGTGCAGACTCACCAAAGCGGTCCAGACCCAGAACCTTGCCGTTAGAACCGGCGTACTTCCACCAAGCATCGGTGACACCGGCCTCAACAACGAGACGGCGAGTCACTGAAGGCGGCAGAACGGAGTCGCGATAAGCCTGGCTCTGACGCTCAAACACGTTCGTAGACGGCAGGGAAACCACACGCACCTTCTTACCCTTGTCGCCCATGGCTTCCTTGGCTTTTACGGCCAACTCGACTTCAGAGCCGGTAGCGATGATGATGGCTTCAGGGGCCCCTTCGCTATCCGCAAGGATGTAACCGCCCTTGCCAATTGCCGCGATCTGGTCCGCATTACGCGCAACGTGCTGAAGATTCTGACGTGAGAACACGAGGGTGGACGGACCATCCTTGCGCTCAATGGCAGACTTCCAGCAAACCGCACTTTCAACGGCATCAGACGGACGCCAGACATCCATATTCGGGATCAGTCTGAGGGTCGCCGTCTGCTCAACCGGCTGATGGGTCGGGCCATCTTCACCCAGACCAATGGAGTCATGGGTAAAGACGAAGATGCTGCGGATCTTCATCAAAGCAGCCATACGCAACGCGTTGCGGGCATACTCAGAGAACATCAGGAAGGTCGCACCGTAGGGAATGAAACCGCCGTGAACGGTGATGCCGTTCATGATGGCTGCCATACCGAACTCACGCACACCGTAGTAGACGTAGTTACCGGTATGACCCGGCGCATTGACATCGCGGCAGCCTGACCACAAGGTCAGGTTAGAGCCCGCGAGGTCAGCAGAACCACCCAGGAGTTCAGGCAGAAGAGGACCATAACCATTCAGGCTGTTCTGTGAGGCCTTACGGGTTGCGATCGTTTCACCCTTTGCGTTGACCGCAGAGACGAATGCAGCTGACTTTTCAGCCCAGTCGCGCGGCAGTTCGCCAGCTACACGACGTTCGAATTCGGCCGCCAGTTCCGGATGTTCGCGACGGTACTTTTCGAAACGGTCATTCCAGTCGCCTTCAACCTTGGCACCGATTTCCTTCGCGTCCCAACCTTCGTAGACATCCGCCGGAATTTCAAACGGCGCATGCTTCCAGCCCAGGTTCTCGCGGGTCAGTGCAATTTCATCGTTGCCCAGCGCTGCGCCGTGGCACTCTTCCTTGCCCTGTTTATTGGGTGAACCAAAGCCAATGATCGTCTGGCAGCAGATGATGGAAGGACGATCCGTAACGGAACGCGCCTCATCAATCGCCTTCTTGATGGCTTCCGGATTATGGCCGTCAACCTTGGAAATAACGTGCCAGCCATAGGCTTCAAAGCGCTTCGGCGTGTTATCCAGGAACCAGCCGGTGACATCGCCGTGACCACGAACTTCGCCGTCGATGGAGATGTTGTTGTCATCGTAGAAGGCAATCAGCTTGCCGAGCTTCATGGAACCTGCCAGTGAACAGGCTTCATGGGAAATGCCTTCCATCAAGCAACCATCGCCGAGGAACACGTAGGTGTTGTGATCGACAATTTCATGCCCAGGACGGTTGAAGTGGCCTGCCAGAGTGCGCTCGGCAATCGCCATGCCTACCGCATTGGTGATGCCCTGCCCCAGAGGACCCGTGGTGGTTTCAACACCCGGGGTATAACCGTATTCCGGGTGACCCGGGGTCTTTGAATGCAACTGACGGAAACGCTTCAGTTCTTCGATCGGAACGGCGTAACCGGTCAGGTGAAGCAGGGAGTAGATCAGCATGGAGCCATGGCCGTTGGACAGGACGAAACGGTCCCGGTCCGGCCAGCTCGGATTTGCCGGGTTGTGGCGCATATAGTCATTCCACAGAACCTCGGCAATATCAGCCATACCCATAGGCGCACCCGGGTGACCGGAATTGGCCTTTTGTACGGCGTCCATGCTTAATGCGCGGATGGCGTTCGCAAGTTCTCGGCGCGACGGCATGTTGCTCTCCTTCTAAGATTGTTGATGAATTCGGAACGGACAATTATCCATCAGGAAGCACTATTTTGTCACGATTCATATGACTATATAACGTTTGGCGCGACATGCGCGCCTCTTCCTGACCCTGGGTAAAACCAAAAGGCCTCCTCCCAGAGCAATTGGGCTGGACACTCTACGGGGAGACTTGTATAAGTAAAAGTAAGAATTACTTACTCGAACAATAATCCCTGACTTATGTTTCGGAGGGGAAAACCATGAACATCACCCTAAGACAGCTTCAGGTATTCG
Source organism: Pseudomonadota bacterium (assembly GCA_041158345.1). Lineage (GTDB taxonomy): Bacteria > Pseudomonadota > Gammaproteobacteria > Methylococcales > Methylococcaceae > UBA6136. The sequence goes on along the minus strand of JBEBBO010000080.1, from coordinate 23,113 downwards.
AGCGCGTCGCCCGCAGACTCAGCTTTACCCGCGCCGCGGAGGAACTGTACCTGACGCAGCCTGCCGTATCGATGCAGATTCGCCAACTGGAAGAAGCCATCGGCTTGCCTCTTTTTGAGCGCCTTGGAAAAAAAATCTATCTGACGCAAGCCGGCGAAGAGCTTTATCAACTCAGTCGCTCCATTGCACACCAACTGGATGAAGCCGAGGCGCTGATTGAGGAAATGAAGGGCACGGAGGCCGGGCGACTCAAAGTTTCTGTCGCCAACACGGTCCACTATTTCGCCATTCGGCTTCTCGGTGAATTCTGCCGACGCCACCCAAAGGTTCGCGTCAGCTTCAAGGTGACCAATCGAAAGGGGCTACTTCAGAATCTTGAGGATAATGAGGCGGACCTGCTTTTGATGGGACAGCCTCCGGATCAGCAGGACCTTGAAACCGAATCTTTCCTGATCAACCCGCTGGTCATCATTGCCCCCAGCCACCATCCCTTGGCGGGAAAGAAAAATATTTCCCTGTCCGAATTGGGACAAGAAAACTTCATCATGCGAGAGATCGGTTCTGGAACGCGTAACTCCGTGGAGCGCTTTTTGGGAGAGAGAGGCGTTCACCTCACCGTGAGCATGGAGATGAATACCAATACCGCGATCAAACAGGGTGTTGAAGAGGGACTCGGATTAGGGATCGTGTCGATTCACACGCTGGATCGTGAACTCGAAAGTGGAACACTGTCCATTCTGGATGTCGAAGCGTTCCCCATCATCCGGCAGTGGTTCATGGTGCATCGGGCAGGAAAGCGACTTTCGGCAATTGCCACAGAGTTTGCGGACTTTGTGCGCAACGAGGCGCAACACTTTGTCCGCCAAGACCTCATTGAATCGGCTTTGGGCCGAAAACTTGACGATCTGGTCGAGCGTTAGCTCAGGCCGAAGGGATCACGCGCAGATTATCAATCAGCCGGGTTTTTCCAAGCCTTGCCGCAACCAACACCATTAAGGCGGCCGCTGCGTCATCCGGCTGCGGCAAGGCAAGGTCTGTAACGCGCCGCACCGACACATAATCCACGCTAAAACCCCGAAGCACCAGAGCGCTTGTGGCCTGGTCCTCGACCTCTGAAACGGCATGGCGACCCGCTTTAAGCGCGTCCACGGCTGACTGTAGGGTCGCGTAAATGAGTGCGGCGCGGCTCCGCTCATCATCGTTCAGATAATGATTCCTTGAGCTCATCGCCAAGCCATCCGGCTCCCTGACGGTTGCGACCCCATGGATCAACAAGGGCAGGTTCAGATCCATCACCATGCGACGCAGGATCGTCAGCTGCTGATAGTCCTTTTCACCAAATATGGCGATATCGGGCCCAACCATATTGAATAGCTTGAGGACTACGGTCGCGACACCCCGAAAATGCCCCGGCCGGAAGGCCCCACAGAGCTCATCCGAAAGACCCGGTACCTCGACGAAGGTCTGAGACCCAAGCCCCTGCGGATAGACCTCATCCACTTCAGGAATAAAAAGGACATCAGCACCCGCTTCAGCCAGGGCCGCGATATCGGCCTCAGGTGTTCTGGGATAACTGTCGAAATCTTCTCCGGGGCCAAATTGCGTCGGATTCACGAAGATGGTGGCCACTACACGGTCGGCCAAACGTCTCGCCTCCCTCACCAAGGTCAGATGGCCTTGATGGAGATTCCCCATCGTGGGAACCAGTGCGATCCGTTCACCCGCGCGCCTGAAAAGCAAGGTCTCCTGACGAAGATCAGCGAGTCTTTGAATTTGTTTCATGGAGTTGAATCAACCAAAGGCGTGTTCAGGCCCAGGAAACTGTCGCATGCGGACCGCCTCAACATAGAGGGCAATGGCATCGGGTATGGACGCCGAATCCGCCAGGAAATTTCTGCAGAACTTCGGACATTTCGGGGTCAGGCCCAGCATATCCGTCAGAACCAGGACTTGCCCATCACAGCCGGACCCTGCCCCGATGCCAATGGTCGGAATTGAAATCGACTGCGTAATCTTCTCGGCCAGCGGTGCCGGGATGCACTCTAAAATCAGAACCACCGCACCTGCCGCCTCGAGATGCTTTGCATCCTCGACCAGCGTTTCGGCACTAACGGCATCCCGCCCCTGAACCGTGTAGCCGCCGAGGCGAAGGACCGACTGAGGGAGAAGCCCGAGGTGCCCGGCGACGGGGATCCCCTCCTGGGTCAGCGCGCGAACCACTTCGAGCCGAGACTCGCCGCCTTCCAGCTTCACCAGTTGGGCCTCCCCTTCCCTGAGGAGTCTTGCGGCACTCGAGAGCGCATCCGCGGGCGTCGCATAGGTCATAAAAGGAAGGTCCACCATCCGAATCGCGCGGCGACTTCCCCGAGCAACGGCCGCGGCGTGATAGATCATGTGGTCCAGTGTGACCGGCAGTGTGGTGCCGTGCCCCTGGACGACCATGCCTAAGGAATCACCGACCAGAATGACATCGACGCCGGCATCATCCATCGCTCTGGCAAACGATGCATCGTAGGCCGTGAGGGCAACAATCGGCTTACCATCCCGCTTCATTTTCTTGAGATCGGGCACGACGAGCGCGCGTCGATTCGGGGTCATGGGACCATTACCTCAATTCCATTGTCAGGACATTGCTCGGCCAGTTCACGGATGCGTCCCAATCCAGGGACCTCGAGATCTGGAAGAATTTCGGCCAGAGGGTGCAGCACGAACTCTCGAACTGCAAGACCCGGGTGAGGGACAACCAATCTCGGATGCTGAATGACTTGCTCCCCATAGAGCAGGAGATCGAGATCCAGGGTTCTTGGACCCCACCGTTCTCCGAGGCGGACCCGGCCCTCCAGTGTCTCGATGGACTGAAGGAGGTCCAGGAGTTCCAATGGCGCAAGGGACGTCTCAATTGCCATAACAGCATTGACGTAATCCGGCTGATCCTGCGGCCCCATCGGCCTGCTCCTGTAGAGGCTCGAAAAGGCAAGCTCCCGGACCCTCTCTTGGCGTCCAAGCGACTCCCGGGCACGCCTCACCCGATCGGCAGGCGCATCCAGATTACCGCCTAGACCGATGACGCAAAGCGCTGGCGCCCCCTCAGGGGGTCGGTGCATTGGTATTCGGTTTGCGGCGAGTACGCCGCTTGCGAGTCCGGTTTCGGGACGAATGACGATTGCCACTCCCGGTCCGAATCATCGATTTTTGTTCACCTTCATCCGCAGACTGGAAACGGGTCCACCAGTCTGCAAGCGCTGGATCAGCCTCCCCTGTCTCCGCCCGAAGCAAAAGAAAGTCATAGGCCGCACGGAACTTGGGATGCGTTACCAAACGAAACGCTCTGCCGCCCTGCGTCATCTCAAAACGGGGTTGCATGGCCCAAACCTCTCGGGCAGGCAAGGCAATGGACTTGGGAATCGCCACCCACTTGAGTTGGCGCCGAATGACCTCATCCCCGGCATCCTGATAGGCCAGAATGGGATTTTGGCCACTTTCAATCAATTTGCTGGCACGCAACCGAACCGGCTCCCATAGGAGCGCCGCAAACAAAAAGTAGGGCGTTACCGGCTTGTGATCCGTGATTCGCTCATCGGTCCGCTCCAGCGACTTCGCGAGAAAGGTCAGGGGATGGCCTTCGGGAATCCGAGACAAGGCTTTTTCGGTGTCGGGAAACAAGGCCCCAAACAACCCGAAATGACGGAGCTGTTCGAAAGTCTGAACGCCATACCCCGACAACAGGAGCTTGATAATTTCATCAAAGAGACGCGCAGGGGGAATTTCCTGCAAAAGCGACGCAAGACGGGGAATGGGCTCCGCCGAATCGGGATGGATCGTAAAGCCCAATTTAACGGCAAATCGAACCGCGCGAAGCATTCGGACCGGATCTTCCCGGTAGCGCTTTTCAGGATTTCCGATCAAGCGCATCATCCCGGCACGATGGTCATCCATGCCGCCCACATAGTCGACGACAGAAAAATCCTTGATGTTGTAATAGAGCGCGTTTACCGAGAAGTCGCGCCGGAAGGCATCTTCCTCGATGCAGCCAAAGACGTTGTCCCGGAGAATCCTGCCATTGTGCGTGACCCTCTCGGCATGCTCCGTTTCCGCCTCAAGCGCCCGGAAAGTCGCCACTTCAATAATTTCATGACCAAAGTGGACATGGGCCAGACGGAAACGCCGTCCGATGAGTCGGCAATTTCTAAAAACCTGTCTCACCTCTTCAGGACTTGCGTCCGTGACCACATCGAAATCTTTGGGTTCACGCCCCAATAGCAGATCCCTGACACACCCCCCCACCAAATAGGCCTGATATCCCTCTTTCTTGAGGCGATAGAGGACTTTCAGCGCGTTTTCGCTGATCAGGGTTCTCGAAATATTGTGTTCGGATCGCGTGTAAACCCGCGGAAGACTTTCACCACCGGAAACCGGCGTTTCAGGCAGGGTCTCGGCGGGGGTCTTTGACGAATGGGATCCGAAGAGCCGCTTGATGATGCTGAGAATGGCCAGATTCTCTCGGTGTTACGTTAAGGGATGAAAACAGGTCCTCAGGCGATTCTAGCCTAGAGGAATCATGGCATGCAAAAAGTAAGGAGCGCCCCGATGGCGACAATTACCGCTATCATGGCGCATTGTTCATCCCAAGGATCACTATCATGCAGATCGAAAACCAGAAGGTTGTCTCCATTCACTATACGTTGACGAATGAGGCCGGCCAGGTTCTGGACAGCTCAGAAAATCAAGAACCCCTGGCCTATATTCAGGGTCACGGCAACATTATTCCCGGCCTTGAGAATGCTCTGGCGGGTCTGAGCAAGGGCGAAAAGCTCAAAGTCACGGTCGCACCTGCCGATGGCTATGGCGAAAGGGATGACAGCATGGTCCAAGCCGTCCCGCGAAGCGCCTTTCAGGGCGTGGATGACATCAAGCCCGGCATGCAGTTTCAGGCACAATCACCGGAAGGCATCCAACTGGTCACCGTAGTTTCAGTTGAAGGGGATGAGGTGACGCTGGATGGCAATCACCCGATGGCCGGTATCACCCTGATTTTCGATGTTGAAATCACCGATGTGCGTGATGCGACCGCGGAAGAACTCGACCACGGCCATGTCCACGGCCCGGGCGGGCATCACCACTAAGTCATTCAAGGCGTGGCGAGGGGCTCTGCCAGATGAGCCCAAAGATCATGTTCGTCCGCTTCTTCAATGATGACCTCGACGCGGTCACCTACCTTAAGGTGGGTGGCCCCATCGATAAAGACCTGACCATCGATATCCGGCGCGTCATAACGAGTCCGGGCGACCGCGCCTTCTTCAACCACCTCATCAATCACGACCGTTTCCCTCTGGCCCACGCGTGACGCCAAACGGGCCGCACTAATATCCTCCTGAAAGGCCATTAACCTTGCCAATCGCTCTTGCTTGATCTCTTCAGGAACAGCGCCAGGCAGCTCATTCGCCTTCGCGCCCTCGACCGGCGAATAGGCAAAGCAGCCCACCCGATCCAGCTGTGCCTGATCGAGGAAGTCGAGCAATTCCTCAAAATCCTCATCCGTTTCACCGGGAAATCCAGCGATAAAGGTGCTCCGAATCGTGAGATCAGGGCAGATTTCGCGCCATTTCCGAATTCTGGCCAGAATATTCGAGGTATCCCCCGGTCGCTTCATGGCCTTGAGAATATGCTCACTGGCATGCTGGAAGGGAATGTCCAGATAGGGCAAGATCAGGCCTTCCGCCATGAGGGGAATGACTTCATCGACGTGTGGATAGGGATAGACGTAATGCAGTCTGACCCATGCATCCATGCTCCCAAGCGCCTGAGCCAATTCATAAAACCGGGTCTTGACCGGGCGGCCATTCCAAAAATCCGTTCGGTAACGGCGATCCACCCCATAAGCGCTGGTGTCTTGGGAGACCACCAGGAGTTCCTTGACACCCGCGGTGACCAACCGTTCTGCCTCTTGCAGGACCTCCCCGACCGGACGACTGACCAAGTCCCCGCGGAGGGAGGGGATGATGCAAAAGGTGCAACGATGGTTACAGCCCTCTGAAATCTTGAGGTAGGCATAGTGCCGCGGAGTCAGTTTGATCCCTTCGGGCGGAACCAAATCGATGAAAGGATCATGTGCCGGGGGCAAATGCTCATGCACCGCTTCAACCACCGCCTCGTAAGCATGGGCGCCGGTGATCTTGAGAACCTGCGGATGACGCGCCCGGATTTCCTCTTCCCGAGACCCAAGGCAACCGGTCACGATGACCTTGCCATTTTCCCTCAAGGCCTCCCCGATCGCATCGAGCGACTCTTCAACCGCAGCATCGATGAAGCCGCAGGTATTAACGACAACCAAGTCGGCATCGCGATAGGTTGGCACCAGGTCATAGCCTTCAGATCGAAGCTTCGTCATGATCTGCTCGCTATCGACCAGTGCCTTGGGGCACCCGAGACTAATGAAACCGATGCGGGACGATTGGGTCATGGCGCTGAACCGATGGGAAAACGGCATATTGTAGGGGATTCCATGCTTTAGGGTGCCTCCGCAACGAAGATCGCCCGACGAGGCGCGGGAAGCCCTTCCAAGGTTTTATTCTGATCCAAAGGATCCAGAAAATCCGGCAACGAGTGAAACCGCATCCAGTCCGTGGTGCGCTGTTCCTCCATCGTTGTTGCGGTCACATCAACCAGCCGGACATGCTTGAACCCCATGCGAATCAGCCAAGCCTCTAGCGAGAGACAACTGGGAATAAACCAAACATTCCGCATCTGCGCATAGCGATCCCGAGGCACCAAGACGTCGCCTTCCTTCCCTTCAACCACCAAGGTCTCCAGAACCAATTCGCCACCCGACTTCAAAAGTCCACGCAATTCCAAAAGATGATCCAAAGGCGATCTGCGGTGATACAGGATGCCCATCGAAAAAACCGTGTCGAACACCCCTAGCCCGGGAGGCATATCATCAATTCCGATCGGAAGCGCATCGACGGGGTGATCGGGCAGGAAATGCCGCAGGACTTGAAACTGCATCACGCTCAAGAGGGTCGGATCGATACCGATCACCCGCGAGGCCCCCGCCCCCCGCATCCGCCAGCAGTGGTAACCACTGCCGCACCCGACATCCAGCACCATCCGACCCGCTAGCGGCGAAATAGCCGAGGCCAATCGATCCCATTTGAGATCGGAGCGCCACTCTGTATCGATAAAAATACCGAAAAGATCGTAAGGGCCCTTTCGCCAAGGATGCAACTCACGCAATTGGCGCTCAAAGTCACTCAGCCGCGATGACTCCACACGCCCCCTCAGCGTGATCACCGCCTGATCGAGGCACGCCTCTATCTCGGGCACCACCGGTAACGCACTCAATATCGACTGCCAGCGGGGCAAGTCCCCATGCCGATCAGCTGAAAATGCCATGCTGATTTGTGCCCGCAACTGCGAACCCCAGCCCTTGTAAAGCGGCTTCTCGAGGCTTTCAAGTAATGCTTCGTATGCCATTGACGCGCAATCTCTCACCATCACCCTTTACTGTCCTTCCCTACCGGCCGTTAGCCCTTCGGCCACTCAAGAAACCCTACTCTGCGTGATAGAATTTCGGCCCTTAAGGCCTCCTTGGCCTCTTTCACGCAACGCTATTCTCCCATTCATTGACCCCGCTGCCACGGAGGCTTGCCATGAGTACCCCCAACATCGACGCCGTCAAAGCCTATTTGATGGATCTACAGGACCGTATCTGCCAAGGGCTCGAGGCCGAGGAACCGTCTGCACGATTTGAGGAGGATCTTTGGAACTATGCCAGCGGGGTGGGCGGCGGTCGCACTCGCGTGATTCGAGGCGGCGAGGTTCTCGAGCAAGGCGGCGTCAACTTCTCACATGTGGTGGGCCAAACCCTGCCCGCCTCAGCGACAGCGCACCGTCAGGATCTCGCGGGGAGAAGCTTTCAGGCGGTCGGCGTTTCCCTCGTCATTCACCCTCAAAACCCCTATGTTCCGACCTCACATGCCAATGTGCGCTTCTTCATGGCCGAAAAAGAAGGGGAGCCCCCGGTATGGTGGTTTGGCGGCGGATTTGACCTGACCCCTTACTATCCTTTTGAGGAGGATGCCATCGAGTGGCATCGAACAGCCCGGGAAGCCTGCCTGCCCTTTGGCGAAGACGTCTACCCGAAATACAAAAAGTGGTGTGACGACTATTTCTTCCTCAAGCACCGGAACGAAACCCGCGGCGTTGGCGGCTTGTTCTTCGATGATTTGAATGAAGGGGGCTTCGAAAAGAGCTTTGAATTCCTGAAAAGCGTGGGAGATCACTACCTTAAAGCGTATCTACCGATCGTCAAGGCAAGAAAGAATCACCCCTTTGGCGAACGGGAGCGTGAATTTCAACTCTACCGTCGCGGCCGTTACGTCGAATTTAACCTGGTTTTTGACCGGGGAACGCTTTTTGGTCTGCAGTCAGGCGGACGCACCGAATCCATCTTGATGTCGCTACCCCCCGTCGCGCACTGGCGCTATAACTGGCAACCGGAGGCCGGAAGCCCCGAGGAAGTCCTCTATAAAGACTTCCTCAGAGCCAGAGATTGGCTATAGGCCTTCCTGTTTGGCGCCTTCGGGATTGGCCAGGGCGCCAGCATTTCTCTCGGCCAGATTAGCAATTAGCTGATCGAGCGTCTGACCCTGCTCAATCTGGTCATTAAAGGACGTCCGATAGTTTTGAAGCAGGCTCACACCTTCGATCAAAATGTCGTAAACCTTCCAGTCCGAACCATCCTGGACCATCCGGTAATTCACCGCAACCGGCTTGCCCCCGCTCTGCAGAATTTCGGTCTTGACCATGACTTTCTTGTCATTGCCATCACCTTCCAAAGGCAGGTAGTTGATCTTCCAGTCCGAATATTCCGTGAAGGCCGTGGTATAGGTTCGAACGAGCAGGAATCGGAATTCTTTCTTGAATCGATCCCGCTGATCCTGGGTGGCCGTTTTGAAATTCTTGCCAAGCACCAGCATCGAGACGCGATCAAAGTCGACATGCGGATTGATGATCTGATCAACGAGCGTCGTCGCCTTGGCAAAGTTATCTTTGTACTCTGGCTTCTGGAGAGAAACCTGGAGCTGGTTGGCCGTCTGCTGAATCACTTGCTGAGGCGCATCCAGCGGATCAGCCGCCCAAGCACCGCCAGAAAGGGTCAGGAAGACACAAACAGAAACGAGCCAATGGATTGCTCGGGACGACATCATCGATTTCATGCGGAATTCACTCCAGAGAGGGTGTATCTTCCTATAATAACCTTCTCATCTCGAATTAACCACGCACCTTATTTGCCGGTACCTTAGATGCACGAATTCACGCCCAAGCGGACCCGCCCTCGCAGAATGCGTCGTGATGATTTTTCGCGGCGACTGATGCGGGAAACCCATCTCACGCCGTCTGACTTCATCTATCCGTTATTTGTCCTTGAAGGTCAGGGGCGAAGGGAGGCTGTTGCCTCCATGCCGGGCGTCGACCGGCTGAGCATCGATCTGGTGGTTGAAACCTGCCACACGGCCCACGCGCTCGGCATACCTGCGGTCGCCCTGTTTCCAGTCACACCGCCCGAACAAAAGAGTCTGAATGCCTGTGAGGCGTATAACCCCGAGGGTCTTGCCCAACGCGCCATTCGCGCGATCAAGGCAGAACTCCCGGGGCTTGGCGTTATTTCGGATGTTGCCTTGGATCCCTTTACGACCCATGGACAAGACGGGCTGATCGACGAGAGTGGTTACGTCATGAATGATGAGACGGTCGCAGTCCTTGTGCGGCAGGCCTTAAGTCATGCCGAAGCCGGTGCCGACATTGTCGCTCCCTCGGACATGATGGATGGCCGAATTGGGTCCATTCGGGATGCCTTGGAAGACGGCGGTTACATCAATACCCGCATCCTTGCGTATGCAGCCAAATATGCGTCCGCGTTTTACGGTCCTTTTCGAGATGCCGTGGGCTCTGCAGCCAATCTGGGAGCCGCCGACAAATACAGTTATCAGATGGATCCCGCCAACGGCCGTGAAGCCTTGTTGGAGGCCTCGTTGGACATCGATGAGGGCGCCGATATGATCATGGTCAAACCCGGACTTCCCTACCTTGATGTCATTCGGATGCTCAAGGATCACCTCGGGGTCCCCACATTTGCCTATCAGGTCAGCGGCGAGTACGCCATGCTCAAGGCGGCTGCACTGGCCGGTTGGCTGGATGAGCGCAAGACGGTACTGGAGTCTCTTCTCGCCATGAAGCGCGCGGGTGCAGATGCCATCCTGACCTATGCGGCACTCGACGCCGCCCGATGGCTCAAGGACGGTTGAGGGGATTTCGCATGATGGATCGTTACGCGGTTTTTGGGCACCCCATCAGCCATAGCCGCTCACCTGATATTCATGCCAGATTTGCGGCGCAAACACGGCAGACCATGGAATACCGGGCCATGGATGTTCCAGCGGAAGCGTTTGACACGACCTTAAAAACCTTCATTGGCGAGGGTGGAAAAGGACTCAATTGCACCGTGCCGCTCAAGGAAATCGCCTTTCGGACTTGCGATGCGCTCTCCGAACGCGCGCAACGGAGTGGCGCCGTCAACACGCTCAAAATTCTGGAAAATGGCCAGCTTTGGGGGGACAACACCGATGGCGTCGGGCTGTATCGGGATCTGACCCATAACCTTGACGTCTCCCTCAATCGAAAGCGAATCCTGATTTTGGGCGCCGGGGGCGCCACGCGGGGCATCATCGAGCCTTTGCTTGAAGCAAACCCTGAAATGCTCTGGATCGCGAACCGGACCCTTGAGCGGGCCGAGCGACTGGTTGAGGATTTCAAGGGATTAGGCCCCATTCGCGCCGTGGGATTCGATCAACTGCAAGGATCCGCCTTCGATCTGATCCTGAATGCGACCTCCGCCAGTTTGAGCGGTGCGCTCCCCCCGCTCCCCGGGGGGCTCCTGGCATTGGGGGGGAGTTGCTACGATCTGGCCTACGGCAAAGAGCCCACGCCTTTTGTTCGCTGGGGACGTGAACAAGGCGCCATCCTCAGCGCAGATGGGATTGGGATGCTGGTGGAACAGGCCGCCGAAGCATTCCAGATTTGGCGTGGCGTTTTCCCAGAGACGCAACCCGTTATCGAGGCGTTGGCGGGGGGCGACCGGATTCGTTAATAGGAGGCTTGGTGTTGGGATTTCAGTCGGACGTAGCCGTCCTTGGAGTAGCTCAGGTAAGCCTTTTCCTCGTCCTTTAAGGGGCGGGATGGGCGTGCAGGACTCCCAACATAGAGATAGCCACTTTCCAAACGCTTTCCCGGCGGCACCAAGGCGCCGGCACCCACCATCACGCAGTCCTCAATGACCGCGCCATCCATGATGATGGCGCCAATCCCGATGAGACAGAGATCTCCGATGGTGCAGCCGTGAAGCACGACCTTGTGACCCACCGTAACCCCTTTGCCGACCTTCAGGGGGAAGCCTTCGGGATTGGATACGCTTCGATGGGTCACATGTAAAACCGCCCCATCTTGAATATTGGTTTCCTCATCAATGGTGATGGCGTTCACATCCCCACGAATGACCACACCAGGCCAAACCGAAACGTTCGCGGCCAGCGAGACATCACCGATGACCACTGCGGACGCGTCAACAAAAGCGCTGCCGTCGACCCGGGGCGAGACCCCATTGAAAGGCCGAAGCGCCATTAATGGTCCCCTCTTTGGGCTTTTTCGACAATGCCAGACAACCCGAATCGACGCTCGAGCTCTGAGAGCACCGCTTGGCTGGAAAGGCCCTGGTGGGCCAGAAGCACCATGCTGTGGAACCAGAGATCGGCCACCTCGTAGACAATCTTCTCGGGATCACCGTCTTTGGCGGCCATGACCGTCTCCGTGGCTTCTTCCCCAATTTTCTTGAGAATGGCATCCAGACCCTTGGCATACAGCTTCGCCACATAGGACGAATCCGGGCTTTCTGCCTTGCGAGCCTCAAGCACTTTACCGAGCTCTGTGAGCACATCCATCAGCCGCCTCCATAAATCGATTGCGGATCCTTGACCACGGGCTCCGTGACCTCCCAACGGCCATTCCGTAATGTTCTGAAGAAACAATGGTGGCGACCGGTATGGCAGGCGATACCCCCGACCTGCTCCACTTCAAGCAAGATCACATCCTCGTCGCAGTCGAGTCGGATCGCGTTGACCCACTGACGATGTCCAGACTCCTCGCCTTTGCGCCAAAGTTTTTTTCGAGATCTGGACCAATAAACGGCTTGCCCTTCTTCAACCGTCAGCCGCAGGGCCTCCTCATTCATCCAGGCCACCATCAGGATGACACCGGTTCCGCTCTCCTGCGCAATGACGGGAATCAAACCGTCTTGATTCCAGCGGACTTCGCCCAGCCAATCACTCACAAACGCACCTCAATGCCTCGAGCCCTGAGGTGATTCTTGGCCTCACGCACGGAATACTCAGCAAAATGAAAAATGCTAGCCGCGAGAACGGCATCCGCCTTCCCCTCGGTGACCCCATCCGCCAGATGATCAAGGTTGCCTACTCCGCCGGAGGCAATCACGGGGACATCCACCGCCTCGCTCACGGCCCGCGTAAGGGCGAGATCAAATCCGACCTTGGTGCCATCCCGATCCATGCTGGTCAGCAGGATTTCCCCGGCGCCATAGTCCACCATTTTGCGCGCCCACTCGACGGCATCGATACCCGTCGGTTTTCGCCCACCATGGGTGAAAATTTCCCAGCGGTCAGGGTCAGACGCCACGCGTTTCGCATCAATCGCCACCACGATGCACTGCGAGCCAAAACGCTCCGCCGCTTCCCGGACAAATTCCGGGCGATGGACCGCCGCACTATTGATGCTGACCTTATCGGCGCCGGCATTCAACATTCGACGGATATCCTCAAGCGTCCGAATTCCACCCCCGACGGTCAGCGGGATGAAAATTTCACCCGCCACCTGTTCGACAACGTGCACCATGGTCTCGCGATCATCCGAGCTTGCCGTAATATCAAGAAAGGTGAGTTCATCCGCACCTTCTAGATCATATCGACGGGCAATTTCTACGGGATCGCCTGCATCCTTGATTTCGAGAAATTTCACGCCTTTGACGACGCGCCCATTATCAACGTCCAGGCAGGGAATGATGCGCTTGGCCAGCATGTCAGTATTGCTCAGCAATCACGCGGGCTTCGGCAAAATTGAGGGTCCCCTCATAGATGGCGCGACCCGTGATGGCTCCTGAAACCCCATCGCCGACGACAGCGCCGAGGGCGTGAATATCTTCGATGGTGTGAATGCCTCCCGATGCAATCACCGGAATGCGGATGGATCGTGCGAGACGGGCGGTTGCCTCAACGTTCACGCCCTGGAGCATGCCATCCCGGCTGATATCCGTATAGATGATGGCTTCAACCCCGTCATCTTCAAATTTCTGGGCGAGATCAATCACATCGTGATGGGAAAGTTTGGACCAGCCATCAATCGCAACCTTGCCGTCTTTGGCATCCAAACCCACGATAATGTGATTTGGAAATTCGGCTGCGACCTCGCGCACGAAGTGCGGCGCACTCACGGCCTTGGTTCCAATGATGACGTAATCCACACCCACGTCCAGATAGGCCTGGATTGTGTCTTCATCACGAATGCCGCCACCGACCTGAATCTGGACATCTGGGTAGGCCTTTCGAATGGATCGAATGACTTCACCGTTGCGAGGCTTTCCCGCAAACGCGCCATCCAGATCGACCAAATGCAGTCGCTTCGTTCCATCGTTAACCCACTGCCCAGCGACGGCCACGGGGTCTTCAGAGAAAACGGTATCGTCTTCCATTCGGCCCTGACGAAGACGGACACACTTGCCATCTTTGAGGTCGATAGCAGGTATCAGAAGCATAGGATTTTCCTCAACTACAGATAAGGGTGGAAATCAGCGCTAGGCCGCAGGGACCCAGGACAGGAAGTTTTGGAGCAGGCGAAGGCCGGCGTCCTGACTTTTCTCGGGGTGAAACTGCACCGCCGCGACGCGTCCGTGAATGATGGCCGATGCAAAGGGATCAGGGTAATTCGTGGTTGCACCAACATCCTCCGGAGACTCCGGCCGAGCATAGTAACTGTGCACGAAGTAAAACCAGCTGCCATCCGGGATCCCCTCAAACAAGGGATGCGGGCGAACCGGGTGAACGCGATTCCAGCCCATGTGCGGAATCTTGAGCGACTGACCTTGCGCATTCGCAAGACCAGGCGCAAACCGCACCACCTGCCCGGGAATCAAACCCATCGAATCGGTTCCCCCATTTTCTTCACTGCGCGAAAGAAGCGCCTGCATGCCGAGGCAGATTCCGAGGAGTGGCTTGGAGGCGGCGGCAGCCTCAATCACCCGAACGAGGTGTTTGGATTGGAGCTGCGCCATACAGTCCCGCATCGCGCCCACCCCGGGAAAAACGACCCGGTCGGCAGCCAAAATCGTGGCCGCATCCTGGGTGACCTTGACGTCGACCGAAGGATCCGCATGCTGCAGGGCTTTCGCGATGGAATGAAGATTACCCATTCCGTAGTCAATGACAGCGACGGAGCTCATGGCACTTTAAAAGAAAAGAAGAAGGATCGAACTTAGAGCGAACCCTTAGTGGACGGAATGGCACCCTGCATCCGGGGGTCCGGTGTCACGGCCATGCGCAATGCGCGCCCGAGGGCCTTGAAGATGGTTTCTGCCACATGGTGGGTATTCTGGCCTTTGAGGTTATCGATGTGGAGCGTGACTTTGGCGTGGTTGGCAAACCCACGGAAAAACTCACCAAAAAGATCCACGTCAAAACCGCCCACCTGGGCGCGAGGCCATTCGACCTCACAGAACAAACCCGAGCGACCGGAAAAGTCCACAACGACCCGGCTCAGCGCCTCATCAAGAGGGACATAGCTGTGACCATAGCGCGTAATGCCGCGTTTATCGCCGACGGCCTGTTCAAAGGCCATTCCAAGGGTGATTCCAACATCCTCAACCGTGTGGTGGTCATCAATGTGGACATCCCCCTTCGCCTCGATCTCCAGATCAATCAACCCATGGCGGGCAATCTGATCCAGCATGTGGTCAAGAAAAGGAACGCCCGTTTGTAGCGACGAGCGGCCGCTGCCATCCAGGTTGATGGATACCCGGATCTGGGTCTCAGAGGTATTTCGGACGATTTCTGCGGTACGGGGCGACATGATGATTCAGCCAGTAATTCCCGCGCATCATACCGCATCTGAGGGCATCACAACTGTTTCATCCTTTGAGAATCGGCGAAGAACGAGGGGCAAAGCCCCGATGATAAAATCACCTTTTTCCTACAACCCCAATGCGCCATGAAAAGTTACCGCAAGGAACTCTGGTTTGAGACCCCCGAGAGGGTCGGATTCGTCAACATCACGAATGAGGTTGCAACCTGCCTCAAGGAGAGCGGGATCCGTGAAGGGATTTGTCTCGTCAATGCCATGCACATCACCGCATCCGTCTTCATCAATGATGACGAACGTGGGCTTCATCAGGACTTCAGGGGGTGGCTGGAAGAACTGGCACCTCACGCTCCCCTGAGCCGTTATCGGCACAATCAAACCGGTGAAGACAACGGTGATGCACACCTCAAGCGACAGGTCATGGGTCGAGAGGTCGTCGTCGCCATCACGAATGGTCAGCTCGACTTTGGACCCTGGGAACAGATTTTCTATGGCGAATTCGACGGTCGCCGACGGAAAAGAGTCCTAGTGAAGTTGATCGGGGACTAAACCGATTGATCGTCCCGTTCTTCTTTTCGGTGACTTGCACCCGTTGAGCGCGCGGTCCGAAGTAGGGTTAGGGCATTGCCAGCCACGATAACGACCACAAGGAGTAGGAAGATCCAGAACATCGTCATTGGGGCATTTTCCGAAGTGAGGCATTGAAGGAGAGCGGGCTGACTTCCCAGTGAGCCCAAGCCCAGTTAGCATACCGCACCCGGACGATCGGAAAACTTCTCGATTCGTTGACCCTCAACGGTTGGACACGCACGGAAACCGATTCAATGAGTTCCTCAACCCCTTGGCGCATTGGCGGCTGGCTCAATCTCATCCAGACCACCTTCGTCGGACTCCTTCGGGTCCTTTCGGTCCCCATTGTGCTCAGTCTCAGCGTCGCCTCGGGTTATACGACCTATTACGGTCTCAGTTATTTCATTACGCCTTGGATCGCCCTGACGGTCACAATCGCCGTCCAGTCGATCGTCGTCATTTGCTCGCTGGAAATTGCCGCCATGCATTTCCGGGCCAATCCCGGACGCTTCCTCAGCATTCTACTTTCCCTGATCGTCGCCCTGACGGTTTCGATCACCTTCTCTTACTTCAAGTTTTACGAATTTTCAGAGCGCGAATCGATTTTGCTCGACCGAGGCGCTCGCCTCGAAAAGGATATTTCACAGTATCTTGAGGGGGTCGTCGCCCTCAAGGCAAGCCTCGCCTCTGAACACCGTAAACGGATTGAAACGGCATCCCGCGAAACCAAGCAGGCCTTCTTGAGTGCGGCCCCGGGCATGGCCGGACAAAAGGTCGGGAAGGGGAAAACCTGGAGCTATTTCAATGAAATCCTCGGAAGTGAACAAGGCCGCCTCAAAGCCCTAGAAAGCCAACTCCAGCCCCTCGATCACGCCGTGATTGAGACCCGCACGAGTCTTCTCAAGTTCTCAAGCGCCACCCAAGACAATGTCGCCTATCTGGCCTTGGTTGAGAACTTCCAAAAATTGATTGTTGAAGCGGATCAGGTGGCCTCCAATCACGGACGAAGCCCGGTCCCCCCTCCGCGCATCGCCCCTTTTCAGGAATTTTCCCGGCAGATGACGCCGAGTTTTGACATGTGGAAGAACGTCTCCTGGTTTGCCTTTGCCTGTGCGGCCATGGTCGACTTTTTCACGCTCATTCTCTCCTATCGACTCGAGACAACCGCGCCGGGCCCTTTAAGCCCTCACGAGAAAAATCTCGCCTTTGAAGGGCTTCGACAATTCAGTCAATTCCGGGTCAATGAGAACAATGAACTTGAATTCAGTCTGGAGCGGACCGAACTGGAGCGGGCCCGACGAGTCTCCGAATGGCACCGGATGTTTACTGTCGCCTTTCTGCTCAATCGTGGCTATCTTCGAAAGAGAAATCGGCGGGTGGTGGAGTTTGCCCCCAATCTTTACCCGATCATTGCGGAACGGTTGCGTCATACACCCTCTTCGTCCCCGAGCGACCCTGTAGCCAGGGATCCTCTGGCCGAAGCCATGAGACAGAAATTCCATGTCTGACTTCCTGCTCGGAGATGACGAGGGACGCTGGATCGCTGGCTTTGATGGCGATCGCAGGGTTGTGTTGTCGCAGCTAGGCCCCTGGAAGCGCCTGTTTGCCCGCCCAAGAGACTACACCCGAAAATTTCATCATCGGGTTTATGACCTTCGTATCGAAGATTGGAGCCTGCGACTGACGCCACCCGCCCTCGGACAACTCTGCACGTTTTCAGCTTCCCTAGACATTCGATTCCAGCCCACCGTTGATTTTGCCCGTCAGCACCTCGATCACCTGGATCACCTCGGCAATCACATTCGAAGTCTTTTTCATCCGGTGATCCGGGATGCGGCCGAAGAGGCGCTCAGGGATCTGGAGTCTGGCGCATGGCTTGAACTGGGTCATGGCCGCCTTGAACGTGACATTGAGGATCTGGTGCAAGAACTCCTCGCGCTCAGGGATGTACAGAGCCGCTGCCGATGCCGGATCGATGCCACGTTTGCTGAGGTCGATCCCGACCAGCTCAATGCCGACATGGCATCGACTGATCCCGCCCGCAATCTGGTGGCCCTGCAGCTCCTTAAGCGGCAGCGGGAATCCCAAGAACGTCTCGCGCGTGAGCAGCATCATCAATACCTCATGGAGCAAAAGCTTCGACTGGAGCAGCAGTCTGAGGTGCTGGAATTGATGCGCCGCGAGACCGACATGATCAAGGCACAGGAATCAGAGCTCACGCTCAAGGCCCGAGAACAACTTCTTGCCGAAGAGGCCCGGCAACGGGAACGCATCGAAAGCGATGTGCGGCTCATGCGGGAACGCATTCGCCTGGAGAGCGAAGTCAAAGAAATGGAGCTTCAAGCCAGTCTGGACGAAAAACACCAGCGCGAGACCAGCTTCCCCGACGTTCACGGCCATTTGCAACGCGAGATCGAGCTTCTCGCCATGGAAAGGCAACGACTGGCTTTGGAGGATGAAATCCAGAAAACCAAGCAGACGCGCGCCCAAGGTTGGTTCAGCAACGTCAGAAACAGCCTCGCCGGCAAAACCGACGAATCCCAAAATTAATGCGCTGGAAACAAACGTCTCGCGAAATCATGCTGGGCCTGTGTCTTTGGACGCCATTCGCATGCGCTAATCCTTGGTCAGAGATTGAGGTACCAGCCGACGGCCCCGCACGCGCAATCGGTGAGGCCAGCGCAGGCTGCGTGCGCGGTGCCCGAAAGCTGCCTGCCGAAGGTGCAGGCTACATCGTCATGCATTTGGAGCGAAACCGCTATTGGGGGCATCCCACGCTCATTGAGGCCATCCGCGCGCTCGGCCACGACATTGCCCATGGGCTCGGGCTGATGCATGTCGGAGATCTCGGCATGAGCCGAGGGGGCCCCATGCCATTCGGACATCGAAGCCATCAAACGGGGCTCGATGCCGATGTCTGGTTTGATCTTAGCCCCACCCTGCACTTCAAAGCGAACAGCGATCGCTCCAACGTGAAGGCCTTCAGCGTTCTTAATCCCCTGACCAATGGTCTTGACTATGCGCTCTGGAATGAGAGCCATGCGCACATGCTCAAACTTGCTGCCAGTCGTCCGGAGGTGGATCGAATCTTCGTGAATGCTCGCATCAAGTATGAACTCTGCCGCACCACGACTGGAGACCGCAGCTGGCTTCACAAGATCCGGCCCTGGTATTACCACGAAGATCACTTTCATATGCGGCTGAGCTGTCCACCGGACAGCCCTTCCTGTGTTCGCCAGGAGCCGATTCCGCCGGGCGATGGCTGTGATGCGCTGGATTGGTGGCTTTCGAAGCCTGCGGAACCGACCCCCGATCGAAAGACGCCTTCGGTGCCCAAACCGGCGCTCCCCTCGGAGTGCCGCTCGGTGCTATCGGACTAATCGTCGCCGTCTTCCGGCAAGACCACCAGCTTCAACAATTCGACGCGGCGGCTGTCCGCGCGAATGACGGTAAAGCGATAACGCCCAAGGTCCAGCTTCTCACCCCGCTTGGGCACATGCCCTAGCTCGTGAACAATCAAACCGCCGATCGTGTCGAACTCATCATCCGTGAGTTCTGCCTCGAAGTACTCGTTGAAATCGTCTATCGGGGTTAATGCTTTGAGGGTGAACTCGGTCTCGGTCTTACGAAAGATGAATTCCTCTTCACCGAAATCGTATTCGTCTTCGATGTCCCCGACGATTTGCTCAAGGACATCCTCAATCGTCACTAAGCCAGCCGCAGCGCCGTACTCATCGACAACGATGGCCATGTGACTCCGTGTCGCGCGAAACTCCATCAGCAGGACATTAAGGCGCTTCGAATCAGGAACGAAGAGCGCCGGGCGCATGACTTCACGCACCAGACGGTTCCGATTGCGCACGCTGTGGAGCAGCAGGTCCTTCACCAGCAAAATCCCCACCACCTCGGTTCGATCCTCGCCGATCACCGGGTAGCGTGAGTGGGCCGTTTCCGCAACCAGAGGGAATATGGCTTCGATTTCAGCATCCTGCGGCACCACCACCATCTGGGAGCGTGGAATGCTGATATCCCTGACCCTGAGCTCCGAAACCTGAAGCACGCCCTCAATCATGGAGAGGGCCTCCTGCTCGATCAGGTTCCGCTTTTGCGCGGTCCGGAGCAATTCGAGGAGATCATCCCGATCCTCAGGCTCGCCGGAGACAAAATGTGTCAGACGCTCGAGCCAATTCCGATGCTCGCCGCCAGATTCCTCACTCATGCAGGGGTGTCCTCATCATCGTAGGGATTCGCAAAGCCCAGACGGGCCATAATCTCAACTTCAAGGGCTTCCATGCGCTCTGCATCAGGGGTCTCGATGTGGTCATACCCTTGAAGGTGAAGGACGCCATGAATCACCATATGCGCCCAGTGCGCCTCGCTGCTTTTTTCCTGCGCCAACGCTTCTTTTTCAACGACAGGAGCACAAATCACGAGATCCCCGAGGAGCGGACAGGGCACGCCCTCCGGCACTTCACACGGGAAGCTCAGGACGTTGGTCGGACCTTTCTTGTGCCGATAGGTTTCATTCAGCGCCGCACTCTCTTCAAGCCCGACGATACGAATGGACAGTTCAGCATCAGGGTTTGTGCAAGCGGCGTGGGCCCAGCGCTCGAATGAAGGGTATTCCGGCACCCGATCCTCACAGGCCACATCCAGATCAACGATCATGCTCATCTCGTGGCTTTTGAAGATCATAGGCCTCATAAGCGGCCACAATCCGCTGAACCAAAGGATGTCGGACGACATCATGGGACCCAAAGAACGTAAAGCTGATGCCCTCGACGTTCCTTAGGACCTCAAGGACGTGGCGCAGCCCCGATTCTTTGTTTCGAGGCAGATCGATCTGCGTAATATCCCCCGTCACGACGGCTTTCGAGCCAAAACCCACGCGGGTCAGAAACATTTTGATTTGTTCGACCGTCGTATTTTGAGCCTCATCCAGAATGATGAAGGAATCGTTCAGGGTGCGGCCGCGCATGAAGGCCAGGGGCGCCACTTCAATGACATTGCGTTCGATCAGCTTGGCGACGCGCTCAAAGCCGAGCATTTCATAAAGCGCATCGTAGAGCGGGCGAAGATAAGGATCGACTTTTTGGGTCATGTCACCCGGCAAAAACCCGAGCTTCTCTCCCGCCTCCACAGCCGGACGCGCCAAAATCAGTCGCCGAACCTCCTCGCGCTCCAGCGCCGCAACCGCACAGGCGACGGCAAGGTAGGTCTTGCCGGTTCCGGCAGGGCCAATTCCAAAATTGATGTCATTCTGGCTGATGCACTGGAGATAGTGCTGCTGGTTAACGCCCCGAGGCCGAATCACACCCCGCCGGGTTTTGAGTACCGGGGCACTGGAAGTCGGCTCACCGGCCAATAAGGACTCGATATTGGCATCCTGCAGCGAGAGATGGACTCGCTCCGGGGTGATGACTTCCTCAGCGCTGGCGGCGAACAGGCTTTCGATGACGCCTTGCGCTGCGGCAATCGCGCGCTCGTCGCCAAGCAACGTGAATTCTGCACCCCGATTCGCGATCTCGACGCCCAAACGCCGTTCAATCTGGCGCAAGTGCTCATCGAACTGACCACACAGGCTGGCCAGCCGCTCATTATCATCGGGCGAAAGCCGCAGACGGCGCGTCGCGTGGCTAGTACTCAAGGACGGACTTCATGGGTGGGGGCCTCTTTCGCGAGCTGGGATGACGAAGGCATCCAACGACCTCTGAGCGAATTGGGCATGGCCTCGGTGATCAGCACATCCACAAACTGGCCGATCATGCGCGGATCCCCCGGGAAATTGACGACCCGATTGTTTTCCGTCCGGCCAGAAAGCTCTCGCCCATCCTTCTTTGACGTGCCTTCAACGAGAACGGTTTGGACAGTATCAACCATGGAGCGGGACAGGTCCGCCGACATCTCGTTAATGCGGTTCTGAAGCCGTTGCAATCGTTGTTTTTTCTCTTCCGTACTGACATCGTCAGGAAGATCCGCCGCAGGCGTCCCAGGCCTTGGACTATAGATAAAACTATAGGAATGGTCGAATCCCAACGTCTCGATCAGATCCATGGTGTCTTCAAAATCGGCTGCCGTCTCACCCGGATATCCCACAATGAAATCAGAGGAGAGGGAAAGATCAGGGCGAAGCGCCCGGAGCCTCTGTATCTTGTCGATATATTCCTCACGGGTGTGCCCACGTTTCATCTGGGCCAAAATCCGGTTACTGCCACTCTGAACGGGGAGGTGAAGATGTCCGACCAGCTTCGGAAGTTCGCCATAGGCAGCGATCAAACTGTCTGAAAACTCGACCGGATGGGACGTCGTGTATCGAATCCGATCAATCCCGTCGATGGCAGCGACATAATGAAGCAGCAAGGCGAAGTCAGCGATCTCCCCATCGTCCATTTGGCCTCGATACGCATTGACGTTCTGACCCAACAGAATGATTTCTCGAACGCCCTGATCCGCCAGAGCGACCAATTCGGCAATGACGTCATCCAGTGGTCGACTGATCTCCTCGCCTCGGGTATAGGGGACCACGCAAAAGGTGCAGTACTTGCTGCAGCCTTCCATAATCGAGACGAACGCCTTGGGTCCTTCGGCCCGGGGCTCGGGAAGGGCATCAAATTTTTCAATTTCAGGGAAAGAAACGTCGATCGCCGGCGTTTTCTCATTGCGGACCTGATCCAGCAATTGCGGGAGACGATGCAGGGTCTGCGGACCAAAAACCAGATCCACGTAGGGCGCTCGTTTCTGAAGAAACTCGCCCTCCTGACTCGCGACGCATCCCCCCACCCCAATGACCAGGTCAGGCTTGGCCTGTTTAAGGGGCCGCCAGCGCCCCAATTCGGAAAACACCTTCTCCTGCGCCTTTTCACGCACGGAGCAGGTATTCATGAGAAGCACGTCAGCCTCTTCGGGGTTTTCCGTCAATTCGAAGCCATGCGATGCCTCGAGCACGTCCCGCATCTTGGCGGAGTCATACTCGTTCATCTGGCATCCGAGGGTTTCGATATAGAGCTTTTGAGCCATCCGGGAGCAATCTTGAAAACGGCCGGAGATTCTAGCAAATTGGGCCAAAAGAAGGATGACAATCGCGCTTTGGTCTTAAATCTTCTACGATTCGCTTCTTTATTCACCTGATCAGGGGGATTACGATGGCCTGGTTTAAACGGCTCTTTGGCTTTGCCGGCGCCTCCGATGACTCGGAGATTCTGGATCGTTACCGCGCCGCCAGAGCCTTGGGCCGGGACCTTCAGGTCCGAATGATTAAGGAACTTCCAAAGCCCGCGCTCCCCGAATGCGCCAAGAAGCTCGGTCTGGTGAAATCAGGCACCCTGATCATCAACCAAGATGACGA
>JBEBBO010000079.1:0-3566 GCA_041158345.1 Pseudomonadota bacterium | reverse complement strand
CATGGAGGTGAGACGCAATCTCCTGGGCATCAGGCATCCCGAGATCTACAAACCAAGCCTGTCCCCTCAATTCTTCAGGGAGAAGAAATCCTGGATGACTCAGGAAAACATACTTTCGTGTGCCCAAGAGAGACTCATATAGATCGCGCAGCGCGCGAACCAATACGGGATTGGACTCAAAAAGAGAAGGCATATCCTTCAACAAGAACAGTCCGTCATCGCTGGCGCTTCGGATGTGACGAATGACAGCCAAAGGATCTGCCAAGGCAAGGTTTCCGTCGAGCCCCTCACTGCACGTCCAAATATGAACAGGTCGAGAGTCGCCATAATGCGTTTTCGAAAGCGACTCCAACTGTTTGACTAGGCGACGCTCTTCCCTGCTTTTGATGTACGCCAAGGGGTAACGATTGGTCAAACCCAAAGCAAGACGCGGATTAAAAAAGTCTGTCATGGCGTGAGGTGCCTTCTGGCCTTTAAGCTTGTATATATAGGAAGTGATGCGAACATTATAGGGCCCCTAGACGGATGCCAGTGAATTTAGCGCTACCCCCATGACATCAGCCGATGCTATCGAGCCTTTCGATTTGGAAGGTTTTCTGAACACGTTGACTCAACGCCCTGGCGTATACCGCATGCTGGACCACCGCGGGGAAGTCATTTATGTCGGCAAGGCAAAAAATCTAAAAAAGAGGGTTTCCAGTTACTTTCAGTCCAAAGAAGCCTCACCCAAGCAGCAAGCCATGGTGGCGAGAATCCACTCGATTGACGTTCGAGTGACCCATAGTGAAGCCGAAGCGCTGCTGCTTGAGAGTCAACTCATTAAACGATTCCGTCCCCGCTACAACATCACACTGAGAGACGATAAAAGCTATCCCGCGATTTATGTCTCCACGCACCAAACCTATCCCCGACTGAGCTTCCACCGAGGCGCCAAACAACGACAGGGCCGATATTTTGGCCCGTACCCGAGCGCCAGCGCGGTCCGGGAAAGCTTGAAGCTACTGCAAAAGGTCTTTCCCGTCCGGCAATGCAGAGACTCCTTTTTCGAAAATCGATCCAGACCTTGTCTTGAATATCAGATTGAGCGCTGCACAGCACCCTGTGTCGGTCTGATTAGCCAGGAGGATTACGCCGGAGATGTGCGCGATACCCTCATGTTTCTGGAGGGTGATGGAAGTCAATTGATTGAGGCGCTGGCAATCCGCATGGAAAAGGCAGCGTCTGAACTGGAGTTCGAGAGGGCCGCTCGATACCGTGACCAGATTGCAACACTCAGAACGGTTCTTGAGAAACAATCCGTCCACGGCGAACAGGGCGATCTCGACATTATCGCGTGCGCTGCAGAAGGGCCTTCAGCATGTGTTCAGATGACATTCATCCGTCATGGTCAGCAAATTGGGGATCGCAATTATTTTCCAGCCATCCATGAAGAAACCGATCTCGGCAGGATTCTCCACTCCTTTATCGTCCAGTACTACGTGGGGAAACCGGTACCCAAGGAGATCTTGGTTAGCGACGCCCCAGATGAAACCCCACTCATTGAAGAAGCCCTGACTAAACAGGCAGGCCATCTCGTTCGCATTGTCTGCAACCCCAGGGGAGAACGCGCTCGCAGAGTCCAATTAGCCCGCACCAATGCAGAAAATGCGCTTGCCACGCGCTTATCGAGTCGACAGTCTCTTTTTGAAAGGTATCTCGCCTTGGGTGAAGCCCTCGAACTGTCTCTCACCCCTCGTCGACTTGAATGCTTCGATATCAGCCATACCCTAGGGGAGCTCACCGTTGCATCTTGTGTGGTTTTTGATCAGCAAGGTCCGCTTAAATCAGCGTATCGACGATTTAACATTGAAGGAATTCAGGGGGGTGACGACTATGCTGCACTTCAGCAAGCCGTCACACGCCGATATCAAAGAATCCGTGCTGGCGAGTTTGAACCGCCCGATGTTTTATTCATCGATGGCGGACGTGGTCAGGTCAGCGCCGTCCGAGAGTCGCTTCATGCATTGGGCATGAATGATGTCAAAACCATTGGCATCGCCAAAGGCCCGGATCGCAAACCAGGACAAGAGGTGCTAATTTCTGGAGAATCCGGCCGCACATTCATGCTACCCTCTCACTCCCCGGCCCTGCTGCTCATCCAGCAGATTCGGGATGAGGCACATCGATTTGCAATAACAGGACACCGGCAAAGAAGAGCCAAAGCCAGGACGCAGTCCTCGCTTGAGGGGATTCCAGGGCTTGGCCCCAAACGTCGTCAGCAACTTTTAAGGCAATTCGGTGGCATAAAGGAGCTGGAACGAGCCAGCATAGAAACCTTGGCCCAAGTCGATGGAATCAGCCAACAATTGGCGGAAAGAATTTACGAGCACTTCCATGATCCAGAGTGATAGCGTGAACGGTCGAACCGCCCAATTTTCGGCTAAAAATAATGACCCCATCGGGTCCACAGAGCAGCTGAAGAGTTGAGATGAAACTCAACATTCCCACCTACCTGACATTTCTCAGGATTCTGTTGATTCCCGTCCTTGTCGGCGTTTTCTATCTTCCCTCGCCTCATGCACATTTAATCTGCGGAATCATCTTTATGTTGGCGGGCCTGACCGACTGGCTGGATGGCTACCTCGCAAGACGGCTCAGTATGGCAACCCGGTTCGGTGCCTTTCTGGATCCCGTAGCGGACAAGCTGATGGTGGCCGTCACTTTGGTTCTGATCGTTCAAGCCGACCCAAGCCCTCTGGTCGCAACCGCCTCTGCCATCATTATCGGTCGGGAGATCACCATCGCATCCTTGAGGGAGTGGATGGCTGAAATCGGCGAAAGAAAGAAAGTTGCTGTGTCGGAACTCGGAAAATGGAAAACCACCGTTCAGATGCTTTCCATCACGATGCTGCTTTTTGGCTTGGATGTTTATCAAGAGCAATTAAGACCAACAGGGCAACTTTTATTGCTCTTGGCTGCGGCTCTGACACTCTGGTCAATGGTGATTTATCTTCGAGCAGCCGTCCCCGCATTCGCGCGAGAAGATTAAACAACTCGGCCTTCGTAGCCGGATGTGTTGACAACCAAGGGCCAGCGATCTAAAATTCGTAAATCAAATCGATGCGGGAATAGCTCAGTTGGTAGAGCACAACCTTGCCAAGGTTGGGGTCGCGAGTTCGAGTCTCGTTTCCCGCTCCAAATTCTTCAACCGCCATTAGTGCGGTATCGGTAAAAACCGATTCTCGATAGTGACCTAGGATATATCTTATCCGTTAAATCAGGTTCACGAACCCATTGGCGCGTTAGCAAAGCGGTTATGCAGTGGATTGCAAATCCATCTAGGGCGGTTCGACTCCGCCACGCGCCTCCATTAAATCAAGCACTTAGCGAATAATTCAACCGCGAATTGCGTTTGAAAATTGCCTAAAAATAGCTAAAAATCGCCCCTTGGGCAGTTAAACTGCCCGTTAGACGGATCGTTTTGTCCATCTAAAGGAGCCGGTTATGGCATACATCAAGCAACGATCATCTGGAAGCTGGGAAATAATTATCAAGCGGAAATCCCTTCCGCGCCCCATCTGTGCATC
>JBEBBO010000078.1:0-4607 GCA_041158345.1 Pseudomonadota bacterium | reverse complement strand
TGGCGTGAGCGTTTTCTAGAAAACGTTCCAAAAGTCAAAAGCCTCGGTTACTCCGATGCCTTCATCCGTCTCTGGGAGTTCTACCTCGCCTATTGCGAGGGGGGTTATGAAGAGCGCGCCTTGGGGGATCTCCACATGCTGTTCCAAAAGCCCCTCTATCGGGGGCCCTTGCCATGAAACAGCAAGCGTTTAATGCGCCCAAACGTTCGGATTGAGAGAGAAACCGACAATGCCCGCATAGTCATTGGTCGATTTTTCAGCAGGAATCTGAAGACCAGCATAAAGGGTGACGAGATCGTCAACTCGCCAAAAGTTATTGACGACAGCGCCACTCAAGTTGTTGTTGCCACTCAGCCAGTCCATTTCCGTCCAAACGACGTCGGGGATGAACATGATGTCGACCCCGACCAACGCCCCGACGTTCTGTCGCGAGTCGGAGAGCGCGTTGTTGACATAGTAGGTGCCTGTAGAGACCTTTAACCAGTCGTCCCACTCATAGGTGACCTGAGCAAAATCAAAGTTGCTGAGTTGCCGTCCTCCCCCAGAAAAGTGGGTTCCATTCTGGGTTCCAATCCCGATGATCAGGTCTTCGGTCGGGAAGAAGAATTTGGTGATATTTAGAAAGGTATCGAATTGCTTGCCATTGGCCATGGCGGTTCCCGCCATGGGAATGTTGAACGTATTGACGCCAATATCCCAGCCATCTTCCGCCAGATAGTCCACCATGGCATTGGCGTAGAGTGCGCCACCGTAGACGTTGAATTCGGAGATCATCGAAAGCCCCGGCTCATCGTAGTCAGGTGTCACCCGAAGGCGATAATGGCTACTCCCCGACTGGCCTGCCCAGACGACCGAAAAGGATGCCAGAAGGCCCAATAGAACAAGAATTCCGACCGCACAGAAAGAACGGATTAACCGCATTACCGGTCATTCACAACGTACTCCCGCAAATGCTGGAATGACGTCTTGTTGATCTTGATTTCGCCCGCGTATGGATTACCGTATTGGTAGACCAGATAGATATTCAAGGAGATGATCAGCGTCAAAATCGCGGTCATGACCATCTGTAGCGGAAGATGATCCATGGCGAAGAAAAAGCCAAAGAAAATGGTCGCAGCACCGCCGATCAGAATGCAGCTCCACCCGAGACGAGTCGTCCGATACGTCGCATCATCCAGCCGTTGTCGCCGCATATTCCAGACGGAGGCCAGATTGTCGTAGAGCTTGTCGTACAGGATCTGTTCCTTGGGCGTGACAGGCGTGTATTGTGCAAGGGCTTCGCTGAATGCGATTAGCTCGTCTCGGGCAACTTCATCCATGCGCCCCTGCGTCATCGTCTCCCATTCGTGGTCGAGGACGCGATTCACATACCGCTTGAAATGTTGCCTGATTTGGCTCCCGGCGGGCTCTGGCAGTGACTTCGCGAGGATATAGGTCATCATGCCAGACGCTGCCTCGCTTTCGACGTTGTTCTTTGAGCCTTCAAATCGGGTCTGGGCATCAAAGACAACCAACCCGATCAGAACCGCGTAGAGCGTTGCCACAACGGAGAAGTAGTAGCCACCCACCTCATGGCAATGCTTCAAGGTCTTCCGGTCCAGAACCCTCAAAAACACAATCTGAATGGTACAAGCAATCAAAATGCTCGCTGCAAGAACCGCAAGACCCGTCCCATCCATTATGTCTTCAGATCCGACTTTGACCAGCAAGTCGTCAAGCTTCATCGCGATGGCGTCATCCCTCATTGGGTCGTCAATCGATCATCACGCGCTCTGGCATCCCACCCCGTCACCGCTTGATGAACTTACTGTTGTCGACCGCATCCTGCGTAAACCAGGGGCTGCCTGTCTCATCAAGGTAAAGCTTTTGCATTTCCTTTTGGTTGAAGGGGCGAGATCCCAGACGACCAAGAATTGCGATCTGGTGACCTGTTTCATCGACCGCACGGTCACGGTCAAGGCCCTTTGATATCGACAAGGCCGGATCACTGGTCGGATAGGTCGCAATCAGCTCAGGCCGAGGTTCGGGACTGAAGCCATAGAACTTGGGCTGACTGTCAGGACTGGTCAACTGAAGGACCCGTAGTCCATTCTTGCCATCCGCGACATAGGCAAAAAGACTCGCATTGGTCGTTGCCACCACCACATCGTGTGAGTCATTCAACTGCCCGCCTGCAGTGAAAAAC
The DNA here is from genome assembly GCA_041158345.1 of Pseudomonadota bacterium. GTDB lineage: Bacteria > Pseudomonadota > Gammaproteobacteria > Methylococcales > Methylococcaceae > UBA6136. The sequence goes on along the minus strand of JBEBBO010000078.1, from coordinate 2,422 downwards.
TCTTTAAAATGCGGATTTTCAGGTTGCTTGATGTCAATGATAGCGAGACCCTGTCGACCTGCCGCAACGTAGGCATAAGTCCTGGCAAGATAAATCCGCTGACCATCTTCCAGAGGCACCCTGGCCGACTTGACCTCGCGCGCATCGCCCGGTTGGGTCACGTCAAACACGTGGAGGCCCTCACGATCTGTCACCAACAGATAGCGGAACTGAAGCGCAGCAGCACGACCCTCCTTGAGTGGAATGACCTTGGTCACTCTCGGGTTCATGGGGTAGTTCATGTCCAAAACCACAAGGCCCGCGTCGGCAATGATGTAGGCGAAATGGCCGCCAATCACAATATGGCGAGCGCCCTTGAGGATACCGCCCTCATTCCAGGTCAGTTCCCGCTCAAGGAAGTTGTTTCGCGGTTCACCATCAGCCAGCGTGTTGATATCCACCAAGATGAGGCCTTCTTCCGCATCCGTGATGAAGGCATAGTTATAGATTGGATGGAACTTTTGTTCGAGGTTCGTTTCCTCGATCAATTTGGTCATCGCCTCTGCATCCAGACCGAAACCGGGTAGATGCCGGCGCGCGGGATGAATCGGCTGGTTGGTGGGCAATGCGACACAGGTCGCATTTTCCGACTTCACTTGGGTGTTGTGACCAAGGCTTGAGAACGGTCGGTCGACAATTCGCTGTGAGAATCCCTTGTTCGCGATATTGGCCACATCATAGGCCTCGAACCCTTCCTCGCCCTGAGCGACATAGAGGTATTCGCCGCGCAGCTGGATACAACCCACGCGTCCACCCGTCCGATGATCATGCCCTTCCTTGAGCTCACGGCCTCGGTCTTGATGCTGTTTGTACCAGTCCGGGTAGGCGTAATGATGCAGGAAACTCCCAATCACGGCCTGTGGCTCATCCCACTCGGTGACGGTGGCCGCAACTACACTATTTTCCGTGCCTAGCCACGCGTTATAGCCCAGGAAGTTCACAAAGTTAGTGCCCTGCAAGAGCAACTGAGCCATGATCGCGTTGTTGTCGTTGTCCTTCGACAGGTGACAATCGGTACAGGTCTTCGTCTCTACTGTCCGCTCGGTGTGCGGGTAATGCGGAGCAAACGCCTGGGAGCTGAATCCACTGGCCGAGATCGGCGGCTGCTGGATGTAAATCAACTCACGATTGACGTTTCGAGAGGAGAGTACGAGGGCCGATGAGGATCGAACCGGCGCGATACGCCCGCCCTTGGCTGGACCGTGCTTGCCAATCTGGAACATTTCATCACGGGCAACCTGCGGGTTATAGGTCGCAAAGTTACGCGTTTCCTTGCTTTCGTAATGGTGCTTTGGCGCCTTCCAGTTGGCCTGAATCGGAAGATGGCATCCACCACAGCTGGTCGCCCAAGAACTGTGACAGGTAAAGCAGGTCATCTTTTCATTCTTGTGCGCCCAGTTCGCAGGATCCACGCCGGGACCCCATTCCTGAGACGGATCATCGGCAACCGTCTTCGCGCGAGCGGCCTTGGCGTTGTAATCCTTGTGCTGGGGATTCACGGTGTTCTTGACCAGCTTCACCCGCCATTCGCGGTCAGGCCATAACGCCGAGCGCTGATAAAGATCATTGCCACGCCATTCGAAGCGCTTGCGACCGTCCTGAGTACGAAGTGCGCTCAAGTCACTGCCACCGGGGGGCGCTGAAGGGCCGCTGGTTAGGAGATTTGGCAAACGATCGGCGGTACCGTGACAGTCGACGCAGTCGATTTCAATCGCCTGTGCCACTTCCCCGTACATGTGGCCGTTGCCGTGCGAGTCCTGCCCAAAATGACAGTCGACGCAGTGCATGCCCAGATCCAGGTGAATCGAGGAGAGGTGGACCGCTTTCTGGAACTTTGCAGGATCGGTGTCCTGCACCTTATTGCCCTCTTTATCAAGCAGGGTCCCGTCGCGATCTCGTTTGAAGATGGCTCGGAAATTCCAGCCATGGCCGTGGTAATCGGCAAACTGAGTGTCCTTGAGCTTGGGGTTATTTTCCCAGACCTTACTGAGAAATTCGCGATCGCTCCAAAGTCCCCGCTGCGCGGCTTCTTCCGGGTTGTGGCTCGCAATTTCACGCGCCTTGTCGTCACCAATGATTTGTTCCGGCTTGACATCGAGCCCCAGTTTGATTTGTTCCGGCGAGACATCGGTTCCTGATGAGGCATGTCCAGCGTTCAAATAGCGTTGCTCTTTCGGCCACATTTTTGGCGCATCGGACTCGTAGTCCCACATCGTGTAGCCCAGAAAACTGTTCACAAACACGTTGGGCTGATGCATGTGGCAGATCATGCATTGACTGGTCGGAATGGCTCGGGTGAATTCATGCTTGAGGGGGTGTCCGCTCTCGCCTCGGGGGATTGTGGGATCCGCCGATTGGGATGTTCCATGATGGCCAAATTTGG
>JBEBBO010000077.1:0-3157 GCA_041158345.1 Pseudomonadota bacterium | reverse complement strand
CCCATTGAAAATGAAGCAGATAACGGTCTTCTGAATAATCGCGGCACCATTGCGATGGCCCGCACTTCAGACCCACAGTCTGCAACCGCTCAGTTTTTCATCAACTATGTGGATAACGGCTTCTTGAATTTCAAGAGCAAGACGCCCCAAGGTTACGGCTATGCCGTTTTTGGTGAAGTGGTTGAAGGCATGGACGTTGTCGATAAGATGGCTACCGTTCCCACCGGTCGGGGTGGCCCGATGCCGACCGATGTTCCGCAAACCCCAATCGTGATTCTCTCCGCCACGGTCGTTGACGCGAAATAATTCAACGCACGTGACAAGACGGGAGACGCTATTTGTTTCGGACCTCCACCTGACGGCGGCCCGACCGGATACGGTCTCCCGTTTCCTTCAGTTTCTCTCAGATCGCGCAGCGCAATCCGAGCAATTGTTCATCCTCGGCGATCTTTTCGACGCCTATCTTGGCGACGATGATCTCTCCTCCCCCTATCGTGAAGTCAGAGCGCAAATCCGCACCCTGACCCAGGGTGGCACGCGGGTTTTTTTTCAAGCCGGCAACCGGGATTTCCTGGTGGGCGATCGATTTTCTCAAGACACTGGTGCCTCACTACTGGGCGACTATACCGTGATTGACCTTTACGGAATCCCGACTGTCTTGACCCATGGTGATCTTCTCTGCACCGACGATATCGGTTATCAAGCCGCCCGAAAGCGTGTCAGAACCCCAGAATGGCGGGCTTATGCACTCGGTAAGCCGCTGTGGCTTCGTCGCCTCTATGCGCGTTGGTATCGATTCAAAAGCGGCAGAGATAAGGGATCAAAAACACTGGAGATCATGGATGCGAATCCCGATGCAATCTTGGACGCGTTCAAGACCCATGCAGCGCGCCGGATGATCCACGGACACACCCATCGACCCGCCTTTCACCAGTTGGAATCCATGGCTGGAATGTTGGAAAGGCTGGTTCTTCCCGAATGGAATGGCGAAGAATGGCTGCTCGTGATTGACCCCGATGGCGTCCGCAAAGAGGCCTTCCCCTGGCATGCTGGGATCAGCCTTTAATTCTATAATTCAATGCCCATAGTCCAACGATAAACGAGTTTATTCATGCGCACTCCTTCCGCACGCATCAACGTAACGGCTCGTTCGATGACGGCCCGTGTCAATCTGGTTTTTTTCTTGGCTATCAGCCTCGTTGCCCAAGACATCATTGCCGAGGAGGATTCAGCGCATTCTCAGGCAAGAAAAAAAACCGCGCCGTACTATCAGGACGCTCAGATTTGTCGTTCTCGATCGAAGCTTGACCCACTTCCAGACGGTGCAGACCCCGCGACCACCATTGATGCTTCGAAGTTTCTCAGTTGCATCAATCAGATGGGCTACCAGCAAGATGCCAAGACGGATCCCTTCCTGGTTGCCATTCAACGCTGTCAGGCCCAGAGAACGAAATCCGTATCGGCCAGTGGAGAAGTAGCTTACAGAGCACCCTCTCAGGCTCAGCTCCGCGCCTGCCTCTCGACGCGGGGGTTTCCCAGTGCGGGAGCTCCGCCGAATCCAAATGCGCCCATCACCCTTGGTCGAGGTTCGTCTTCCAGCGATTCAAACAGCGCAAAAAGAAACCCGACACCAACGGCCTCACCAGAGTCCCGGCAGCCTCAATCCATCAACAGCGAGGACAGTCAGGTTGAAACGGTGGTCATCCCACCCCGTTCTCGCTAGGGGTTTTGAGTGACCGGCGTTTCGACTAACCCTGTGAGTCGATCCAATTCAGTGCGGGTAAAGCCTGCATCCAATCTCGCCGTTTCATTGAAAGGTCCGCGGACATCTCCTGAAAGAAATCGCTGAATCAATCCAAAGTAGGCGTCTTCAGGATCAACGCCAGTTTGTTTAGCGGCCCAACGAAACCATCGCGAGCCGAGGGCCACGTGCCCCACCTCCTCACGGAGGATCAAGCTGAGTACGTTGACGGTTTTTTGATCCCCTTGCCGCTCAAATTTCTCGATCATTCCCGGTGTGACATCCAGTCCTCGGGCCTCCATAAATCGCGGGATCAATGCCATCCGCGCCAGGAGATCGTCCGCCGTCTCCTCCGCCAGCTCCCATAATCCGCCGTGTGCGGGATAATCGCCGTAAGCCGCGGATAGTTCGGCCATTCGATCGACCACCGCCTTGAAGTGGCGTGCTTCCTCGACAGCAACGCCCAGCCAATCGCGCCGGAATGCCTCTGGGACCTCACGAAACCGGTAGGCGGCATCGAGCGCGAGATGAATCGCGACGAACTCGATGTGGGCGACGGCGTGTAAGAATACCTTTAAGCCTTCGGGATCAGTCATCGATCGCCGTTTGAGTTTCCGGGGCATGACCCATGGGGGTTGATCCGGAAACCTGACGTCTGACGTAGGCCGCGCCAGGCCATTGAATTCAGGCATCGCCCCCCCCAAAGAGAGAAGAACGTCCAAGTCCTGCATCGCATCAAGCTTCGCCTCGATACCCGATGAAAAGAGGCAGGCTTCGATGGTGTTTTGAATGGACGTCATACGCTGGACTTGAGAAAGGGAGGTATAGAATTCGCTGATGCGTGAATTAAGGCAACCGAGAAGACCAATGGCAACGCTGAAAAAGCGCCTGATGCGAAATCCTCATCGTAGCCGTTTGGGTGGAGTTTGTGCAGGACTGTCCGATTATACGGGGCTCAGTCAGACCCTGTTCCGCGTCCTCTTCCTGATCTCGCTTCTATTTGGAGGATTCGGTTTCTGGGTTTATCTGATCCTCTGGGTGGCCTTACCGGCCCGAAACAGTATTCCCGTCACTCAGGCCTCGCTGTCTCTCCGATGGCAGCTCATTCGGCTTGGCCGACGTATGGCCCGTATTCACGCTACGCAATCTGCGAGTCTTGCGGATCAAGCCCAACTGGCATACGACGCTGTACGCAGGCTAGCCCCCCAAATCGATCTCCGTCGCCCTGAAGCACTGGATCCTGACACCGCTCGCCTTGCGCTCATTGAGTTTCCATCACTGCTGGATCAGATCCATCGCGCCGGCCCCCTCATGATTGATGCGGCGCAGGATGAAAGGATCGCGGCCCTTCATTTATCCTTTTCCAATACCTGCGACGCCTTGATCGAGGCCTCACAAGAAACGCTCGAGCCTCCG
>JBEBBO010000076.1:0-3363 GCA_041158345.1 Pseudomonadota bacterium | reverse complement strand
ATCAGACTATCACGCCCCGGACCCTCTCGCTGATGCCAGAAAACGCCGCCTCTTCGTCCGCCTCAACCGCTGCGGTTGAACTTAAATCCGGGTCTATTACCCTTCCGATCCTTAAAATCCTGAGCCCTCAACTGGACGTCGTCACGACCCAGCTGGAGGACAAGCTCGGCAAAGCACCCGAATTCTTTCGAAACGCCCCGATCATCTTGGATCTCGGCGACCTTCCCGAAGCGGAGAAGGATGCTCTCGATTTTGCCCTTCTGCTTCAGACCGTCCATCGCCTGTCTCTCGCCCCCGTGGGGATGCGAGGGGGCAGCGCACGCCAGCAACAGGCCGCGCAGGCGGAAAAGCTTGCAATCCTCGCGGAGGTTCGTTCAGAGAGTCCCGCTCAGGAGGCCCGCCCACAAGCCAAGCGGCCGATTCCGCCGCCTCGCCAAGCGCTGGCCAGCACAAAGGTCATCGACCAGCCGGTGCGATCCGGACAAAAGATCTATGCTGCCGGTGGCGACCTCATTGTCATGGCGCAGGTCAGCCCCGGTGCGGAAATCATGGCGGACGGTAATATCCACGTCTATGGCCCTCTGAAGGGACGGGCATTGGCCGGTGTTCAGGGCAACCTTGATGCGCGCATTTTCTGTACCGACCTTCAGGCGCAATTGATTGCGATTGGCGGGCACTACCGCACCAGTGAGGATGAAGATGCCTCGCTGCGTGGACGTCTCGTTCAGATTCACCTCAAGGATGATGCGCTGGTCGTAACCCCAGTTTAAGAACCCATTACCTCATCACCCCTTTTAGGAGATCGCTTGTGGCAAGAATTATCGTCGTGACATCGGGCAAAGGGGGCGTTGGCAAAACGACCTCCAGTGCCGCCCTGTCCATGGGCCTCGCACTTCGCGGCCATCGGACCGCCGTCATCGATTTCGATATCGGTCTGCGTAACCTTGACCTCATCATGGGCTGTGAACGCCGCGTCGTTTACGACTTCGTGAATGTCATCAACGGCGAGGCCAGCCTCAATCAGGCCCTGATCAAGGACAAGCGTTGCGAAAATCTTTTTGTGCTTCCCGCCTCCCAGACACGGGACAAGGACGCCCTGACGCAGGATGGCGTCGAGCGCGTTCTGAACGAACTTTCCGAAACCTTTGATTACATCGTCTGCGACTCGCCGGCAGGCATCGAGCGAGGCGCGCATCTCGCCATGTACTTTGCCGATGACGCCATCGTTGTCACCAACCCGGAAGTCTCCTCCGTGCGCGACTCCGATCGCATGCTGGGACTTCTGGCCAGCAAATCACGCCGCGCAGAGCAAAATCAGGAGCCGATTCGTGAATACCTCCTGCTGACCCGCTACTCCCCCCAGCGCGTCAAACTCGGCGAAATGTTGAGCGTCGATGATGTTCAGGAAATCCTTTCACTGCACCTTCTGGGTGTCATTCCGGAATCCAAGGCCGTCTTGAATGCGTCCAACTCGGGCAATCCCGTTGTGATCGACGAAGAAAGTGATGCCGGACAAGCCTACCTTGATATCGTCGCCCGCTATCTGGGCGAAGATGTTCCGCAACGGTTCATCGAAGAAGAAAAGAAGGGCTTGCTGGGCCGTCTGTTTGGGGGGCGCGCATGAATCTCCTCGACTATTTTCGTGCCTCACGGCCGAAGACGGCTTCTATCGCCAAGGAGCGGCTGCAAATTCTGGTCGCCCATGAACGCCGCGCTGAACGTCAGCAGCCGGCCTATTTGGCAGACCTGCAACGCGATCTCCTGGAGGTCGTTCGAAAATACGTGAACGTCAGTTCAGATGCGATCTCTGTCAGCATGGACCAAGACGAAAACCGCGAGGTTTTGGAACTGAATATTGTTCTTCCAGACGAAGTGCCGGTTCGCGGTGGACGGGCGGGACAACGATAAAAAACCCCGCCGATAAGGCAGGGTCCTGAAGAACCCCGAGAGCAACAGCTCCCGGGGTTTTTCTTTGCGTAACGCCTTAGTGGTGAAGACGCATGGGTTTGGGCTGAGACGGCGCGACGCTGTCTGTCGTCTGCGTTTTCTCAATCAGCGTCCGGTCATCGAGCTTCAGCAGCGTGATGCCCTGATCAATGATATAGCGGCACTCTGCTCTCGCGACAGAACCCACGTTGGCCCAGATCAGCGTGACGTAGGTCATGCCGTCACTGTTGGACTCCGTAGGCGTATAGGGATGGGTATTGACCTCTTTCTGAACCGCTTCCGAGCACTTGCTCAACGCAAGGCTATTCAGCATCCCGGAGGTCTGAAGGAATGCACCCTGAACCTTTTCCTGCTGGGTTTCTCGGGTCGTCCCGATGATGACGAATCCGACGACCATCAGGATGACGAATCCGATCATCCCCTTTACTAGGTTTGCTTCCATGGGTGCCTCTCAAGTTGCGGTTAGGGAAACGGCGCCGACTATAACAAAATCGCCGAAGATCGTCAGGCGATTCCCCTCTAGCGTCCCAAATTCAGGGCATTCGCCAGGCTGTTGGCCTTACGATCGCGTTCTCCGAGCGGCTTGATTTCAAAACGCTCCTCGATGAGCTTCAGAATCGAGGTGGTGTCATAAATCGTGGAATCAACCCGACCCCCAAGGCTATAGGGGGAGATGATCAGCGCCGGAATCCGGCTTCCCGGTCCAAAGCGGTCGCCTTTGGGGGGCGGTACGTGATCCCAGTACCCCCCATGCTCATCGTAAGTGACGATGATGACCATATGGGACCACTGTGGGCTGGCCTCAAGCCGCTTCAAAAGCCCTGCGACATGCGCTTCCCCCTCAAGGAGGTCGGTATCCCCCGGATGCTCATTCAGGCGCCCCAAGGGCTTATAGAAAGAAACCGCGGGAAGATCCCCATCCTCTATCGCCTGTTCAAAGTCGGCGCTGTCCTTCAAATGGCGCTCTCGTGCCTGGGTGTCTTCGGCATAACGCGCAAAATAGACATAGGGCTGATGATGAAATTGAAAGGTCGGATCCGGATGGCCCGCGAGGGCATCCGACCAGCCGCCGGCATACCAGGCCCAATCCACCCCTTTTTCGCTCAGGCGATCTCCGATGGTCGGTTGGGTTTGAGGGATGAGAAGGCGATCCGGATGGTCCGCTTTCGGGCTTCGCGGCGCAGACGCTGAAAGCACATTATTCACCGCATAGCCATCGACCGTAAAAGCACCATCCTTGATGACCTCACCGCGCGCATTGAGCTCGATGGTATTGGCCGCTGGGGGGTGCGGTTGGTATGGCGTACAGGCACAGGTCAGCCACATATGGTTGAGAAAGGAGCCACCAAATGCCGCGGCAAAGAAATGATCCGCCAACGTGTACTTCTGGGCATAGGACCAGAGCGGTAATTGTCG
>JBEBBO010000075.1:0-2591 GCA_041158345.1 Pseudomonadota bacterium | reverse complement strand
TGACCCTCGCAATCACCCCGGGCGCTTGATCTGGATTCAGGCCCGCCGCGAGGAGTTGTGCAGGGCCCTTCAAAGTCTGGAGCCGCTGACGCACCGCCGCGATCGATTCGGGCCGTTGGGCATCCATGATGATGATCGGTGCCGGCAGCGGAAAGAGGGTCAAGGGATCTGCCGTTTGACCTTGCTTGGCGAAGATCCTGCCGTCAGCGGTGTGGAGGGCTCTAGGTAGGGTGAAGGTGGCATCCAGACGGACGCGGGATTCCGATGTCGCCGGGGGATACGCCTCTAACGTCGCGGGTCTGGTCTGGGGGCGTAACGCGGTGTGCCACGCCTCGGTGGAGAGGCCCTTGAGCCTTTGCTGCATCCGAACCCGTGGATCGGGTTCAATCACCGGATATCGGGCGTCTTGAACATCGAAGCGTCCCATCACCTCCCGGACCGGGACCCGATCGATGCCGGCTGTCACAAAGGCTTTGGGGTCGATGACAACCGCGGGCCTTCTCGCCTTGGGAAGCGCCTTAAGAAGGGGGGCCAGTTGGCGGATGAACCGAGGGTATCCACCCGGCTCGGGAAGACCGCGAAAGACGATGGTTTCATCGTGTGCACGTCCGGCCGCCTGGAGTTGCTCCTTCAGAAGGGCATCGGGCATCCCAAAGGAGACATAGCGATGGACGGACGCCTCCACCGTCGAAAGCGTGCCTGAAATCAGGAGCAGCCCGCCCATTTTTTGAAGCTTAGAACGGCAAGGCACGGGCGACTCCGATGATTTGCTGCGCTGAAACCGGGCCAAAATACCGGGAGTCGAAGGAGCGCGGGTGATCGCCCATCACCCAGAGACTGCTCTCTGGAATGACCATCCCTTCATGGTCCGAGAGTGCGCGATCCTTGAGCCTTTGTCGGTGAGGAAATCGTGCGGGCCTTAGTTCCCCTTGAATCCGGATGCCCTGGAATTCAAGATCGACCCGATCACCGCCCAGCGCTTCAACGCGTTTGACCACCAGCGTTCCGAGCGGCAGTTCAGGGGCCATGCGGGCATCGGAGCGATAGGCCACCAGATCCCCAAGTTCGGGTGATTTCTCAGCCTTGTCGATGAGGTACCACCGATGATTTCCCCAGAGGCACAAGGTCGCCTGGGCGTCATGGCCGATCAGAAAGCGATGGGAAAACCAGGTGACGAACGTATGCAGGAGCACAAAGACCAGGACCGCATTCAACAGACGGTCCATCCATGGGCGACAGGCTTCTGGATTATCGTGGCGGATCAAGGGTTGAATCGACATAGAATTCCTCCGGTGCGGCGATGACCCAGCCGCGGTCAATGACAAGATAGCCGGCATCAGCCAGTTGCCTTGCGATGGTGTCAAATCGGATCTTGAGGGCCTTCTGATCCGAAGAGTTCTCGTTTTTATCCAGGGTTTCGAGCAAGGCCCCCCGATCCAGAATGGCGATCGGCAGCGCGGGGGGTTCGGCGATACGCAGCATCAGGCCCGATGCGATGAGTCCGCCGCCAAGACCCAGGCCGATCTGCCCCAGATGGCGAAGGAGGGCCCGTTTCATGCGGCTTTCGGCCCCGAGCTGAGCAAGCGTTCAATCGCCTCTTCCAGTTCCATCCCCTGGGCACGAAGTGCGCGGATCGCTGCGACCTCATCGGGACGCGTCGAGAACAGGAGGCGCTTGTATGGATCGACCACAAGCCGTCCGATGCCGGAACCCGTTTCGCCATGAATGAAGACTTCGGAATAGCGTCCGGGGAGGGTATGAACGGACTTGAGCAGCGCAAAACCGGCGTCGCCGAGGGACAGCCGTTCTTCTCGTTTCAGAAGATCCAGAGATTCGGATTTTTGTCCGAGGAGGAGGAGGTGGGCCGAATTTTCGACAATGGCTCTGCCTGCAGTTGATCGGTAGAGATCATTGACCGATTGCGTCAGCGTAATCGCGGCACCCCCGTATTTTCGGAATCGGCGATAGCCGGTTTCGATAAATGCCGCGGCATCGCCCTCGGTCAGAAGATCCCAGGACTCATCGATGATGACGATCTTTTTCTGCTGTCGATCGCCTTCAAACATGGCTTTTTGAATCGTGAGGATCAGGAGGAGAAGTACCACTTTTTGAAGGTGCCTTCGTCCTTTGAGTTCTTCCAGTTCGAGGACATTAAAGGCCTTATCAAACTGGATAACCTGAGTCCCTGAAAAATGCCGACCGTATTCCCCTTGCGTGGTAAAGGGAAAGAGTTGGGCCCCAAGGTCCCGTATCCTGGAGTCAGGCTCTTCAGAGAGGGCGTCCGCTACAAGATCAATCGTGACGGCTCGTCCAAGGACTTCATTCAGATCCTTGAGGATGCGCTTGAGTGTGGCGGTCTGGAAATCGGAAAGGCTTGAGGTTGGGGCCACCATGGCCGAGAAGACCGCCGCGATGAGATCGGCATCTTCGCCCCAGTCGGTCATCAGCAAGAAAGGATTGAGCGACGTCTGGGCGTCCGGGCCGAACGCGATGAATTCTCCGCCGAGGGATTCCGTCAGGTTCTGATAGGAACGGCCGATATCAATGACCCAGACTTTGGCCCCCTCCGCCAAAGAACGCACAATGATCTC
>JBEBBO010000074.1:0-3078 GCA_041158345.1 Pseudomonadota bacterium | reverse complement strand
CCTGGTGGCCAGAGCAAGCGGGAACCACCCGATCCCATCCCGACCTCGGAAGTGAAACCGCTTAGCGCCGATGATAGTGCAGATTACCTGTGCGAAAGTAGGGAACTGCCAGGCTCCAATTGCAAAAACCCCCGTCTCAATCGAGCGGGGGTTTTTCTTTGCGCGTAGGTCTCTCTTATCCAGCGCTGTCCATATGCCCCTAACATTCTTGGTCAGGAGAATGGAATTAGGTGTTTGGGCTTACTTCTTAGGGCGTATTAAAAAAGCCCCGGCGGTTAGTGCGGGGCTTTTAATCCTGGTGCTCATTCGGGTGTGATATCGCCCAAAAGATGCTTTAGTTGAGGCGGAGCGTACCGTCCTCAAGATACCATTGTTTGTCCATTCTGGCGGCCAGTTTGGGATCGTGTGTGACAACCAAGAAGCTCACTTCGTAGGCTTGATTCAGTTCCAGCATGAGCTCGTATACGGCATCCGCGGTCTTTCGATCGAGGTTTCCAGTCGGCTCATCAGCAAGCACGCAGCGAGGTTTGGTAACGAGGGCGCGTGCAATCGCTGCACGTTGACGCTCACCGCCTGATAGTTCACCGGGCTTGTGCTTGATACGGCTTTTCAAGCCGACTTGCTCTAGTAGGGCACAGGCCCTCGATTCAGCTTCTTCAACAGAAACATTACCAATCAGTAGGGGGATGGCTACGTTTTCAAGAAGCGTGAATTCCCCCAAAAGGTGATGAAACTGGTAGATGAACCCTAAGGCTTCGTTTCGAAGTCTCGAGATTTCACGTTCTCGTAGGTCAGCCAGCCGCTGTCCTAACAACTCGACTTCACCCGTTGTGGGTCGATCCAACCCCCCCAACAGATGCAACAAGGTACTCTTGCCGGATCCCGAGGTTCCCATGATCGCAACCCGATCGCCTTCGCTAATGCTGAGGTTAACGGCGTCAAGTACGCTGACATCCAATTCGCCCTGCGTGAAGCGCTTGCCCAGATTTCGGCATGAAAGCACAACCTTACTCATAGCGAAGCTCCTCTGCCGGCTGAATCAACGAAGCCTGCCAGGCAGGATAAATGGTCGCAATGATGGACAGGAAGAATGCGACAACGGTGATGTGGAGGACATCTGCCCATTCCAATCGAGAAGGGAGTTCGCTGATGTAATAAACATCTGCCGACAGGAAGTGAACGCCAAAAAGCCTCTCGATTGCCGGAACAACGGTCTCGACATTCAGGGCTAAAAGAACGCCACCAATGCCGCCGACTAGGGTTCCAAAGAGGCCAATGACGGTTCCAAGCACAATGAAAATTGCCATGACACTGCTCGGCGGCATTCCCTGAGTGCGCAATATGGCGATATCGGCACGTTTGTCGGTCACGACCATGACCAATGTCGAGACAATATTGAATGCCGCTACAGCAACAATCAGCAGCAGGATGATAAACATCACGCGCTTCTCGGTTTGTATGGCCTTGAAGAAGTTACTGTGAGCCTGGGTCCAGTCCGTGATGTAGTAGGCTTCGGGAAGCTTAGGGCCGAGATCTCGTGCGATCTGGCGTGCAAAAAAGACGTCATCGACCTTAAGGCGTAACCCTGATACGGCATCATCAAGCCCGAATAATCGTTTTGCATCATCCAAGTTGATCAACGCAAGATTACGGTCATATTCAAACATACCCACGTGGAAGATTCCCACCACCGTGAATCGCTTTAATCTCGGTAAGATACCGGCGGGAGTCGCGGTCACCTGGGGCGTGATCACTGTAATCTTGTCACCCGGAATCACGCCAAGATGATCTGCAAGCTCAGCGCCTAAAATGATTCCAAACTCGCCAGGCCGAAGATCCTTGAGTTCGCCTTGCTGAAGTCGGTTGGCTACTTCCGAGACGCGTGGCTCGTAATCAGGCTGCACGCCACGGATCATGGTTCCACTGACTCTTCGGTCCGAGTTGATCATGGCCTGCCCTTCGACGTAGGGCGCCCATCCTTTGATTCGGGTTTCCTTCTCTAACGCAGGCTCGATTTTCTCCCAGTTGCGGAGTTCGCCGTCGGCTCCTGTGATCGACGCGTGAGACGTCATCCCAAGGATGCGTTCGCGTAGCTCGGCTTCAAATCCATTCATGACCGAGAGCACAGTGATCAGTGCTGCTACGCCGAGCGCGATGCCCATCACTGAGGTCAGGGTGATGAAGGAAATGAATCCGGTTCTACGTTTCGCCCGCGTATATCGCAGGCCGATAAAGAGGGTAAGTGGTTTGAACATGGAAGATTGTGCGCCAGAACGCGGCGTGAATTTAGGCCTAAGCCTGGGATCTTGAAGACTGACAATCCGCGCAGATACCGTAGAGGCAGAGGGAGTGATCGGTCAGTTCAAAATTTCTGAGTTTGGCGATTTTGTTTTGAAGTTCCTCGATAGTTTCATCTTGGAACTCTTCGACTTTGCCACAATTCACACAGACCAGATGGTCGTGGTGATCTCCGCGGTTCAATTCAAAAACAGAATTGCCGCCTTCAAAGTGATGCCTCTTCACTAACCCGGCGGTCTCAAATTGAGTCAAAACCCGGTAAACCGTCGCGAGGCCGATTTCCTCACCCTCGCTCACCAAGGTCTTGAAGATTTCTTCGGCGCTCAGGTGTTGAACGTAATTTGGACGTTCTAGGATTTCGAGGATCTTGATGCGGGGCAGGGTGACTTTAAGTCCTGCGTTCCGGATATCTTTGCTTTCCAGAGGGAACTCCTTCCCGGTGTTAAGGTGGCATTCATCGGGTATGATGAGAGGCTGATCAAGGCGATTTCATCATACCATGCCGCTATATCCCTTTGTTGCTCTGACCATCGTGGCGGGGACTCTGCTTTCCGGTTGCAATTACAGTTGGATTCCTTTCACCTACAGGCAGGATATTCATCAGGGGAATGTGGTGACTCAGGAAATGGTCGATCAGCTCCGGCCAGGGATGAGTCAACGGCAGGTTGCTTTTGTGATGGGATCCCCTCTATTGATTGATCCGTTTCATGAGGATCGGTGGGATTATCTTTATTCGAACCAACCCGGTAACGATATTCGCATCCAAAAAAACATCACATT
>JBEBBO010000073.1:0-13011 GCA_041158345.1 Pseudomonadota bacterium | reverse complement strand
ATCGTCAACTTCTGGCTCAATGCCACGCGTAGCGTTCTGGCGAAGAATAGTCAACTCCGTCCTGGACTCACCCCTTTCGCGCATTGCTTGCATTTCTTCAGTTGTCAGAAGAGTAGTTTTCTGAGCTAATCATAGTTCACTCAAATCGAGGCCATTTATCCTCGAGATACACGTATACCTAACAATCCTTTGGGCATCTGCGCGTCTAACCGCCAGTATTACGCGCTTTTCAAGAGCCGCTCACAACTGCCAACTTGAACGGACTCACCTTTAATTTAATCCCTTCAGACGTAAATAAGCTTGGCGAGGATGAATGATTGGCATACCTGATACCTGTCCCATCTCCAAAAGCGCCTTATCCCCCGTTACAAACCAGTCGGCATTAGCGGTTAAAGCAGCTGAAAGAATCCAGGCATCATCCGGATCCGGAACATCCTTAATCGGTATCTGTGCTCTAGGTAAGATGATTGCGTGGCGATGAAAAAACACTTCGGTTTGCTCAAGGGTGATGACATCCACCCTGATCTTTTCACTTGCAATTCGCCTGAACTCCTCGTGAACGCACTCGTCCAGCAGAATAGTCACGTCCATTTTGATCAAGGAATCGAGAAGTTCGGCGCACAGACCTGGCCAGAATCGACCACTTAGCCAAACATTTGTATCGATGAATACTTTCACGAAAAGTCGCGGAAGAAATCTTCATCCGAAAGATATCCCGCACGCTCTGCGAAAGGTTTCAATAAATCTCGAGTTTGTCTAAGCTCCTCAATCGCCGCTTCGCGGCGCAACATTTCACGCACCAGATCACTTTTTGTACGGTGGCTTCGCTCTGCCAATCGGCTGAGTTGCCCGTCGAGTTGGTCATCAAGTCGAATGGTGAGAGTAGTCATTGCAGATTCTCCAAATAGGCGTAATACATCGTATCACAGCAAGACTAAGGAGGAATTTATGAGGCGCCTGGCCATCTCTCTCAATTCGGACTGGAAGTCAGCCTTGCGTGCTGCTGGAACAGCAGCAAAGGCGAGCAGTTATCAGGGCGAAACCCTCAATTTGAATCTGCCAGTGCCTTCTTCGGGAAACTGACTGAACGTCGCTGGGACATGATTCACGCACTGCAATCGGATGTTGGCATCAGAGAACTGGCGCGCCGCCTAGGGAGTGACTCTTCCAGAATCCATGAGGACGCAGCGATGCTTATCGATCTTGGACTACTTGAAAAATCCGATACCGGGTCACTCAGGTGCCCTTTTAAGGACATCCATATCGACATGCATTTGGGTGCTAGCTAGGGTTGCCTGAAGCCTTCAGTCCAAGTCCAAGTCCAAGTCCAAGTCCAAGTCCAAGTCCAAGTCCAAGTCCACCATTAGGATTCGATGGCATTCCAAAAGACGCAATAGCTCTTCGTCTGGAGGGTTGTAGTGCTTACATGCACTCCTTCAGAGCAGGCAGTGATCTTCAGGCCAATAACATTAGCGAATAATTAAATTCTGATTAATCCATTAGACACTCTGGACATTCGGAACAATACTAATCCCACATGAAGCGAAGGGAATTGTTTCACAACGTTCTGTGCCCCCCGAGGGACCATGGGGTAAGCGTAAGGTGTTTTTTGGAGGAATCATGTCAAAGTCAGTAGCTTTCGCAGCGTCTCTAGCATTTATCGTTTTGAGTTTCATGGAAACATCAACCGCAAATGCTGCTACCCCTGATGGTCGCTTACTCGCATCCCAATGTTTCCAGTGCCATGGGGCAAACGGAAAATCAGTTTCTGGCATCGAGGGCATCTCAGGTGAAAGTTCCTCCGAGATTTATGGTGAATTGAAGGAAATGCAGGCAAAGGCAATTTCCGAGCCCAACATCATGCACTCACAAGCCAAGATCTATACCAACGAGGAGATCAAGGCGTTAGCAACCTACCTCTCCAAACTCCCCAGATAGGGCAGTTAAGCGGTATTTAATCGGACATTTGCAAAAGAATTTACGAGGATATTCCTATGTCTAAGGTTAATCGACGCGATTTCATGCGCATCTCCGGTCTTGGGATGGCAGCTTCCGCCTCCGTAGGTCAGATCGCATTCAATGGAAAGGCTTCAGCGGCCACCACTTTCAATGTGGTGATCATCGGTGGAGGATTTTCAGGGGCGAGTTGTGCCCGCTACTTGAAGCAATGGACGACAACTGATGGGCTTTCCGTCAATGTCACCTTAATTGATCGAAACTCAGTCTATGCATCACCTATTCTCAGCAACCTGGTTTTGGTAGGTACGCTTGCCAAGGCAAAGCTTGATTTCAGTTACGACGCTCTGAAATCTCTGGGCGTAAAAGTCATCAACGCAGAAGTCACTGGAATTGATACGTCTTCAAAAGCTGTAACCGCTGGGGGTATTCGATATGCCTATGACAGGTTGGTAATCGCTCCTGGGATTGACTACGACTACACCAATGCCGACGGTAAAGTGATTGATGGTCTGGAAGCAGCCATTACCGCAAGAACCATCATTCCTGCCTGGAAAGGCGGAAGTGATGTCGAAGCATTGCGCCAACAAATGGTCAACGCTCCATCGGGAAGCACTTACATTCTCTCGATCCCCTTGGCGCCTTATCGCTGCCCTCCCGGGCCCTATGAAAGAGCCTGTGTCGTTGCAGATTGGTTGAAGAAAAATAAAAGGGGCAAGGTAATTGTTCTGGATGCCAACCCCGCCATACAGGCTGAAGCCAACACATTCACAAATGCATTCGCAAAAGCGGGAAATGTGACCTATGTCCCATCAGCTCATCTCGTCAGTGTCTCGAAATCGGGCTCAACCTGGAATGTGGTTACGACGACAGGCACATATTCCGGACAAATACTGAATGTGCTTCCAAGACAACGTGCGGGTAAAGTGCTGGATTTGATTCCTGGAATCCTCGCTGATGGTCGTTTCGCTCCCGTCCATGGCCTGACCTACGAATCTTTGGCTACTGGTTATGCTGGAGTTCATGTTATTGGTGATGCTCAAGGCACGCCTCAACCTAAGGCAGGGCATATTGGAAACGGTGAGGGAAAAGTCTGCGCAGAGGCTTTAGCATCCATGCTGAAATACGGCTTCGCGGACACCCAGGCTTATCTGAACGGTGCCGGCTCTGGCAACGTTCCTCCCGTTGTTACGAATTCGGCCTGTTATAGCCCGATTACGGCAAGCAGTTCAAAAACTGCATCGTATCTGACTGCAGGATATCGAACCGACACGACCGGTAATTGGGCACCCGTAAAGATCGTCGAATCTGTTGGTGAGGCTCCCTCACCTTCAGGTGATAATTTCAGCAAAATGTATTCTTGGGCAACCAATTTGTTCAACGATACATTTGCAACAACACGATCACTCTGATCAGACTTGGAAATTGACTAATGGGTATTGGCGTATCAGAACTTTTAGTCCTGTTTGCAATTGTTCTCCTGATCTTCGGCACAAAACGCCTAAGGGGCATCGGTGGGGATCTTGGGGTCGCTATCAGGGAGTTCCGTTCAA
The DNA here is from genome assembly GCA_041158345.1 of Pseudomonadota bacterium. Classification (GTDB taxonomy): domain Bacteria; phylum Pseudomonadota; class Gammaproteobacteria; order Methylococcales; family Methylococcaceae; genus UBA6136. The sequence continues at coordinate 9,502 of JBEBBO010000073.1, read as the reverse complement.
CGATGAATGATTCCGACTCGGGTGATGCGATTCTTCAAAAGAATCAAATCACAGTTAACAAGGCGCAGGATAGCTAAGGACAAAAGCGTCAGATTCTCTGAAAGATCTGACGCTTACATCTGAAATTGGGAAATTAACCCACCCGTCGGCTTTCAATCAGCGGCGAAACCGATGCGAATTCCGCTGGGTTTTTAAAAGAAATCATCTCGCTCTTCGATGATTCTTGTTTGGCATCATGCTTTGCCACTTCATCTCATACTGAGTTTTCACAAAAACATGAGCCATGAGAGCCTCCACTCCGGATGGGGGAGGCTCTTCTAGTATCTGTTCCTTTTGCCCGCCTCCAAGCTCCCTCTCTCTCGCCTCGCCCCTCGCCTCACCGAAGCCTCCATTCCAGAACGGAGCCGCCGAATTAATTTCACCCAATGTGATCGCGTCACAGACCAGATACGCTATTGCGAGCATCCTAGCTTCGACGATTGACTCGATAGAAGCCAACGTTCATCAATCACCGAGGTAAATCACTATGTCGATATTCAATTTGCCAGGCCCACATGACGTTCCATTTGCTGCACCACTCATGGTAGGCGTATTTTTTGCGTTCACATTCGGGTTCATCATTTTAAAGTTGCTGGACCATGTGATCGACAAACGTGATGGCTCCTAGGACTCAAAGAGGGAGGGCGGTTTGAACCGCCCTCTCGTGATTTATGGGGAATTCATTCACACTGACTAACCATTCTCTGGCTTATGACCGACGCCGATATCAACCAGCGGGTTCTTATGCTGACTGATGAAATGATTCGCACAATAGAAATCACCGAGCTTTTCCCGTTTGCGACGGCATCTTGGGAAAGCCTACCCAACGTGGTACCCGTCAAATATCTTGGCGTTATAGACCGGAAACGTCTGTGGATTACAGATAATTTTCTTTCAAAAAGCCTTCAGAACCTTGATGAAAATCCCCACGCGGCGGTTTATATCATTTCCCCCAACTACACGTCCTGCTGGCAGATCAAGGGTAAAACCTCTATCCATCAGAAGGGAGAAATGTTTGATGCCATGCGGGAGCGGGTTCACCAGATCAACCCTGATCTCCCAGCAAGATCGTTGGTGGTTCTGACCATCGAGGAAATTTACGAATGTCTTCCGGGGCAAACTGCGGGCCGACGAATTAGCCAGACGAATTCCTCAACGGATCCCTCGGGTGGCTGCTTTGAACGTTGAACTTCTCTGGAACAGCCGGTTCCCAGACTTTGCAGGCTCCAAGGATCCATCAATCAAAAAGTTGATGGCGAACGCACGGATTGTTGATCTGCCGCCCGAAAAGACTGTTTTTCAACCGGGCTCCCAGTGTGCTCACTATTACCTTTTACTCGAAGGAACCATTCGCGTTTTCGTACTCACCGCCAGTGGGCGGGAGGTTCTCCTCTACCGAGTTCAGGGAGGCGAAGGCTGCGTCATCACGACTTCATGCCTTCTGGGTAATGATCCTTACAACGTTTTTGGCACAACTGACGGCGTTGTAAAGGCGTTCGCTATTCCATCCAGCCTATTTCATGAAACCCTCCAAAGCTCAGAGGCCTTCCGGAAATTTGTGTTTCAAGGATTTGCCCATCGACTCGCTCTCGTACTGGCCCGTCTCGAATCGCTGGTCGAAGGCGACATTGACCAAATGTTGGCCGATACCCTCTTACAACTCAACCAGAACAACCAGGTGAGAATGACCCATCAGTTGCTCGCTGATCGAATCGGGACCGCCCGGGAAGTGGTATCTCGACGGCTCAAACGTTACGAAACAGAAGGATGGGTCAAACTTTCACGTGGCTCCATTACGTTGTCGGATATCGGCGCGCTCAAAAGACATGCGAATAAAGAGTCCCCAGCCAAAGGCACCAAGACCTAAGAGACTCTATTTCTATGGATCTGGCAGCTTGAGGCTTTTGATACCGCTCCGGAATGGATGGGCGCGGCAATGACCACAGCGCCCATCATTCTCAGAACTTGACCGTAAAGCCTCCAAGGCCATTGAAACCCAAGGCCCCATAGCCCCAAACCATTTGATATTGCTTATTCAGAAGGTTATCCAGTCGGGCAAACAGCGTAACGTGCTGATTTAACTCATAGTTGGTCGAGAGATTGACCAGTACGTAGCCTGGAACCTGCGTGATGCCGCCTAACGTGTCGTAAGAACTTCTTGATCCATAGGCCAAAATGTTCAACCGAACCGTAGCTTCTGGAAGAAAACGATAATCCACATCGAAATTACCTTTATTCTTGGGTCTCAAAAGCAGTGGCTGCTTGCCCTGAACGGTAGTTGATGCGCTGTTCTGTCCGAAGGTTTCATCGTAGGTGTAGTTGATCCTGAATGCCAATTCAGACATCGGCTTATATTCCGCGAAGGTTTCAACACCACGGGCAATCGCTGTACCAATATTTGAAAGAGAACCCAATCCGCCGTTTGCGCTGGGATTCCACTGAATCAAGTTGTTGTAGTTATTATCAAAATATACCACCCCCGCGGTCGCCTTCCGGTCCATAAAGTCTTGCTCTATCCCCGCATCCCAGTCGATGCTGGTCTCAGGCATCAGGTTCGGATTGCCATAGCATTGCTTACTGATTTCACAGAGTGACGGGGCTCGGAACGCCGTTCCTATATTCGCCTTGATTCGACTCGCTGTCTCTGGAACGGCCATCACCTGATTGAATTTCCAGGTCGAATGACTTCCATAGATGGAGTTGCTGTCGATTCGAGCGCCTGCCGTCGTATGAAAGCGCTCGAGCCAGTCGAGATCATTCTGAATGTAGTAGCCGCCATTGCTCATCGAATTGTTGTAACTGCTACTGGCAGTTCCCAATCCGCTCTGACTGTAGAGAGAGTCAAAGCGGCCCTCGGCACCGATCAGCAAGGTTTCATTTTCGTTAAAATGGAGAAAGTTCAACCACTCCACCTTGGTTTCCTCCCCGTTGTTCGTACCGGGGGGCGTCCAGTTGGGTGAAATGGTTTTAGACGTGTAATAGGTCTGGCGGTCGCTCATCGTGTAGTTCACACCGAACCGCTGTTCCCAGAATCGATCAAAGAGAAACCATCGGCCCTGACCCCGCGTATAGAGCTGATTTGCGTTGTTGAAATAGAACCGATTATCGCAAGGCACAAATCCTGAACCCGAATAGGACTTGTAACCAAATCCCCCACAGTTATCCATTCCGGCACCGGCTTGGTTATAGCGGGTACTCCAATCCAGATCGAGATCTTCTGTAACCTTGTAATTGAATCGACTTTGGAAAGTGGTGTTCTGGTAGGGATCTCGCTCCCTGTTACCCATGGACTGAGCGGCCGCTGAAACCGAAAGATTGCTGAGATGGCTGGCATCGACCGAATAGCTGAGCTGATCAACCTCTCCGGAAACACCGCCGCCTACTTTCCACGTATTGTAATTTCCACCCTCCGCCATTCCGTTATAGGTGGCCGGCCCTTTACCATGCTTGGTGATGATATGGATGACACCACCCATGGCATCTGCACCCCACATGGAACTCGCTGCACCTCGCAGCACCTCAATCCGCTCAATGTCATCAACCTGTAGGTTTGCAAAGTCAAAGGAATTGTTTGGATTTCCTGGGTCATTCATGCGAATGTTATCGATCATCACCAGCGTTTGGTTCGAGTTCGATCCACGGGTAAATACAGAGGTTTGCTGACCCGTACCCCCACCACTGATGACATCAAGACCTGGAACGGTTCTGAGAATATCGGCCACAAAATTGATACGGCGCGCTTTGATCTCTTCGGCGGTGATCACCGTCACCGTATTGGCGATCTGATCCTCTTTGACATTGGTTCTTGTTGCCGTTATGACGACTGGATCCAACGTATCGGTCGAATCGCTCTCAGCAAGAACCCAAAACGGAAGGAGAGAGGAAATAAAAAACGGGACGACTCTTTTCATGTTTACGCTCTATATCAGCCGCAGCAACACCCGCAAGCGGCAGTAAAAAAACCGAGCAATGAAAAGATGGGAAGACCTGACTTGTCGCCAGTGAAACTGGGTCAACGATGGGCAAGCCCGCCCATCGCCCACCGCAACGGCTACCAACATCAAGGCCGGTATCCGGACTCGCGAGCAACCCCTGATGGGTTTAGGGTACCGCCTTCCCATGCATGAGAGCACAGTGGCCTATTGATACTCTTTAACTCGCCTACCGTTGCGGGGGCAGCATTGGCTTCGTTTACTTGATTAAGAAAAACTCACCAATTTCCCGTTTAACCCGCGATGAAAGAACATCGCGGGCACCTCGACTAGACCGACATCATAATGATTTTTTTGATATCTACCAATCGCTATCGCCTTTCAGGCTGCAGCGTGTTGCTCTTTGGCGCTCTATCCAGGAGCACCTATCGCTAGAAACTAAACAACAAAAAGGTGCGACGTGTGAAGCTAAACACGAGTCGCATCTCGAACTTGTATCGGGTGAACTAGTTCTGGCGTGAGAACCACATCTTAAACGTGGATGTTGCATGAGCTTGATAATGCAGTATTTCTAATGCATCATTTTTAAGTGAGGATTTGGCTGGTATCGCATGGCCTTTCATCGTGATGTCACCCTCAACCTCGAAGCCACGACTTACAACACGAAAATCCCGTGGAGGAGAACCATGAGCCTTTATGAACAACTGGGTGGCGAAGCCGCCGTCAATGCTGCAGTCGACATCTTCTACAAGAAAATGATTGCAGACGCTCGCGTGAACCGCTTTTTCTTTGGCGTTGACATGGCTCAGCAAGCCGCCAAGCAAAAAGCCTTCTTGACCATGGCATTTGGTGGCCCACATAACTACACAGGTCTCGACATGCGTAAGGGACACGCCAATCTTGTTGAACTGGGGCTAAACGACCAACACGTTGACATCGTGATTGAGCATTTAGGTAACACTTTGAAGGAACTCGGGGTCGCTGATGAGTTGATCGCACAAGTCGCGGCTATCGCCGAAAGCGCCCGCAACGACGTCTTGGGACGTTAAGCCGATGCCAAGGGTCGTCTACGAGGGGCAAACCTACGAGATTCCAAGGGACATTACCCTTTTGGACGGCCTTCTTGCACAAGGAATTGATGTTCCTTTTGGTTGCCGAACCGGCACGTGCCAATCCTGTTTGATGACCTGCCCTACTGGGACACCACCTGCGGCATCCCAGAAGGGACTCAGAGAAACCCAAGTCCTCAACGGACAGTTTCTTGCCTGTCAGTGCTACCCCGAAGGGGAGATGGTGGTTGCCTTGCCGCATTTGGCGGAAACCCAAAGGGCTGCAACTGTTGAACGGCTGCGTCCTCTGAACGACGAGATCATGGAGGTATCCCTGAGACCCGAAGGTAAGTTTATCTATCGGGCCGGTCAATTCGTTCGACTCTACGGTCCTGAAGGTTTTTCACGCAGTTACTCCCTCGCCAGCACACCTCAGGTCGACGCCTGCTTGGTGTTGCACATCCGGAAATTTCCAAATGGTCAACTCAGTAGCTGGGTCCATCACCGCCTTGCGGTCGGCGATGCCGTTCGGATTAGTGGCCCATTGGGTGAGTGTTTTTATATTCCGGGTCATCCCGAACAACCGCTACTACTCATCGGGACCGGGTCGGGCCTGGCCCCACTCTTCGGAATTCTTGGTGAAGCCCTACAGCATGGACATACGGGTCCCATACACCTCTATCATGGTGCCAGAGATGTGAATGGGCTGTATCACCATCGCGAGCTGGAAGCGCTGGTTTCGAAACACTCGCAGCTTGATTACCAAGCGTGTATTTCAGGTACCGACAACCCGTTGCCATCTCATATTCTGCAGGGGCGCGCTTCAGACATCGCCCTCGGTGAGCATCCTGACCTCAAAGGATGGCGAATCTATCTCTGCGGCAACCCCGATATGGTTCGATCCACCCAAATGCAGGCTTACCTGGCCGGCGCAGCGTTGAATGAAATTCACGCTGATCCCTTCGATGCCCAATCACCAACGGCTATCCCCTAGTCACACCGTTAGGGGTCCTTTATGTCGCTGATCGCCCAATTTTTTCCCAAACAGCCTCCAACTCCTCTGTCAGAAAAGCTCCTTGCCGGTTTCTCAGCTTTTTTAAGCATTGCGATACTTCTGGAGTTCAAGACGTTCTACCCGGCAGAAATCAGTCACATGATCCTTGCCTCTATGGGGGCAACAGCTGTCCTGCTGTTTGCCACGCCTCACAGCACTCTGGTTCAACCCTCGGCCATTCTCGGCGGGCATCTGATCTCAGCAACAGTGGGAGTAGCATCGCAAACATGGCTCCCTTCACCTTTCTCTGCCGCCGTTGCTGTTGGGGGCGCTATCACTTTGATGCACCTATTACACTGCCTTCACCCTCCCGGCGGCGCCACCGCTCTTTTTGCCGTCACTGGGGGGCCGACGGTCTGGGATCTCGGCTTTGGTTACGTATTGAGTCCCGTCGGAGTCAGCGCCTTATTGCTTCTGATATCCGGCCTTTTGATCAACAATCTCAGAACGCTCAAAGTCACCTACCCCGCTCCGGCGGCTCCATCAGGAAACTCGCAGGCTGAACACCCTATCGTCTCCGGAGTGACGGCTCTGGATATTCGAGATGCGCTGGAGGCTTCCGGAACCTATATCGACGTAACCGAAGATGATCTCCTTTCGATCATTCAAGCGGCAGAATTAAGTGTCGCTCGACGGGCCCTATCGAGTTATCGATTGAGGGATCTCAAGCTGTCCCCCGTCAAAACACTTCGCACCGAAGACTCACTTGAGAAAGTCTGGGATTCGCTGAAACACAGCTCTGATGGCTGCGTCGTCATTCTCAATCATGAGGGTTCGATTTCAGGAATCATCACACGAACGGACTTTATTAATCATCTAGCCCAAAAAGCACCATCCGCTCTGATCATGGCGATCACGGGCCCGCTTCGCTCTCGCAAGTGTTTGAAAAATCAACGCCTGTTAGCAAGAGACATCATGTCCTCACCTGTCATCACGGTCGAAGAGGATGATTCACTCCTGACGGTCACCCAGTTGCTGGCTAGCGGTCGTTTCCACCACATACCTGTCGTTGACAAGAACGAGCAGCTGGTCGGGATGGTCACGCATGCCCAACTATGGACCATGATCGGAAACGGCTTCAGCCCCGAAACCACACAGTGATCCAATCTCTCTAAATGATCCTGTGAGATCACAGGGGCTAGCGCTTTAGCATCCGGCGCAGGGCAACCTTTGCACGCCGCTTGATTTCAAGTCTTTCTGGCAGACTTCAGCTTGCTCATCAGGAAGATACTGATTCCAGGTTTTCGGCTCGATCAAACCATTGTTGCTGATGATCTTAAACATACCATCAGCCTGAACTTCACCAATTAAGGAGAGCTTCTTCAAATGGTGATTCGGACGAAACTGAACACTTCCCTCCGGCGCATTGAAGGTGACTCCAAGCAAGGCCTTCTTGACCTCATCCGTCGCAGAACTTTTTGCAGACTGAACGCCAAGGGCCCAGAGATTCACCATGGTGTACCCTGTTTCGGTTGGATCGCTGGTTACCCTTTTTTGACCGAACCGAAATTTGAATGCCTTGGTAAATTGTCTGGATGCTGCGGTTTCCAGCGTCTCAAAGAAGCTCCAACTCGCAAAGCTTCCAACCAGATTTTCGGCGCCAATCTCGGTGACTTCCTCCTCCGCAATGGAAAAGCTCATCGTGTAATAACCGTTGGCAGGCGTCAGATAGCCCTGATTCAGCGCTTTGAAAAAGGCAACGTTACTGTCCCCATTCAGGGTATTGATGATGACTCCGCCATGCGGCAGTGCCTTTTGAATCCCCGCAATGACTGGCGCTACGGCGTTACTCCCCATCGGGAGGAAAGACTCCCCCAGAACTTCTGCTCCATTTTTCTGTGCGTAACCTCGGATAATTCGGTGAGCGGTGCGAGGAAAGATGTAATCTGACCCCACGAGGAAAAAAGAGGTTCCTCTATGGCGAATCAGCCAATTCAATGCTGGCTCAATTTGTTGATTGGGCGTGGCCCCGCCGTAAAAAATATTGGGTGAACATTCCTGACCCTCATACTGAATGGGATAGAAGAGCAGGCTGTTTCTCTCCTCGAACACAGGCAACATGGCTTTGCGGCTCGCGGATGTCCATCCGCCAAAAACCACGCTGACATGATCCACATCAATCAGCTTTCGGGCCTTCTCGGCAAAGACCCTTGGATCCGAGGCCCCGTCTTCCTCAATGGCTATGATCTTGAGGCGTTTGCCTCCAAGTTGAATTCCACCACGACGATTAATTTCCTCAATCGCCAAGGCTTCCCCTTCAGCTGCAGTCCCCTCAGACAGGGCCATGGTTCCGCTTCGGGAATGGAGAATACCCACCTTGATTTCGCCTTGAAATGGCAAAGAAGCGACTGATGTTCCCTCATCGCCGCAGCCCAAAAGCAACAGAAAAGACCAAAGCAAGATGGCCAATGGTCGGATTAGGACGCTCTTTTCCACCTTGTATTTCCTCATTGCGACCAGACGCTCCAAACCAAAAATACGATCGACAAAACCAAAAGCAGCGTGCTGGTCAGCCCAACCCGATAACCGCTCCACTTTAATGCCCGTATGTTCTCGTGGCGGATGTCATGCGAGTGAGTGTAGAGCACGAACACGGTGGCAATGAAGGTATAGATCAAAACGGCAATGTGGATCTTGTCGACCAACGTCACATACTCCACGGCGCCAAGGTCGGAGGAGGCGCTTTGCATGCTCAATACATCGGCAAAGACTGAGGCTGTCAGAAGTCCCAGTCGCGACTGTGAATCGAGGCGAACAAAAAAAGCAGGAATGGCAAGACCCGCCGCAACGAATGCGGCGATCGTGAGCTTCCAGAAGGCCGCATAGTTCGTGCGTTTCAAAGTAATGGAGACATCTGCCGAAGCGTAAATCACTTCAGAATCTCTGTGGACCCTGGGATCTCCAAAATTTGAACGATACGTCGTCTTGGCGGCATAGAGGGATGCCCCCTCGATATCCCAACCCGGAATTTCAAGATTGGAATCCACTATGGAGGTGACGCCGTCATCAATGAATCTGAGTCTGGTGTAATCCCGTCCGGCCTCTACCAGCTGAATCGAGAGCGTCTGACCATCAAAGGGAAAGTCGCTCATATTCCAAGGATGCCTGAAACTACCTCGGATCTTTCTCGTTATCCAATAACCCCTCTCCGTCTTTTCTCTGGTGATCTGCGATTCCTTGATCTCCACCGCGTTAGGAAAGTTGAGTGCCTCGATCGGGTTGCCTTCGGGATTTTGGGTCAGGGTCCATAGCCAAAATGTTGCATCAAATCGTTTCGCTTGGCGGTCAAAATCCCCCACATCCGTGATGAGTGCACCAAGAGGGGCGTATTCCACAATTCGTTTCTGTTCAGTCAGAATCTCGGCTTGGCAAGGAATACAGGCAGACCCGAGCATAAAAACCAAAAAGCAAAAGACTCTGCCCATAAG
>JBEBBO010000072.1:0-9235 GCA_041158345.1 Pseudomonadota bacterium | reverse complement strand
AGTGCAAAACAGTCCGCATCGTTCGCAAGCCGAACGGGCCGAGAGAGCCTGGCTTCAAGATCTTCCCTGAGAGGACGATCGTTAAGGCACAGTGAATTCGAATTTTTAAGGCGGCCCGTCCGTCTCGATACCGCCCCGGGGGCGCCAATTCCGACAGTCCCTTTCGTGCCCAGTTGATTTTCCGCCCGCTGGACGAGACCGGCTATCGCGTTGAGCGTGCCTTCGTAATCGCCCTGAGGGGTGGCCACCCGCTCTCGCCAGACCTCCTGACCTTCGGGTGCGAGCGCCAAAAGCTCGATCTTGGTCCCCCCCAGATCGATGCCAAAACGAAGCTGTGTCATGAATGTCGTCTCGTAAGTCAACGAAGGCTCGAAGTCTATCGAACTCTCCGTTCCATTTAAGATTTAGTCGAACCGGATCAAGTCGTGAGGAAGCCTCGGTTCGCGGCCTTCGGCGATATCACTCAAGAAGGACCAAAACACCTCAGCTGAAGGCGGACAACCCGGCAGAAAATAATCGACCGTCACGACTTCATGAATCGGGTGCACCTTCTCCAACAGCAGAGGGAGTTCAGGATCGCTGGGAATCTGAGGGTTCTCGACCCCAATGGCATCCAGATACGCCTCCTCAAGACACGCCTTCAGCGAAATATGATTTCGCATCGCCGGAATGCCCCCATTGATTGCACACGCGCCAACGGCAACCAGGATTCGGCAGTGGGCACGAAACTCGCGCAATGTCTCGACATTCTCTGCATTGCAAAGCCCCCCCTCAATCAAGCCGATATCTATCACCCCTTCGCAATGCTTGATATCCGTTAAGGGGCTCCGATTAAATTCGGCGATCTCGCAGAGATCGAGCAGCTTTTCATCGATATCCAGAAAGGACATATGGCAACCAAAGCATCCGGCCAGGGAGGTGGTCGCAACCTTGAGCTTTTCAGTCATTAGGCCCCTCCGAAAGCGATTCTTTGAGGGCTTGCTCGGCAATGTCCGCCAGATCGTAGCGTCGATCCCCAATGGGATGGCGAAAGGCGGTCCGTTTGATGAGGATCGCCCCGACGGGACAGACTTGTGCGGCCCGATCCGTGACCTCCAGCGGGGTATCTTTCAGGAGACCACTCTCCGAGTTGACGACCAGGTGGCTCTCAATCCCGCGCCCCGCCACGTCGAAAACGGATTTGCCATCCTGTTCACGGCTGGCCCGAACGCAAAGCTCACAGAGGATGCAGCGATCGAGATCCAGCATCACCTCCGGGTGTGATGCATCCACCCGGCGACGGGGAAAGAAGTGGGGGAAATGCGTATCCTCCATCCCGAGAAAATAGCCCACGGCTTGAAGCTGGCAATCCCCCGATTTTTCACATCCCGGGCAAAAATGATTCCCTTCGACAAAGAGCATCTGGGTGATTCGAAGCCGCGTCGCGTTTATGTCGCCCGTGTCATTCAAGATCTCCTGCCCGGCCATTGCCGGCATGGTACAGGCCGAGCAGGTCCGGCCATTGACCTTGATCGTACAGAGTTTGCAGCTGCCATGGGGCGTAAATTCAGGATGATGGCAGAGGTGAGGAATATAGACCCCGGCAGCCTGAGCGGCCTCCATGATGGTCTGTCCCGACTCAAACGGGATGTCCTTTCCATCGATACGAATACGGTTTGCCGGCATGGCCTTAACCCTCCTGATGGAGATGTGCCTTGGCATCATCCCGCCCCGTCAGGGAGCGAGCCAGGGCCAGAGACTGGTCGAGATCAAAACCGGGCTCAAAGCGGAGGGCCTTGAGACGTTCTTGATAAAGATCCGGAAAGCGCTCGAGGGTCGTCAGAATCGGATTGGCGGCCGTCTGCCCCAAACCACAATGGCTATTGCCCTGCACCAAATGCGCGATTTCCGTGAGTTCGACCAAATCCTTGGGCGTTCCGTGACCCTCGCAGATTTTTTGGAATTGGTTTCGCAAAAGAGAAGTTCCCACGCGACATGGCGTACAAAAACCGCAGCTTTCATGGGCAAAGAACCGAATGAAGTTACGCGCAATCTCCAGAACATCCCGGCGGCTGTCAAAGACCATGAATGAGCCCCCTGTCGCGAGATCCTCAAACGCGATCCTCCGATCCGCCTCCTGAATACCGATGAAGGTTCCCGAAGGCCCACCCACCTGAATGCCCATGACGTCCTCCGCTCCGACCCATTCGAGGATCGTCCTGACCGTGCTTCCGAATGGCACTTCATAAATACCGGGCCGGGCACAATCGCCGGAGACACTCAAAATCTTGGTTCCGCGGGACTTCGGCGTTCCTACCGCAGCAAACCAGCTGCCGCCGTGCACCGTAATCCGGGCCGCCGCCTGAAAGGTTTCCACATTGTTGACCACGGTCGGCTGCCCCAGATACCCCGCGGTCACCGGATAAGGCGGCCGATTTCGGGGATGCCCCCGCTTTCCCTCCAGGCTCTCGATCAGGGCGGATTCTTCCCCGCAAATGTAAGCACCTGCCCCAAGATGAATGCGGATATCAAAGTCAAAGCCCTCCACGCCAAGGATCGAGGCCCCCAAAAGCCCCTGCTGACGTCGCTCGGCCAGAATCGATTCCAACTGCACCTTGAGGAAGGCATATTCGCCCCGAAGATAGAGGAAGCCTTGCTGGGCGCCAATGACCCGAGCGCAGACGGTCATGCCCTCAAACACCTCGTGGGCTTTTTCGCTCAAAATCACTCGATCCTTGAAGGTACCAGGCTCACCTTCGTCGGCATTACACACCACATAGCGGGCAATTGAGCGATCGCCGGGGACGCTGCCTTCAGGCCCTTCGAAGCAAAATCGCCACTTGGACGCTGTATTGAAACCGGCACCGCCTCGACCCCGAAGGCCCGAAAGTTCAAGCTCCTGAAGCACCCTTTCACGCCCCTTTTCCTCCAGCACCTCAAGGGCCGCTCCTGAGGGAAGTTCCCCTTCAAGGAGGAGCCCTCTTTGGAAGATATGAGGCTCGACGTCAAACCAGGCCGAAGGCCATCGATCCACTGGGATGCCGTCTTCAATGCGTTGAACCATCGCCTCAATGCGGTCAGGATCCAGACGCGTCAGGGGTTTGCCATTGATCAGACCCGCGGGCCCTTGATCGCAAAGACCGGTACAAGAGGTAAAGGAAAGGCTGACCCGGCCATCCACCCGCGTTTTCCCAAACTCAACACCCAGCCGGTCAGAAAGCATTTGAGCCAGCCGTAAACTCCCGAGGAGATGATCCGTGATGGAATCACTCAGTCGAAGATCATAGAGGCCCAAAGGTTCCAGAGAGAGGAAGCTGTAGAACTCAACCACCGAGAGAACCCGGGCAAAGGGGATCTCGAGATGGTGCGCGATTTTGGTCATGACCGAGCGTGAGACCTGACGATAGGTCGCTTGCACGTCACGAAGAATCTGCAGCAATTCCGTCTCATGGCGCGGATAGCGCGCCAAAATGGACGCCAGCGGTAGAGGCGAAATGGGTTCCATGGCGCTACTCTTTGGGACAATGGGCCACTATATCAGCCCCAAATGAATCCCATACAAACCACACGGGATTATTCGGCTCGCCGGAGGTTGGCTATCGATGACAGCGCGGCATGGATGCAATGCCTTACAATTGGGCATGCCTGTGATCCTTCGGTCGGATGCCCACGAGGCCGTGCCGTGACCTCCCTCGAGCGAGATGTTGATGAAAAGCTGGAAACGCCTGATTCTCCTAGTCCTGTCTGCCATCACCGGGTTTGGGGCCCTTGCCCTTGCCATCGGCGTGCTCTTTACCGATTTCGTTGTCGATTTCTGGTGGCACTCGGAACTGGGGTACCAGGAATTCTTCTGGCTCAAGATTCTCTACCGCTACATCCTCTCGGGCACGGCCACCCTCTTTTTCTTTCTGATTTTCCTTTTTAATTTCGTTGCCGCCTCACGTTATCTTGGCATCGATATTGAGGAAATGGCTCGGGTCGATCGCCATGAATTCAATCGGCGGCGGCGTTTCCTTCGGCACTTCCAGAGCGGGTCCATGCGGGCCTATGTCCCCCTTTCGCTGATCATGGCCATTGCCATTGCGATCCCCTTCTATGAGGAATGGCAACAGGCCCTGCTTTTTGTCTTCGCGCCGGAGTCCGGCATCAAGGACTTCATCTTCAAGCAGGATGTGAGTTTTTACCTCTTTTCCTTCCCGATCTATCAGCTAATCCAACAGGAACTCTTACTGGCCTCAATCGTCCTGACCGGGGCTCTGGGCATCCTCTATCTCATTGAACACCGCATTTCGGCGGGAAGGATTTTGCATTGGCCCGTCGGACCCAAGCTGCATCTCAGCGGGATGGTCGTGGTGGTGGCGCTCCTGATTGCCTGGGGGTTTGCACTGGAGCGATTCCAGCTGCTCTACACGGAAGAGCATGAACCCCAATTTTTTGGCCCGGGTCTTCTTGAAACGGCGTACTTCCTGCCCCTGATCTGGTGTTCTGTTTTAAGCCTCCTCGGCACCACCATCGCAGGGCTCTGGTTCCTGCATCGCCGCAAGGGCGGTTGGCCACTGGCCCTCCTCGTGGTGGTCTTCGGATTGAGCATCGGGCTTCGTCATATTCATTTCATCCCGGCAGCCTTTGAACGGTTCATTGTCGATCCCAACCCGGTTCGCTCTGAAGTGGATCACATGCAGGCGAACATCGATTCCACCCTGCGTGGATTTGATCTCACACGAATCACCAACATCGATGTAAGCCCGGGCCTCCCGGATGAAGATGTGCTGGATCCAGAGCTTCGCTCCCATCTCTACAACATTCCGGTCTGGGATCCTGAAATTCTCTACGACGGCTACCAACAGCTGCAGGGTATTCGACCGTACTATCAGTTTTCGGAAGTCGACGTTGACCGTTATCTGGTCAATGGCCGCCTCGAGCAGATCAACCTTGCAGCGCGCGAAGTCAATATCCGTCGCCTGCCGAAAGAAGCCCAGAACTGGGAAAACGAGCACCTGAGGTTTACGCATGGCTACGGTGCCGTTGCGACACCGGCTTCACAGAATGGCCAAACCCCGATGCGGTGGTACCTACAGGACCTCAGCATGGAATCCAGCAATGGCTTCACGGCTTCAAGCCGCCCGGATCTTTATTACGGGGAAGAGGACCTGACTTACGCCATTGTGCCCAATCAACTCAAGGTCGTTGGCATCCCCAGCGCCGACGAGCAATCCAGTTACAACTATACGGGTTCAGGCGGCGTACAAATCAACTCCCTGTTCCGCAAACTGCTTTTCTCCCTCTACTTCAGGGATGAACGGCTCTTCTTCTCTGTCAGCATCAATGGGGACAGCCGAGCACTTTTCCACCGCAATATTGTGGACCGGATTCAAACGCTGACGCCCTTCCTCAAGCTCGATCACGATCCCTACATCGTGGTGACTCCGACCCGTGTTTACTGGGTGATCGACGCGTATACCACGTCAGACTGGTATCCGATTTCAAAGCGGATCTCTGGCCGATTCAATCATGAAGACCATGACCAGCATTTCAACTACATCCGCAACTCGGTGAAGATCATCGTTGACGGTTATGACGGCCAT
The DNA here is from genome assembly GCA_041158345.1 of Pseudomonadota bacterium. Taxonomy (GTDB): domain Bacteria; phylum Pseudomonadota; class Gammaproteobacteria; order Methylococcales; family Methylococcaceae; genus UBA6136. Next base: position 3,671 of record JBEBBO010000072.1, on the reverse strand, counting down.
GTCGATTACTACGTCAGCGACACGTCGGACCCCATTATTCAGGGCTATCGCAATGCCTATCCCGGACTTTTCAAGGATATCGCGACTCTTCCGCCCAATTTGAAATCACACCTTCGCTACCCCAAAGATTTCTTCAACCACCAGATGAAGATCTATGCGCGCTATCACCAGACGCAACCAGAACTCTTCTATGAACAAGCGGAAACCTGGGACTTTTCAAAGGTCAATGATGCCATCGTCAAACCCTATTACTTGACGACGTCCCTGGAGGCGTATGCCGACGATCGGCATACCTTTGTGATGATCGAGCCAATGACGCCGGTGGGCCGCAGTAACTTGAGCGTATTGGCAGTGGCCGGTAATTTCGACGATGGCTTGGATCCCTCACTGCCTTATGGATCGAGCCGGCAAATCGTCATCTATCGCTTTAATCGCGAAGCACAAGTCGATGGCCCCGCGCAGGTCAATGCGCTGATCGATCAGGATCCTGAAATCGCTCGTCAGCTAACGCTTTGGGATCAGAGAGGCTCGAGGGTTCTTCGAGGACGAATCATCGTCCTGCCGGTCGGTAAATCCGTGCTTTACATCCAGCCCGTTTATATCGTCTCGACCAGCGGTACGCGAATCCCCGAACTTCAACGCATCATCCTCTCCATGGGAAATGTCGTCGTAATGGATGCGCAACTGGAAACGGGCATTTTGGAGCTTGAGCGCCGATTGCGAGCGGCCCGCGCCAGTCGTGGCGACCGCGGCAAGACCACTACGATCGGGCGCAATCCAGGACCTTCGGCTTCACCGCACTAAGGTCAGTTAAGGCCCCCTCGACTGAGCCTTGGCTCAGGTTTTGCATTGAATGGTGTTGAACGGTTCGACACCATTGATGCCATCACAGGGGGCCTTCCAATGATCACGCTGCACCTCTTCTTCACCCTCGTCATTTTCGTCCCGGTTTGGTACTTGGGAAACCGCGCCCTGGACCATCTCATCAAGAACAATGAAACGGCGCACACCCTCCTGAACATTCTCCTCATTTCAGGATTTGTCGCAGGGACAGAATTCTTTCTGAGCACGTCAAGCTAAGAGCTGCGAGCCCATTATCGGCGCCAAGGTCCGCTTCGACCGGGGGCATAGCTGCACACTTCTAGTGCAGAAAAAAGGGGGTTTTAAAGACGTGCGCCCGGGTTGGCCGCTGAAGAACTACTTGGGCTTGGTCGCTTTGGGGCGCCGAATCCTGACTTTGACGCCAATCAGGGCAGCCAGTCGGCGGATCTCGGCTAGCACTTTATCTAGCGGGTTTGAATTTTGGGACTGATTCATGAGGCGCCAGGATTCAGGGGACGAATAAGTCGCCAGCTTGCACACCCAAGTTCAGCAAATCCCCCGAAGCCTTACCCGGGCTGAATGTGCAAGCCGGCGGTTAACCACCCGAGGATTACACACACTGTCTCCCGCTGATTCATCATCACTTCTGATGACAGATGACGCCATATTGAAGAATTCATTTAAATTCAATCGCATCGGAGTTACGATCCATCTCTGAACCTCACCCTTTTGATTCCATCATGGCATGTCGACCCCTTGATTCCGTCATAGACGACATCTATGAAGCGGCTCTCAGACCGGAATTGTGGCCCGCCATATTGGCTGAGATTCGGGAAAGCATTGGAGCCAGTGCCTACAGCCTCTTTACCCTCGCCTCGTCCGAGGGACAAAAACCCGAACTGTTGACCCACAACATCGACCCCGACTGGTCCGAGGCCTATCGCGATTATTGGTGGCAACATGATGCGTGGGTCCAAGGGGCAGTCTCCCGAGGTCTTGCCGCACCAGGCCTCACCTTATCGGGCTCCATGCTGGTGGATCCTCAGACCTTTAAAAAGGGTCTCTGGTACAACGAAGCGCTTCGCCCTCAGGACATGGGTGATCTTCTGACCACGACGCTCTGGTCACCCGAGGATCCAGCGCCTCAACTCGTCCTGTCGTTCTATCGAAGCACCCGATCCGAGTGTTTCGGAACCCCAGAACTTCAGCGATTGTCGAGGCTCTCTCATCATCTGCGTCGGGCCTTTAAACTGACATTGAGTGGCGCCAAACTCAACGAAAGCTTACAAAACCAAGCGGCCGTCTTGGATGGAATTGGACACCCCCTTCTGATCCTCGATGGCCACAGAAAAATCATCAACCTCAACGAGCCTGCAGAGCGGCTCCTCTCCAATCCGCAAGGGGGTGTCATTCAGGTCCGCAATCAACGCATACTGGAGCTGGGCCAGCGCGCCAGTCCGTCGCTGGAAACCGCCTTTGAATGGGCCCGGACATACCCCGGAAAACCGGCCTCAATGGCCTTTGTCATCCCGAGAGATGGGGGCACCACCACCGCTGGGAGCGCACGACTCATGAAGATTCGACAAGCACCCAGCCTGAGCTTTCGCCTGGATCATCCCGAGCGCTACATGCTGCAACTGGAACTCGCGGACAACCCACCGCCCGAGGGCCTTCGGGCATTTGCTGACCTTTATGGCCTGACGCAAGGCGAATTTCGGGTGCTGGCACTAATGATGGAGGATTGTTCACCTCGATTGATCGGTGAGCACCTGGGAATCTCTCTTCCCACGGTCCGAACCCACCTTCAAAGAATTCGACAAAAAACAGGCAGCAAACGATTTGCCGATCTGATTCGACTGGCTCTGGCGGCCAGCAAAAACCACTGAGCTCGACTTCTTGTCCTACCGGAGGACCTTCTCGGAAAGATGGTTCTACTAATTAAGCGATGAATCCGCTAGACAACAAACACCAGAACAAGCCTTCAGCACTCAATAACGCTCGATGAGCAGCGAGGGCCTGTTGGGATCCCGTTCTTTTGAGTTCGAAAAAGTGGGAAACAGCACATTCCCTTGCCTGATAAAGGAGCCCAATGGAGGCCTTGTCATATCCTGAATGGGGATCCCGGGCAATGTAGCGAGCATGACAAACCAATCCCCATCGAGAGCCAAGATGAAACCGCTTCCCGTTGGGTTCACCACGTCCGAACCCGGAAACGTTTCACGAAAAACCCTTTGCTCTCCCACCAGTTGCTCAACGTAAACCGGAATTACGGGATCTTGCTCGAGGCTTCCTGGAAGCGTCTGACGGAGTATGGTCGTTCCGCTGCACACAGCGGTAAAAACCAAGCCCAAAGCACCGATACAGCTAATCATGGCATTTCGATTCACAGTAGATCCTCTGAGCGTTTAATGACTGATGCCGCATTCTAATCAGGCTTTAGCACAAAAAAGCCAGAAATACAGTCCAGACGTCGAGCCAAATTTGGGTTTAACCCCAAATATCAGCCATCCGGGCCCTCGATCACGCGGGCCACACCTTCGCCACAATCGGAACAGTGGCCGATCAGAATCAAGTCCCTCCCTTCCACGCTGGCATTGAAGTTGGTGATCGTGACTTCATCACCGCAATGGACGCAGTAGACATTGGCCAACAGCTTCGGACGAACTTCTATAGGGATAGACTCCCAAAATGCCCGAGCCGCTGGAGTAAAGGACGGAAGTTGTTCAACGTTCATAGATCATTATCCGATTTTTGAGTTTTCATCCACTCCGATTGAGCCCTGACCTTCGCTTGTCGCCCCTTATGCGGCATGCGAAGACCCCTCTTCTTGATTAGATCAATTTTGAAGG
>JBEBBO010000071.1:0-10968 GCA_041158345.1 Pseudomonadota bacterium | reverse complement strand
TCCTGAGTCCTCATGAGGGTTTTCAATTTTAGTGCAGGACCCTCAGCGCTTCCGCTGGAGGTTCTGGAGCGTGCTAAGGACGAATTGATCGATTTTGCGGGTTGTGGCATGTCCATCATGGAGATGAGCCACCGCAGTGAGATTTATGAATCCGTCGCACATCAGGCAGAACGGCGCTTTAGAGCGCTTTTTGCGGTGCCCGCTAATTACCGGGTCCTTTTCCTGCAGGGTGGAGCCACCGCGCAATTTGCCGCTGTGCCACTGAATATCACCGGCCCAAATCGCCGGGCGGCTTATGTCAATACGGGGATTTGGTCAACCAAGGCTATTCTGGAGGCTGGTCGGTATCTGGATGAGGTGGTCACGGTAGCTTCAACCGAATCTTCGGGCTTCAATCGAGTTCCTGAACCCGCAGAGTGGCTCGAAATGGGTCCCGTTGATTATCTGCACTACACGGATAACGAAACCATCGGTGGCGTCGAATTTTTTTCGATTCCCGATGCCGGCGAAACTCCCCTAGTGTGCGACATGTCCTCCAACATCCTTTCAAGGGAGATGGATGTCTCACGTTTTGGCGTCATCTATGCCGGAGCGCAAAAGAACATGGGGCCATCGGGAATTACCGTTGTGATCGTCAGGGAAGATCTTCTGGGCCATGCGCGCCCTGATACACCTTCTTTCATGGATTATTCGATTCAGGCAAAAAATGGATCGATGCTCAATACGCCACCCACCTATCCCTGGTATCTGCTGGGACTCGTCCTCGAATGGCTTGAGGCTCAAGGCGGCGTCAAGGCGATGGAGGTTTTGAGCCAACGTAAATCAGCGCTTCTGTACGATGCGATCGATCGATCCGCGCTCTTTACGAATCCCGTGGCCATCGGGTCCCGCTCTAGAATGAACATTCCCTTTACGCTGGCTCGGCCTGAGCTCGAAGCCTTATTCCTTCAGGAGGCGAGGGCGTCAGGTCTGGTCAATCTTGAAGGTCACCGATCAGTCGGCGGATTCCGCGCAAGTCTCTATAATGCGATGCCTTACGAAGGGGTCTCGGCCCTGGTTTCTTTCATGAGCGACTTCGAACGTCGCCATGGTTGATGTCTCAATTGGGTTGAGCCGCCATGAATACGCCTGACGATCGAACCATACTGACTGACATTCGGCGCGAAATTGATGCGATCGATGACCAGTTGCTTTCACTCTTGAATCAGCGAGCCGGCTGCGCGAAGAAAGTCGCCGACATCAAGATGGCGGCAGGAGAGGTGGAATGTTTTCACCGCCCCGAGAGAGAAGTTGAAGTGCTTCGCCGCATGATGGACGCCAATCCGGGTCCTCTCTCACGTGAGACGATTGCCCGATTTTTCAGAGAAGTCATGTCCGAGTGTCTGGCACTCGAGAAGCCTTTGGACGTTGGTTTTCTGGGACCTGAGGGTACCTTTACTCAGCAGGCCGCCTTTCGTCACTTTGGTCATGCGATTCATGCGGTCCCTTACCCTTCAATCGATGCCATCTTTCGTGCTGTCGAATCCGGAGCGGTGGTTTACGGGGTAGTGCCCATCGAAAATTCGACGGAAGGCGTCATCACGCATACGCTCGACAGCTTCCTTCAGATGCCACTGGTGATCGCGGGCGAGGTGAGTCTGCGAATTCATCATAATCTTCTGGGTAAAGGGGCGGATATCCAGGCCATTCGGGAAGTCTATTCCCATCAACAATCGTTGGCCCAATGTCGCCAATGGTTGGATCGAAATCTCCCTGGTGTCACTCGGACTGCGGTTGGCAGCAATGCCGAGGCCGCCCGCCTTGCAAGCCAACAACCCGGAACGGCGGCTATTGCGGGTGAGGTTGCTGCCGGCCTCTATGGTCTCGATCTGATCGCACCAATGATTGAGGATGAATCGAACAATACGACGCGGTTTCTTGTTGTGGGTCGGACGCCTGTTGGACCGACCGGGGAGGATAAGACGTCTCTTCTGCTCACGATTCCGAACGATCCGGGTGCGCTTTATGCGATTCTTGAACCCTTCGCTCGGCACGGCATTAGCATGTCAAAGATTGAATCACGACCTTCAAGGAAGGACGTCTGGGATTATGTTTTCTTCATCGATGTCGATGGACATCGTGATGATCCCAAGGTGGCTTTAGCCCTTTCGGAGGTCTCTTCACGGACTACGCGTCTGAAAGTACTGGGTTCCTATCCCAAAGCACTAACCTGAGTGATCTCAATCATGGATGCGATCAAACTTGCCGTTCCCGGGGTTCAGAAACTTACGCCTTATTTACCGGGTAAGCCGATCAGTGATCTCCAGCGGGAACTTGGAATCGATCATGTGGTGAAACTGGCCTCCAATGAGAATCCCTTGGGTCCGAGCCCCAAAGCATTAACTGCGATAAAGGCGGCCCTTGAAGAACTTCATCTTTATCCGGATGGAAGTGGATTTGCGCTCAAGACGGCGCTTGCCGAGAAGTTTGGTCTGGATCGGAATGGCATTACCCTGGGAAATGGTTCCAATGATGTCCTGGAATTGATTGCGCGTGCCTTTTTAGGTGATGGGCTCTCCGCTGTATTTTCTGAACATGCATTCGCCGTGTATCCCATCGTCACGCAGGCCGTAGGCGCTAACGCACGCATCGCGCCGGCGCATTCGGGTGAGGCGGGGCCTCGCTATGGTCACAATCTGTCCGCCATGCGTGCCGCAATCGATTCGTCGACCCGGGTCGTTTTCATCGCAAATCCCAATAACCCAACGGGCACTCATTTGTGTGGCGTTGAATTGAAGGGTTTTCTGGATCAGGTGCCACAAGATGTCTTGGTGGTGATTGATGAGGCCTATTTTGAGTACGTCCATCTTGAGAACTACCCTAATGCCCTGGAATGGCTGGGGGTATACCCAAATCTGATCGTGACTCGAACTTTTTCAAAGGCCTACGGGCTCGCCGGTTTGCGCGTGGGTTATGCGGTCTCCAGTCCTGAAATTGCCGATGTCCTCAATCGGGTGCGGCAACCGTTTAATGTCAATATTCCTGCACTTGAAGGTGCTCTGGCGGCGCTTCAGGATGATGACCATCTCAAGCGTACGATCGAACTCAATGATCGCGGCCTCGACTTCCTTCGGAAAGCATTATCGGTGCGCGGATTTGAAGTCATTCCATCCGTCGGTAATTTTCTGACTTTTGATTTAGGTCAGCTGGCTGCACCCATTTATGATGCGCTACTGCGAAAAGGCGTGATTGTTCGGCCGATCGCGAACTACGGCATGCCTCGGCATCTTCGGGTTACGATTGGGACCGATTTGGAAAATCAGGCGTTTCTGGACGCACTGGATCAGGTTACTGGCGGATGATCAACCGACTCTGCGTCGTCGGTGTGGGTCTGATCGGCGGTTCTTTTGCACTCGGATTGAAGCAGGCGGGACTCGTCAACCGTGTCGTGGGCGTGGACCATGATCCCCAAAATCTGGACCTTGCGTTATTCACCGGTCTGATTGATGAAGCGGCTTCCTCCTTGGAGGAGGGCGTCCAGGGTTCAGACTGTGTCTTCATCGCGGTTCCGGTGGGGGTGATGCCGGAGATTTTTCGTCAGTTATTACCCCTTTGGCAAAATGAGGTTCTCTACACCGACGCGGGCAGCACTAAGACGGATGTCCTTAGGGCCTTGGCCGAGGTCCATGGGACGGTGCCCGCTAACTTCGTTGCAGGGCATCCGATTGCGGGTGCTGAAACATCGGGCGCCTCAGCGGCTCGATCGGGACTTTTCCTGGGGCGTCGCGTTATTCTGACGCCCTCTGAACATACCTTACCTTGGGCCCTTGAGCTGACCAAATCACTTTGGGAAGGTTTGGGCGCACGAGTCAGCGAGATGGATTCTATACGCCATGATGCGGTTTTGGCTGCGACCAGCCACTTGCCGCATGTCCTGTCCTTTGCGCTTACGGCGATGCTGGGGCGACATGATGAACAGCAGGACATACTGGCCTATGCCGCGGGTGGACTGCGAGATTTTACCCGGATTGCAGGGAGTGATCCGGCCATGTGGCGAGATATCAGCCTGGCCAACCGGGATCAGATACTTCCCTTGATTGAGGAGTATCGGGTCGCCCTGAGTGACGTTGCAGAGATGATTAAATTGGGCGATTCGGATCGCCTGGTACAACTTTTTGCTGATGCCCGTGCGGCACGGCAACGTTTCATTGACCAATTGGATAAATAACCATGCACCACAACGAGGTGACCTTCACGGTCCAACCTGGCGGTACCCTAAAAGGCGAAGCCCGCGTCCCTGGGGACAAGTCCATTTCCCATCGTTCGATCATGCTCGGCTCACTGGCCGAGGGAACCACGAAGGTGACCGGATTTCTTGAAGCCGAGGACTGCCTGTCAACCATGAAGGCCTTTCAGGCCATGGGCGTTCACATTGAACGGACTGCAGGCGGTGGAGTTGTGATTGAGGGTGTGGGACTCCATGGATTGAAAGCCCCCAAGGAAGAACTCTATCTGGGTAATTCCGGGACCTCTATGCGGCTTTTATCAGGTCTTTTGTCTGGTCAAAGCTTTAATTCGACCCTGACGGGAGATCCGTCCTTGTCGAAGCGTCCCATGCGTCGTGTCACCGACCCACTCAAGTCCATGGGGGCGAAGATCGATACCACCGAGAAGGGCACATCGCCACTGCATATTCATGGTGGAAGCGCTCTGAAAGGCATTCATTATGACATGCCGGTGGCGAGTGCCCAGGTCAAGTCCTGTTTGCTGTTGGCGGGGCTTTACGCCGAAGGTAAAACCTCAGTGCATGAACCGGCACCTACGCGAGATCACACGGAACGGATGCTTCGCGGTTTTGGTTATGACGTCCAGCGAGAAGGGAACACGATTTCGGTCCAGTCCGGGGGTGCGCTGAAGGCCATGGATATTGATGTGCCCAGCGATATTTCATCTGCGGCGTTTTTTATGGTCGGTGCATCGATTGCCAATGGTGCGGATGTAACCTTGAAGCATGTCGGAATGAATCCGACGCGGACCGGCGTGATCGATATTCTTCGCCTGATGGGCGCCGACATTGAAATCGTTTCTGAGCGAGTTGTTGGCGGCGAGCCCGTCGCTGATATCCGGATTCGACAGTCGCAACTCAAAGGGATTGATATTCCCGAATCACTGGTGCCTCTGGCGATCGATGAGTTTCCGGTCCTCTTTGTCGCCGCAGCCTGTGCTGAGGGCACGACCCGTCTGACCGGTGCTGAGGAGTTGCGGGTGAAGGAAAGCGACCGGATCCAGGTCATGGCCGATGGTTTACAAGTGTTGGGTGTTGATGCGACGGCGACCCCGGATGGCATGATCATTCATGGCGGCAAGCCGATCGGTGGCGGAACGGTTCAATCGCATGGCGATCACCGCATTGCCATGGCCTTTTCAATTGCCGGTTTGCGCGCCAGCGGTCAAATCACCATTCACGATTGTGCGAATGTGAATACCTCGTTCCCGACCTTTGTGTCGTTGGCCAATGGTCTTGGACTTTCAGTCCACTCTGATGCATAAGTCGAACATGCCTTCGATTGTGCCGGTGTTGACGATTGATGGCCCGAGTGGATCTGGCAAGGGGACGGTCAGCCGTGCTGTGGCACGGGAGCTGGGTTGGCACTTTCTGGACAGTGGTGCCATCTATCGTTCTTTGGCGATTGCCGTAACCAGAGCCCAGATTCCTTTTGAGGACGAGCAACGCATTGCGGACCTCGGTTTGGCGATGGATCTCACCTTCAGTTCGGATGATCCGCCCAAGGTCTATTTGTCTGGTGAAGATATCGCTGGGGAAATTGGGCTGGAAACGACCGGGAATGCGGCGTCGCGAGTGGCCCAAATTGGCCTGGTGCGACGGGCATTGCTCGACAAGCAACAAAGCTTTCGGCAGGCGCCGGGACTGGTTGCAGACGGGCGGGACATGGGGACGGTCGTGTTCAAGGATGCCGCCCACAAGGTTTTTCTAACGGCCAGTGCTGAAGTGAGAGCGCTTCGGCGGCTTAAGCAGTTGAAAGACAAGGGGCTGGATGTTAATCTTGACGGCTTGACTCGGGAAATCGAGGAGCGTGACCGTCGTGATCGAGAGCGTGCAGAGGCACCGCTCAGCATGGCAGAAGGGGCGCTCCACATCGATTCATCCAATCTGCCCATTCCGGAGGTGATCCGGCAAGTGCTGGATTGGGTCAGGCGGGATGCCTGAGACCGTTTCATGGGTTGCCGGCCATGCCGGTGGTTTTTTTAATCTTACACAGTCATCCAATGCCCTAGGCGTGGGATGCAATTAAATAGTTTTATGACCGAGAGCTTTGCTGAGTTGTTTGAACAGAGCCTGTCCCAGGCTGAAATGCGTCCGGGCAGCATCATCCGTGGAACCGTAGTCGATATCGGGCCGGACGTTGTTGTCGTTAATGCGGGCCTCAAGTCCGAAGGTGTTGTCCCGAAGTGGCAGTTCCTCGATGCAGATGGCACGCTGGAAGTTAGCGTTGGTGACACCGTTGAGTGTACCCTCGAACTTCTCGAAGACGGCCTCGGTGCAACCCTCCTTTCTCGCGATAAGGCGAAGCGTCTCAAGGCGTGGACCGACCTCGAGGAAGCCCATGAGAAGAATGAAACGGTAATCGGACGCCTGACCGGTAAGGTTCGTGGTGGATTCACCGTAGCGATTGGCGCACTGCGCGCGTTCCTCCCGGGCTCCTTGGTTGATGTTCGCCCGGTTCGCGATACCGCATATCTCGAAGGCCGTGACCTGGAATTCAAGGTCATCAAGATCGATCAGAAGCGCAATAACGTCGTTCTTTCACGCCGTGCGGTTGTTGAATCTGAATTCAGTGCTGAGAAGGAAGCGCTACTTGAGAACCTCAAGGAAGGTGCAATCGTTATGGGTGTGGTCAAGAACCTCACTGATTACGGTGCCTTCATTGATCTCGGTGGTGTCGACGGTCTCCTCCATATCACTGATATGGCCTGGAAGCGTGTACGTCATCCGTCAGAAGCCGTTGAAATTGGCCAGGAAATCCAGGTCAAGGTCCTTAAGTACGATCAAGAAAAGAATCGCGTTTCTCTGGGCCTCAAACAGCTCGGTGAAGATCCATGGTTGAACATTGCACGTCGCTATCCTTCAGGTACACGCCTGTTCGGTAAGGTTTCTAACCTGACCGATTACGGTTGTTTCGTAGAACTTGAAGAAGGCGTTGAAGGTTTGGTTCACGTCTCTGAAATGGACTGGACCAACAAGAACGTTAATCCGTCCAAGCTCGTTCAGCTTGGTGATGAATGCGAAGTGATGGTCCTCGATATCGATGAAGACCGTCGTCGTATTTCTCTGGGTATGAAGCAGTGCCGCAACAACCCGTGGGATGAATTCGCTTCAACCCATAACAAGGGCGACAAGATCAGTGGAACCATCAAGTCCATCACGGACTTCGGCGTGTTCATCGGTCTTGATGGCAACATCGATGGCTTGGTTCATCTGTCTGACATTTCCTGGAATGCGCCGGGTGAAGAAGCCATTCGCAACTATAAGAAGGGCGACGAAGTTGAAACCGTCATCCTTGCCATTGATCCGGAACGTGAGCGCATTTCACTCGGGATCAAGCAGCTGGAACAGGATCCTTTCCAGAACTACCTTGCAACCCATGAGAAGGGTGACCTTGTTCGTGGCATCGTGAAGGAAGTTGATGCGAAGGGCGCCGTGATCACGCTGGCAGATAGCGTTGAGGGCTACCTCCGGGCCTCTGAAATCTCTCGCGATCGCATCGAAGATGCGCGCACCCAGATGAACGTGGGCGACGAAGTCGAAGCCAAGTTCATGGGCGTCGATAAGAAGAGCAAGTCCATCACGCTTTCTATCAAGGCAAAGGATCAGGAAGACGAAGCTGAAGCCATGAAGGGTTACACCCAAGCTGCATCCAATGCGATGCCGACCCTTGGGGATATCTTCAAGGAACAGATGGAAAACAAGTAATCGTTCAAACGGAGGGGGGAGCATTGTCTCCCCCTTAACGTGCGCGTCCCATGACAAAGTCAGACCTGATACAAACTCTAAGTCTCAAGTATCCTCAACTTGCAGCACGTGATGTTGAGGCTGCTGTTAAAGCCATTGTCGACCATATGGCTGATACACTGGCCGACGGTGGACGGATTGAAGTCCGCGGGTTTGGTAGCTTCTCTGTTCGATATCGTGCCCCACGTACGGGTCGTAATCCGAAAACGGGAAGCAAGGTTGAATTGACTGCAAAATATGTTCCGCATTTCAAACCCGGAAAGGATCTCAGAGACAGGGTGAATCCCGACTGATGAACATCCGTATACTCCGGAGTGACAAACCATGCCAGGCTATGTCTGAGCATGGTTTTTTTATGAGATGATTCCGGGCGTTCGGAATTCACTTTGAATCACGGTTTCTTGGAGGCTTAAACTGGAGTACACCGATCTGATTGCCCTCCTGCTTCCCGTCGCAGCGGCTTCCGGTTGGTATGCTGCGAAACGTCGTGAAGCGAAAATCAGGCTCGCTGAAGGCCAGTCCCCCTTGGCCCAGGCCTATCGTCGTGGGCTCAACTATCTGTTGGATGAAAAAACCGATCAAGCCATTGAGACGGTTGGTGAAATTCTGGCGCAAGATTCCGAGTCACGTGAAATCCAGATGGCCTTGGGTAATCATTACCGACGCCGGGGGGACGTCGAACGTGCCATCGATATTCATTCCAGATTGCGAAAGGCCACGGATGTCTTGGATTCTGATCGAGCGCGTGCAGATTTTGAGCTGGCGCTTGATTTTATGAGTGCAGGTCTCTATGACCGTGCTGAATCACTCTTCATCGCCCTAAAGGAGACTCCAAGTCACGGTAAACCTGCATTACAGCAGTTGTTGCTGCTTTACCAGCAACAGAAGGATTGGCTTCGTTCGATCGACTGTATCCTCGAGTTACGTCAGACAATGAAGCCGAAACACGGTGAGACGGCCGCACACTTTCTTTGTGAGCTCGCTGAGGAGGCGATGTCTTTACATCGGTTGAAGGACGCGCGGGATCTTCTCAATCGCGCTCTGGAGGATGATCCTAAAAGCGTTCGGGCGACCTTGGCCAAAGGGCGTCTGGAATTCAGTAAGGGGGAATATCGCCAGTCCCTTGATAGTTTCCGAAGTATAGAAAGTCAGAATCCGCTTTTTCTCTCCGTGGTTCTTCCGATGATCGGCCTTTGTGCTGAGCGATTGGGTCAAGAGCGTGAGCTGATCGAGTACCTAGATTACCTCTATCACACTTACAGAATTGTAGCCGCCGCCATTGAAAGGGCAGATCGATTGAGTCGACTGGAGGGCAGTCAGGCGGCCATTGATTACCTCCTCCCCATCCTGGAAGAGACGCCAGAGCCACAGGCGGTGACACATGCCATTGGTTTTCTGGTGCAGGAGTCTTTTCTCGGTCCCTCCAGGCTGAAGCGACTTTATGACCTTCTGAAGGAGGGCGTTGCGGGTGGCCAGAAATTCTGTTGCGAACGCTGTGGATTTGGTTCGGCTGAACTCTATTGGCGTTGCCCCTCTTGCCGTTATTGGGGCGCCATTCGCCCCACCGGTCCATTTTCATCGCTGATCTTTATTGAAGCCGAAGAGAATCCCCGATAAAGGCTATCCCTTTTCTAATATCTTCGCGCTAGGATATGTCCGCCGGGGATAGAGGGCGATTTCAGCCAACCTGGCTTGTCTTTCTTATTCAGGACATTACTCCATGAAAAAAACCGTTCGCAAGGCCGTATTTCCTGTTGCTGGGCTCGGAACTCGATTCCTGCCTGCGACCAAGGCTAGCCCCAAGGAAATGTTGCCAATCGTCGATAAGCCATTGATTCAGTATGCGGCTGAAGAAGCTGTTGCGGCCGGAATCGATACGCTGATTTTCGTAACCAGCCGAACCAAGCGCACAATCGAAGATCACTTCGACAAAGCGTATGAAATGGAAAACGAGCTGGCTACCCGCGGAAAGACCGAGGTTCTGAAGGCGCTCCAATCCATTGTGCCGCCGGGGATTAACTGCATCTATGTACGACAGGCCGAGCCGTTGGGATTGGGGCATGCAGTGAATTGCGCAGCGCCCATCATCGGCGATGAGCCCTTTGCGGTGATTCTTGCGGATGACATGGTCGACGATGGAAGTCGCGGCTGCATGAAGCAGATGGTCGAGGTCTATAACGAATGGCAGTGTTCGGTTCTGGGTACTGAGCAGGTTCACCCCTCCGAGACCCAGAGTTATGGCATCGTCAAGGCGGACCCCTGTGGACAGCGCCTGGCCAAGCTCTCAGCCATAGTGGAAAAGCCACGTCCGGAAAATGCGCCCTCCAATCAGGCCGTAGTGGGTCGATACATTCTGACGCCGGGCATATTCGATTGCCTCAACAAGGTGACTCGAGGCGCGGGTGGGGAAATTCAGCTGACTGATGCTATCGCGATGCTTCTGAGTGACGAGCCGGTGCTGTCATTCGAATTTGAAGGCAAGCGATACGATTGCGGTTCCAAACTGGGCTACCTGATGGCTACGGTGGAACTGGCACTCAAGCACGAGGAGATTGGTGCCGGTTTCCGAAGCTACCTTAAGGGTCTCAAGGTCGATTAGTTGGTCGGATCTGGGGGCGGTTGCATGGCATCGCCCCCTCCTGTAATGGCTTAGGCCAGAGCAGCCTGCATGCGGCTTACCGCCTTTTCAAGATTCGCCATGCTGGTCGCAATAGACAAGCGAATATGTCCGTCCGCACCAAACGCGGAGCCGGGAACAACAGCCACACCAGCCTTTTCGATCAGGAACTCGGAGAGTCCCAGATCATCTTCGATGCCATCCAGTCGCTCGATGACTTTTTTCATGTCCGGCAACACGTAGAAGGTGCCATCGGTGCTCAGGCAGTCAACACCCGGGATTTGATTCATGGCTGCGACGACGTAGTCATGACGTTCCTTGAAAGCGATGCACATGTCCT
>JBEBBO010000070.1:0-2519 GCA_041158345.1 Pseudomonadota bacterium | reverse complement strand
GTCTCCTCGATGTCTGGATGAGCCATGGTGACCAGGTCACCTCCCTTCCCCCAGGCTTCAACCGAATTGCCTCCACGGAAACCGCTCCCATTGCGGGAATGGCGGATGAGTCGAGAGGCTTTTATGCGCTCCAGTTCCATCCTGAGGTCACGCATACCCAGCAAGGACTTCGCATCATCGAACGGTTTATCAAGGAAATCGCAGGCTGTGCGAACCTTTGGAACACTCGCAACATCATTGAGGAAAACCTCAAGAGCCTCCGTGAAAAAATCGGTCAAGAGGAAGTCATTCTGGGGCTCTCCGGCGGGGTGGACTCCTCCGTCGTTGCCGTTCTCCTTCATCGGGCCATTGGCGATCAGCTGATCTGCGTCTTCGTCGATACCGGACTTCTCCGGCTCAATGAGGGGGATCAGGTCATGGCCACCTTCGCCCAACACATGGGCGTTCGGGTGATTCGTGTCGATGCTGAAGACCGCTTCCTCTCGGCACTGGCCGGGGTCGATGACCCTGAAGCCAAACGCAAGATTATTGGTCGTCTTTTCGTTGAAATTTTTGATGAAGAAGCCGGAAAGCTTCAGGCTGCCAAGTGGCTAGCGCAAGGCACCATCTACCCTGACGTGATTGAATCCGCCGGGTCCAAGACCGGCAAGGCGCATGTCATCAAGTCTCACCATAATGTTGGCGGACTTCCCGAGAACATGAAGTTGAAACTGGTCGAACCCTTGCGCGAACTCTTCAAAGACGAAGTGCGCAAGATGGGCCTCGAGCTTGGCCTTCCTGCGGAAATGATCTTCCGTCACCCCTTCCCGGGACCCGGCCTCGGCGTTCGCATTCTCGGCGCAGTGAAAAAAACCTATGCCGATCTCCTTCGACGTGCCGATGCGATCTTCATTGAAGAACTTTATCGGCATGACCTTTATGACAAGACCAGCCAGGCCTTTGCCGTCTTCCTGCCGGTCAAATCCGTAGGCGTGATGGGCGACGGCCGTCGTTACGATTACGTCATCGCCCTCAGAGCGGTCGAAACGATCGACTTCATGACCGCACGATGGGCCCATCTTCCCTATGACTTCTTGGATTTGGTATCGCGCCGCATTATCAATGAAGTCCCCGGCATTTCGCGGGTCACCTACGACATCTCAGGAAAGCCCCCAGCGACGATCGAGTGGGAATGATTTCTGCGAGGAAGGCCCATGCGGAAGAAAGAAGAAAATATTGTGAAGCGAACCCTTGATCTCAAAAATCCACCCCTCTTGAGCGCCGAGCAAAAGGCGCGTCTGGATGCCGTGGCAGCGATGCCGGATCATCTGATCGACTACAGTGAAGCACCCTATCAACCTGAGGCCGTATGGATGAAAGCCGCGGCTGATTTGCCACCCCACCAAGCGACAAATCACGCTTCGTATTGATGCCGAAGTCCTGGAGTTCTTCAAAAATACTGGAAACCGCTATCAGTCCCGCATGAATGCAGTTTTGCGCTCCTATGTAGATGCACAAAAGGCACAGATAAAGTGACGGATTGATATGAAATGTCCGGTTTGTGGAGCAGCAGAGCTGGTTCACGACACCCGTGACCTGTCCTACACCTACAAGGGTCAAAAAAGTCTGATTTCATCCGTCACAGGGAATTATTTCCCTGCGTGTGACGAAGTTGTTTTGAGTCGTGAGCAACATGGCAATCGATACAGAGATCTAGAGTTTTTGATCTCTAGTACAGGATAGCCTTCTTGCCGGATTTTGTAACATCACATGCTCAGGCGATCGCTCACTCCCCCTGGCAAGCGAGCGATCGAAATACGGAAACCGCGGGAAAATCAGGGACTGAACTCAGGGAATGCCATCTCAATCCGATCGTTAAAGGCATTGCAGATACACGCCTCATCCTTACATTGGGATAGCGTATCCTTTAAAAATGCCTCATCTTTATAGTCCTTGTGCGAGACCTCCTGCCCCATCGCATTTTCAAGCCCAAAGACCTGGGCCCGGGCATCGAGCTCACTCAACTTGAGAAGCAGGGGGCTCTTGCAGATGATTTTTTCGGCTGTGGTCTTAGGGGCTTTACAGGTGAAGGGGGATTTGACATCGGCATAAGGGGCTAACCCCGAAAGCGCATTGTCGATCGCCATCTCACGAGGGCAGACGGCAAAAACCGACGTCGTCAGCAAAAGATTCAAAAGCAATATTCCACCCAAACGTTTTCTGAAAGCCATCCTGATCTCCTGAAATTTGTCATACCAGCGAGAAGTCTATCCCCTTACCATGGGCAAAGCATGCCGTCACAAAACGAATCCCTTCTTTCTCAATGAACTTTTCGGATACCGACCACATCCTGATGCAACGCGCCGTTCATCTGGCGCGGGAAGCCCAGAAGGCGGGAGAAGTTCCTGTGGGTGCGCTCATCTTGCTGGATGGCGAAATCATCGGCGAGGGATGGAACCGGCCCATTCTGGATCACGACCCAACCGCTCATGCGGAAATCAAAGCACTTCAAGATGCGGGGCGTCATCTTCAAAATTATC
>JBEBBO010000069.1:0-7619 GCA_041158345.1 Pseudomonadota bacterium | reverse complement strand
AATCACGTTATACTGCGACGCTGGGGTTCATGCCCGGTATTCTACGTCTCCATGCAAAGATCCACCCGACATCCTATCCTTATCGTCCTGCTTGCCGGACTCAGCCTGCTTTTGGGCGGCTGTTCTGACGAAGTCGTGGTTGACGATCATGACGGCTGGACGGCCGAACAGTTCTACAAGGAAGCCCGGGGGCTCATGAATGATGGCGCCTATGAGAAGGCCGCCAAAACCTACGAAAAGCTGGAGTCGCGGTTCCCGTTCGGGAAATACGCCACCCAATCGCAGTTGGATGTTGCGTACTGCTACTACAAGAACGATGAGCCCGATGCGGCGATTGCCGCGGCCGATCGCTTCATCAAGCTGAATCCGACCCACCCCTACGTGGATTACCCTTACTATCTCAAGGGCTTGGTGAATTATAACCGGGGCATCGGTTTTTTTGACCGCTTTATGCCGACGGACGCCTCACAGCGTGATGCGGGCTCCACACAAGATTCGTACAAGGACTTTGATGAGCTGGTCAAACGTTTCCCGAACAGCCGCTATGCGGAGGATTCGAGAAAACGGATGGTCGCTTTGCGGAACAGTCTGGCCATGCATGAGATCCATGTCGCCGATTACTACATGCGGCGCGGCGCTTATCTCGCGGCGGCAAGGCGCGGTGCGGAGGTCGTTCGTAAATACCAGCGAACCCAAGCCGTTCCAGTGGCCCTTGAAATCATGGAACAGGCCTACCGAACCCTAGGGATGGTTCAGTTGGCCGATGACACCCATCGGGTCTTTGAACTGAATTACGCCAATGGCGTTCCGGGAAAGGCGGCGCACGACGTCAACTACGAGCCGACGGCGATTGAAAAGGTCTGGAAATTCATTGGGCTCGAAGAGGACTGAGGCGCCACGCGTGGTCGCCCCTGTTCTAGACGTCCTGTGCGTGGGTCACGCCTCATTTGACCAAGTCTTTACGGTTCCCCATCACCCCCTGCCCGATGAAAAGCTCTTTGCCGAGAGTCTGGCGCTCTGCGGCGGTGGGCCCGCCGCTAATGCGGCCGTTCAGGGCGCTCGGTTGGGCGTTCGGACGGGCTTCTCGGGGTACCTTGGGAATGATGTTTTCGGTGAGGCCCACCTCAAGGAGCTTGAGGCTTCGGGTGTGGATGTTCGTGGCGTGATTCGAGGGGCTTCGCCGACGCCCCTATCGACGGTTCTGGTTAAACCCGGGGGGGCACGCAGTCTGGTCAACTTCAAAGGTGAGACCCGAGCGCAGCCCCTCGGTGCGGTTGACTATGCCGAGATGGAGGCCCGGGTCCTTCTGTTTGATGGTCACGAGCCTTGCCTTTCGGAATCGCTTTTACCGAGAACAGCCCCCAAGGTCCTGGATGCCGGATCCCTCCATGCGGGGACCCTTCGGTTGATGGGGGCAGTCGATCATCTGGTGGCCTCAGAAAAGTTTGCTCGTGAGTGGTTGGGCCGTGACGATCCTTCGGCGGCACTCCAGGGCCTTTCAGCGCTGGCCCCGGTGGTGGTGATCACGCTCGGCGCACAAGGGCTGATCTGGCGGCGTGAGGGAGCTCAGGGGCGGCTCAACGCGCCACGGGTTGAGGCCTTGGACACCACGGGCGCTGGCGATGCCTTTCACGGGGCTTATGCGGCGGGGCTTGCATTGGGTCTTCCCTGGGATGAACTCCTTCGAATGGCTTCGGTGGCGGGCGCGGCCTGCTGTGAGGTCCTTGGGGCAAGACCTGGGCTGCCTTCAGGTCATCGCGTGAAGGCCCTTTTGTCTGATTTTGGTCCCGACAACCACGAGGCATTATGATGGGAGTTTGAGGCTGCCGTGCCTCGCCCCTCCTCACTGAACCCTTGGATCTTCCCGATGCTGCACCGACCGCCCTTTCTGGCCATGATGGCCGCTGCCCTGACGCTGTTCTCGGCCTGTGCGCCCTTTGAGTCGCCCAAGCCCAAAGCACCTGACGTGGCCCCCCAGCCCTCCCGTCCGAGTCAACATCTCACCGGGGATGCCGGCGGTGCCTATCGCGCGCAGAAGCTGACCGGCGATTTTCGGGGGTATCCTGCAGCTGAAGCCTTCATCGATCGGATGGTCGATCAGGAAGGATTTAGTCGAGACTATCTTTACGGTCTTCTCTCCCAGGCCAAGCGGAAGACCTGGACCATCGAGTACATGAACCGGGAAAAACCCACGGTGAAGCAAAAGCCGGGTGGATGGACCCGCTACCGGGCCAAATTTCTTGATGATCGGCATATTGGGGCCGGTACCCAGTTCTGGAATCGGCATGCAGAGGCCTTGAAGCGAGCGGAAGCGACCTATGGCGTAAGCCCGGAAGTGGTCCTCGGGATCATGGGCGTTGAGACCATCTATGGTGCCAATGTCGGGACCCATCGGGTCATTGATGCGCTAACCACGCTCGCCTTTGATTACCCCCGGCGTGCCGCCTATTTTGAGAGCGAGCTTGAAAGTCTTCTGATCATGGCACGTCAGGAGGGTCTGGATCCCTCAAAACCTGTCGGCTCTTTTGCGGGGGCGATGGGGCTGGGGCAGTTCATGCCCAGTAGCTTCTTGAAGTACGCCGTTGATTTTGACGGCAATGGTCGCGTGGATCTTTGGGATCCTGAGGATGCCATCGGCAGCATCGCGCACTACTTTGCGTCGTTTGGCTGGAAGTCCGGGGAACCCGTCGTCGCCAATGCCCGTGTCATGGGGCTTGAGGCGGAATCCCTGAAAAGCGGGTTTGATACCCGATACACCTTTGAGGATCTTGCTGCACGGGGCATTCGGCCTGAAGGTCGCGCGGCAATGGATGGTGAGGTGAGCTTTCTGGTGCTCAGCACGCTTCAGGGCAATGATTACCGGATTGGGTACCCCAATTTCTACGTCATCACCCGCTACAACCACAGCACGTACTACGCGATGGCGGTCTACGAACTTGGGCAGGCCATTCGTGAACGTCGGCAGGGTCTTGGCCGCTGATGAAGACCTTGATCTTGATGCGGCACGCCAAGTCGAGCTGGGATCAGCCGGCGCTCAAGGATCTTGAGCGCCCCTTGAATGCCCGCGGCGAGCGTGATGCCCCCTTGATGGGCTCCTTTTTTTCCACGTGGGGCCTCTATCCGGAACTCCTGGTTTCAAGTCCCGCGGTTCGGGCGCGTCAGACCGCAGTGGGCGTGGCCGCGGCGATTTCCCATCCGGATCAAGAGATTCGAATTGCACCTGCGCTCTACGAACAAGGCGTTTCGGGGATTCTTTCGGTGGTGCATGCCTTGCCTGAAACGATCCACTCGGTCTGTCTCTTTGGACACAATCCGGACATTTCAGAAACAGTGGGGCTTTTGGGTGGGGAGCCCGTAACGCATCTCCCAACGGCCGCCCTCGTCTCCTTGATTTTTGCTGTCGATGATTGGCAGGCGGTGATGCCCGGGGTCGGGCGAATCAACCGCTTTGAGTATCCGAAGCGCTACCTTAAAAATTGACCGCGACAAGGACCCTCGCGCTACGCCGTTACCAAAGTCCGGGTGTAGAATGAACCGATTTTCCGGCGGGGGATGCCGTCTACGTCCCCGATTCACCCGCGATAAAGGTTCATGACACGACGCCACATCCAGCTGATTTCGATCGGTTCCCTGATTTTTCTCGCAGCCCTGTCGCTGAGTGAGGGTTTTGCTTCACCAGGTAAAGTGGCTCCGCCGCCTGCGCCTGAGCCTGCCAAAGAAGCCCCATTAGCCCCCCCTGAAGTCTCTAAACCCTTTGACTTTAGTCTGGTCGAAGCCAAGGCGCAGGAGTTATCCAAACAATCGTTTGTGAAGGATGACGGCGGTCTCCCCGATTTCTTGGCAAAACTCGGCTTTGATCAATACCGAGAGATCCGCTACAAGCCCGATCGGGCGATCTGGCGTTCCGAGAATCTTCCGTTCCAGATTCAGGCCTTCCATCGCGGCTTCATGTTCAAGGATCGTGTCCTCGTCAATCTCATTGAGGGCGGTTCGAGCAAGAGGGTCGGCTATTCCCCGGACCTTTTTGATTACGGTCAGAACAGCTTCCCTGCACCGCTCCCTGAAGATCTTGGATTTGCAGGGCTCAGGTTCCATTACCCCTTGAAACGGGATGAAACCTACGATGAGATCGCCGTCTTTCTGGGGGCCAGTTATTTTCGTGCCGTCGGACTGGGGCAGGTCTATGGCCTCTCGGCGCGCGGTCTCGCCATCGATACCGGTCTTGCAAAGGCGGAAGAATTTCCGGTCTTTAAGGAGTTCTGGGTTGAACGGCCAGAGCCGGATGCCGGAACCTTGGTGGTCTATGCGCTTCTTGATAGCCCCAGCGTCTCAGGGGCCTATCGTTTTGTCTTACGGCCTGGGCTGGATCTCGCGATGGATGTCCAAAGCCACCTTTACTTCAGAAAGAAGGTTGAGCGTCTTGGGATTGCGCCTTTGACCAGCATGTTCCTGCGTGGTGAGAACACGGATCGGTTCATGGACGATTACCGGCCGGAGGTGCATGACTCCGATGGCCTTTTGATTGGCAAAAATACCGGCGAGTGGTTGTGGCGGCCCCTGAATAACCCAAGGCAGCTCCGTATCAGCGTCTTCCAGGATCGAAAGCCTTCTGGGTTTGGCCTCATGGCGCGTGATCGTCAGTTTGACCACTATCAGGATCTGGATGCCCAATACAACCGCCGGCCCAGTGCCTGGGTTGAGCCCATGGGCGACTGGGGTGCCGGTGGGGTGTATCTGATTGAGATCCCGAGTGAGGCTGAAAAGTACGACAACGTCGTTGCATTCTGGGTGCCCGATGAAGCCCCCACGGAAGGAAAAGACCTTCGCTACGACTATCGCCTCCACTTTGTGAGCCAGGAGTTCACCGCGCCCAGTGGTGGCAAGGTGGTTTCAACGCGCGTCGGCGCGGTCGACCCCAAGGGAAACAAACGGCAGTTTGTGGTGGATTTCACCAGTCCTTTGCTGAAGCTCATGAGTGCCAAAGCCAAAGTAGTGGCTGAAGTCAGTGCGGTGGGAAAAATCTCCAATGTCGTTGTTCAGAAGAACGAAGAGCAGGGGACCTGGCGACTGATGTTCGAGCTTGAGCCTGAGAAAGGAAAGAATCCGACGGAGCTTCGGGCCATTCTTCGATCTGGAAAGGATATCCTGACCGAGTCTTGGGTTTACCAGTGGAATACGCCGTGACGGGGCAGCCGGAAGCAACCGGCGGCAATCCGTCGACAGCGCGATTGACGGCGCAAATTGAAGCCTATTGGCGTCAGTTGGGTCTGACCGATCCGGTTCTCATCGAAAGC
The DNA here is from genome assembly GCA_041158345.1 of Pseudomonadota bacterium. Classification (GTDB taxonomy): domain Bacteria; phylum Pseudomonadota; class Gammaproteobacteria; order Methylococcales; family Methylococcaceae; genus UBA6136. The sequence continues at coordinate 2,325 of JBEBBO010000069.1, read as the reverse complement.
CTCGCGCATGACTGCGTTCATCGGGCGCGACGGCTGGTTGGACGGCCGGATGAAGCCGAATTGCTTCGCCGTGCCCTAGAGGAAGCGCAGCGCCGCTTTGATCATGCCCTAGCCAATGCCATGGGGATGCCCCCTTCCAATGATCCTCAACCGCTCGCTGCCGCTCGAGCCGCACTGCTCCTTTCCCCGGAATGGTCCGGTGATACGCTGTTTCGTCACGATGAAACGACGCGCCAGCTCGCAGAGCGTTTGAAGCCGGCACTCCCCGTTTCGGTGCCACCCGAATCGCATCTTCAGATGAAGACGATGCCCCTCGATTTCTGGCTCTTTAAATCAACCGACCGCTAGGTCACGGATCGAGTCGCCCATGTCAGTTAAAGCCAAGTCATTGGGTTCTACCGTCTCCAGACGCCGGTGGATTTTCGTTTTGCTGGTCAGTCTGACCACGATTCTCGCGCTGGGCATGATTACCAGTGCCTTTCTCCAGAACGGTCTGACCCCAACGGAATTGGTGCTTCTGGTCCTTTACACTCTCCTGATTCTTTGGGTAAGCACATCCTTCTGGACGGCGACTCTGGGATTTTGGGTGTTGCTGTTCGGCGGGGACCGGATTTCAATTGGTCGCCTTCCCCCGGATCCTGAAACGCTGGATCGCGCGCCGGGCAAGACCGCATTGGTCATGCCGATTTACAACGAAGATCCGGTGCGGGTGACCGCAGGACTGCGTGCCATTTGGCAATCGTTGGTGGAGACCGGGAAATCCGAGCATTTTGAAATGTTCATTCTGAGTGATACCCGGGATCCTCAGGGCTGGATGCAAGAAGAGGCCAACTGGTATCGGATGTGTGTCGATTTCGATGCGCACGGCCGGATCTTCTATCGGAACCGTGAGCGCAATATTGCCCGCAAAAGCGGCAATCTGGAGGAGTTCTGCCATCGCTGGGGCGGGCGCTACGAGTACATGATTGTTCTGGATGCGGACAGCGTCATGGCCGGTGAAACGCTGGTCAAGATGGTGGATTTGATGGATCGCCACCCCAAGGTCGCCCTCATTCAATCGCCGCCGCTGCCGGCGAACCAGCACTCCCTGTTCTCCCGTATCCTGCAGTTTGCCAGTAACTTCTACGGCGACATCTTCATCTGGGGCATCAACTTCTGGCAGCTCTCAGGAAGTGGCTACTGGGGACATAACGCCATTCTCCGAATTAAGCCCTTTGTCGAGCACTGTGGTCTTCCGAAGCTGCCGGGCAAGGAGCCCTTTGGCGGCGAGATTTTCAGTCACGATACCGTCGAGGCCGCATTCCTGCGTCAGGCCGGGTTTGAGGTCTGGATTGCGCCCGAACTCAAGGGCAGCTATGAAGAATTACCGCCAACCCTGATTGACTACGCCAAGCGTGACCGGCGTTGGTGTCAGGGGAACCTGCAGCACCTCCGTCTCGTTTTTGCCAAGGGGTTTCCCGGTCTCAGCCGGCTTTATTTCCTGATGGGCATCATGTCCTACGTTTCATCGCCGCTGTGGCTGATGTTCTTGGTGTTCACGGGCTTTGAGGCCTATGTCAAAAGCCAGACCATGCCGGTCTATTTCTTTGGGGACAATCTCTTTCCGGTTTGGCCGGAGTCCTATGTCGTCGAGATGACGACAGTCCTTTTAGTCACCTTGGCCATGCTGTTCTTGCCCAAATTCTGGAGCCTGATCCTTGGGATCCTCAATTGGCGGCGGCTCAAGCTTTACGGCGGTTTTTTCCGTGCGACCCTGAGCGTGATTCTGGAAAGCATCTTCTCGATGCTGACGGCTCCGGTCCTGATGATTTATCAGAGCAAATTCGTTTTTGCGATTTTGATGCGCCGGAGCGTGGGTTGGCCCCCTCAAAACCGCGATGAGCATCGGTTGGGATTTTGGGAGGCGGTTCAGGCGCATGGGGAACATACCCTGATCGGACTGGTGGCGGGCTGGATCAGTTACCGCTATGTTCCGGGTTTCTTCATTTGGTTGGTGCCTGTCCTCACGGGTCTTGTCCTTTCGATTCCGCTTTCCATGCTTTCAAGTAGCGCTTGGGTCGGACGGCTGACCCGAAAAATGGGACTGTTCCTCACGCCTGAAGAATCACAAACCCCCAGGGTTCTCGAGCTTTTGGAAGAGAATCTCGCGCTCTTGGAAGCACGAGAGGCCGAACGCCCGCCTGAGGACATTTCCCGGAATGTTCGGGATCCAGGGATGTGCGCGCTCCATCTTGCGCTTCTCCCGACGCGACCCGTCAAAAAACGGCATCGTCACCAGCTGAAGGCGCTGATCTACCAGGTGGTGGAAGAAGGGCCTGAAAAGCT
>JBEBBO010000068.1:0-36146 GCA_041158345.1 Pseudomonadota bacterium | reverse complement strand
GCCGCACATGTTCTGCGTGCGGGAGTTACCAGAAGGAATTCAGTCTTAAGATCAGAACATGGACCTGCCCCACCTGCGGAGCGGTCCATGATCGAGATGAGAATGCAGCGAAGAACATCGCTGCATTCGCTACGGGGTCCTACCCCGGGAGCTACGGCGGGGAAACGCCGGATGTGATGCGCGTGGAGGGCCAAATCCACCCGACCCCGAAGGGAGCAATTCCGAGGATCTGTCAGGGGCCCGATGAAGCGCGAACCGAGAGCCTAAAATCGTCCAAGATCATGCCAACTAAGGCATGGAAGCCGAGGGCGGAATGTTAGGCGCGGATTCCAAGTATAAATGACATGCCACCGGGTGGAAAAAATTTGGAGAACCAGTTGTTCCATAGGGGTTCCACCTAATTTGTGATTCCGGGTGGCACGGTGATCCAGGGACTCCCCTGTGACCCCAACGTAAAACCAACTTCAAATAGACTCTTCATGTAACTGCGATCAAAGTCCTCTAAGTGGGGTGCATGGAATGAATTGGGGATAAACGTCAAATTAAACGCGATATTGTCCTGCTTCGCTGTGAGATAGAGGCGATAGAGATCACCAAAACCCTGTGTATGAATGAGAGAGGAGATAGCCTTTTGAATGATCGGTAGAGTTCGCCGATCCACTTGTGCCCAGTCATGATCCTGACGGCCATTACGAATGATGTAGAGTTTTCGCTCGCGCTGCTCATTCTTGTCCTGCAATAACTTTGCGGTTCGAAGGGCAGGGGGGTATAGGAACACCTGGGTCGTAGCCCCGCCATCGACATGCATCTCCTGATAGTGCTTCCCGTCAGCGAGCACATCAATTAATACCGGAGGAAAGGCTCCCGGGATGGCCGCGGAGGCGATCATCAAGCTTCGGATCAACTCGAGCGACCCCGACTTCCCGCTCGCGGCGATCTTTGTGAGATTCCAGATCACCGGAATCTGAGAATCGAGGTTAGTGGTAGCCACCAGGAGCAAACGACCTTTTTTGTATTCATCAGCGATGTCATCCAGCATCTTTTGATCGATATATCTATCCAATAATTTCCAGAGGGGCCTGTTATCTGCCATGGCATCGTCCCATATGGCAGCCGTTATCGCCCGTTGTTCCAAAATGTCGGCAGGCGTTATCGCTGTATAAACCTCCCTTAGTTTTTCGTCGTAACTTGAACCCAAAAACGCAAAGGGCGCGATCAGCGCCCCCGTGCTCACACCCGTGACCAATTTAAACTCCGGACGATCCTTTCTTGAAGACCAACCCACAAGGAGTCCCGCACCAAAAGCGCCTTTATCCCCGCCGCCTGAAATGGCGAGATAGTGCGCGGTGGGTAGGGGGCCTTTGTGGTCATGTGCAATGTAATAGGCCTTTTCTGCATAAAAGGACGCGATCCCTTCGTCCGTCATGGCCTTAAGGTCGGCTTCAATTTCCGGGCAATACCGGATGTTCTTCAGTCCAGCGATCTCGGCTTTTGTCAGCAGGGCGGGAGGCACCGCGTCACGCCGGAGAGGACCTGAACACCCCATGAGGAAGAGAAAGCAAAGTCCGACAATCGAAGAGACAGAGACTTGAGGTCGACAGGCCGATTTGAAGGTCATAGTGGGCTACTCCGGTAATTTTTAAACCTTCATTGAAATGATGGACTTAAAAAATCCAGATGGATACATACAGCGGGGCAAGTTTTCAGTGACGCTATTTCCATGTAGGTAATTCTTCTGATTTCATTCCCTTAGTCTCTCGATAGGATGGATTTCCATGGGGGCATTAGGTGATCCCCGATTTTTATCCATATCGGTAGACATCTGGAAGCGCGATGAGTCAGCTAAAAAGAATGAGCCTGTTTTGGGGACTATTTCTGATTTCAGTCAGCACTCTGGCAGATCCCGGTGGAAGATCCTTTAGTGCCCCCTCGCGGGCTCGATCCAATATCCACATACCGAAGACATGCATCATCAAGGCACAGACTTTGATGAATTCATTCGCCATGAGCGCCGGAGACCGATCGCTTTCGCAAGCCTTTGTGAACGTCCTGAACTCCGCAGGCTCGACAATTGCCATTGATTACGTGTTGACCCCAAATCTTGTGCAACAAGACAGGGGGGGGAAGGACAATCAGGGGTCGGGACGGGGGAATGCCAGGGGTAATGCCAGGGGTAATGCCAGCGAATCGAACGACTCGACCACGACTGAAATCAGCATCAAAGGATATCTGGGCTCAGTTCAGATGGTTCTGGTCCAGGCCAGTGGAAGTAGCTACGCAACAGCACAAGTTTTTAATTCTCCTGAGGAAGCCCAGGCATACGCATCGGCTACTGTGGCCAGCAATCTCATACAAACCAACTCCAATCAGGCATCCGTAAATCTGGATGTGATAGCGACAAGCGTACAGAGCCTTCGGAACACGATCAGTGTCAGCAGTGACCTACAGAGTCAGTTTTCGCTGGCTCTCACCGGCGGCGCAGTCGTGGCCAGCAATCCATCGGTTGGCCTAGCCTCGACACTCGCTCACGCGCTGACCTTGGCTGACATCATCACTCATATTGACGTTAAGGCCGAGGTGACCTTCGACGGGAATACGCTGGTGGTGAGCTCGCCGCAGACTAGCATTGGATGCTAGGTCCACTTCAAACTCTCTCCCTGGGAGACTCCCAATGAAGCTAAAAGCAAAAGTTGCCTCTTTGTTAATTGTCGGTCTTTTTACAATCAGCCCGAGTATGGCTGTTGCCGATGTCGTTTTATCGAATGCCTTTGATCCAGCGACGGGGACCATCGAAATCGGCCTTTCAATCGATCCAACCCCAAATGCGTTGAGGCACTTTAAATTTAGTCTGGATTACAGCTCCGAACTTGTAACCTTTACAATGGCGAGCTTTCCCAACGCGAATACCACCAGCTACGCCGGCAGTCAGGCAGGGTCTTCAGGACTGGTCAGCGGCGAAGCAGAGGTCGATTTCGCGAAGGGAAATACAGCGGTGAAGCTCTATTTTCTGGCGCAGGGTCCGGGGTCTTTAAACGGTTCTTTTCAATCAATCCTTGTCGATGGCAAAGAGATGGGTCCGATTAGTCTCCCCAATACAACGTTCGATGGATATGTTCCAACAACACCGACAACGGCCACTGTTTCCCGAAAAGACATCATTGCGAATGGAATAAATCATGCCCTAGCCATGCATTGGTCTCATCCTCAGGACGGTGTAAGTGGGTTTCGTGCAGAGGCGTGGGTCCTTCAGAGTGCTGGACGAATGACGGGGCCTGTTGCGCATTGCGATGTAAGCGGTACAGAGCGCATGTGCATCATTCCGGGGCTTCGAAATGGACGAATTTACATGGCCATCGTCAAATCGATTTATCCCGATGGAACCATCCTGTCATCCGACATGAGTGAACCCGCCATTCCATTCCCTTCGAACGTGAATGGACGGTGTTCGACGCGCTTTGTCATCAAACCGGAAAAGCCATTGAGCTCGAGAAGGATGTGCAAAAAAGGACAGATTTCGTCGTATACCTATGATGGTATGACTGCAAGCTGGTTGTGCGTTGGCCTTGGACACGGGGAAACTCAGATGTGCAGTTCGCCGTAGCTTTTGTATTGGGGATACTTAGCCCGATGCGCCAAGCAAGTTGCCAAGTCCAGGTTGCAATCAGCGATTACTGCAGGACAGTCGTTGGAGTCGTTCAAAGTCTAGTCGTCATTGGGATAACTACGCATAAGGAGTGACGCTCATTGCCTAATTGACTGATTCTGGTTGCTTTTCTATATATAAGTCTCGATTTTGGAGAAAGCGGTACTTTCAAAGATAGCATCCGGCAGTCAATGACCTCGAAATCAGAAACGATTGTTCAACCAGAAATGCTGTACGTGAGTAAGATCCTCCCATCAGATCGGCCACTGCCTATTTTTGGAAAGGAAGCCATTCTTCAACTCGTTAACTTGGCTCCCAGCGCTGTTCTAATGCTGGATCAGGATTTGCGCATCATGGCTGCGAGTGACCGTTGGCGATCTGAATTCTGTGTATCGGAAACAAATCTCACTGGCCAATCCTACTACGCTCATTTTCCTGAATTCCCCAGGGACTGCAGGGCTGTGCATCAACGTTGCCTTGTAGGTGAAAGCCTTAAATGTGATCGAGAGAGAATCATCGGAAAAGATGGAAAATGCCATTGGATTCGTTGGGAAATTGCCCCTTGGCTTCACCAAGACCAATCGGTTGGCGGGTTGCTTCTCTACCTTGAAGGGCTGACGGACTTTGAAAATAAAGCCGCAGAACTTGATGCCGCACTTTCCGCTGGAAACGTCGGTCTTTGGAGTCGTGATCTTTTAGAAAACAGGATCACATGGTCGCCAGAAACTGAAAAAATTTGGGGATTTAAACCGGGAGAGTTTGACGGAAGGATTGAAACGTTCGATTCCCTAATCCACCCCGATGATTTGATGGATGTGAAAGAGGGCATTCAGCAATCCGTTCTCAATAAGACCCGCTTTCAAAAAGAATTCCGAATTCTATGGAAGGATGGTTCCGTTCACTGGATTCGCGGTCAAGGGCACTGTGAATATGATGCCACGGGAAAGCCTTTGAAGCTTTTGGGTGCCTCTGTGGATGTTACCGCGCTTAAAACCGCACGAAGCGAATTACACGAAGAAAGGGATCGCCTGCATGATCTTCTCGAAATCACTCGAGAGGCAGAAAAGATCGCGCAAATCGGCACTTGGTCGCTGAATCTCAAGACGGGTGAAACAGCCTGGTCAGAGGGGGTTTACCGAATTTTTGATCTTGAACCATCAAACTCCCCACCATGCTTTAACGAACTTTGCGAGAAGTGGTTTTATCCCGATGATATTCCGCTCATTGAGGAGGTCCTTTTACATCCACAAACCCGCTTAGAGCCCTGGGATATCAAGCATCGAATATTTAGAAATGATGGACGTATCCGATGGGTGCGGGCCTTCGGAAAGGTGTATCCGAATGAGGCGGGCGTTATAGAGCGATGGGTTGGCGTAGTGCAGGACATCACCGACAGCGAAGCGCTGTGTATCGAAAATCAGGCCCTCGTACAAGGACTCGAAATGAAGGTGACTGAGCGAACCCGTGATTTGAAACTAGCGACTGAAGCCAAATCCCGGTTTTTGGCCAATATGAGTCACGAAATCAGAAATCCTTTAAATTCCGTCACCATCCTTGCCAATCTTTTGGGCCAAAGCGGTGTCAAGGAAGAGGACCGTCTTAAATTTGTCAAACGAATCAATACGGCCATAAAAACAGTCACCGACATTCTGGATGAAATCCTTGATTTCTCGAAGATGGAGGCGGGACAGATCACTCTTGATGAGCAGCCCTTTAGGGTCAATGACATTTTGTCAGACCTCAGAGCGCTTTTTATCGAGGGCGCAGAATCAAAGGGAATCACGTTAGAAATAATCGATGGTTACCTTGATTTTGAAGTGGTGGGTGACGCGAAACGGCTGCGTCAGATCTTGATCAATTTGCTTTCAAATGCCATCAAATTCACTGAATCAGGGGCAATTACGGTTACTCATCAGGTACAGGAATTGGAGAACGATTCGTTGCTACTGAGCATCGATGTCATCGATACGGGAATTGGAATCGAAAACGGGGCTTTGGCGACCATATTTGACCCCTTCACCCAGGCCGACAACGGTGTCACTCGCAAATATGGGGGGACAGGGCTTGGGCTATCCATCACCAAAACCCTGATTGAAATGATGAATGGAGAGATTGAGGTCAAGAGCACGCCTGGGTTAGGATCAAGATTCAGCTTCTTTGTCCGAGTCAAAGCGAAAAACGAAGCGGGTCCACTTCGCTCTGAAACCGTCTCATCTTCCGAGCGAACCTTGATGTCTTGCCATACGCTGATAGTGGATGATGATGAGACGAATTTAGATTCTATGAAGGAGCTTTTGAGTTCCCTGGGGGCCGTTGTCCTCACTGCCAACAACGGAAAAGCGGCCGTTGATTATCTTCGTCATCCTGATAATCGCTGTGATCTGATTCTCATGGATATCCAGATGCCGGTCATGGACGGGATTACCGCCACCCGGATTATTCGAGGGGAACTTCATCGGGATCAGGTGCCCATTCTTGCGGTCACGGGAGGACTTCTTCCGAATCAACAAAAAGAAGCTCTTGAAGCGGGAATGACGGCACTCCTTCGAAAACCTGTAGAGACCGATGTTCTGATACGTCAAATCTTGAGCTGTTGCACTGACGATTGCAAACGTCACTGTGTCGCAACGCGGCAATGACAAGCTTCTGTCAGAAGACGTCTCATCGGGTTTTAAAAGGGAAGCCTCAAAGCCTTAAGCCGATCTATTCCTGTTGGATCAACTTGAATGACCCTAAGGTCCGCGATCTCATCATCATTGAGCCAATCCTGATTGCTCTAGCGATATTCAGCGATTTTGTCTTCTCCCTCCTCTTTGAACGCCACGATATAGAAGATGCCCGCATCATCCGTTGAAAATCCGTAGATGGATCATATGCCTAGCCATTGGCATCGATCAGGGGGCCGAAGTGTTTGTTCTCCCAGATCAAGAGTTTGACGCTTCGTGGGGTCGAATGACCCGACCGGCATCTGCCTTGGGTGCTTCTTACGAAGCCCTTGTTGTGGAAGGCGTCGTGGTCATTTTGATCTTTCTTCTGACCACTAATCCCCTTTATCTCCTCTTCTTTGCTCCGATTCTCGGTGTCCGGGTGTTGGCCAGTGCCCAGAATCCTGAGTCGCTCGACGAGAATGATCGCCCAGGTGTCCTGTCATTGAGGGGTCAATCCCAACAAAACCCCCTGCCACAGCGCCGGATAGTTTCCTCTTTACCCATCTAAAAGCGACGCAGTGAGAGTGCGGCAGAGGTCTATAGGGATTTATTCTGATAGACGTCCCAGTGACACTCACAGGAATATCTCCAGAATAAACTCTGGGTTCGTTTCTTTAAATTCGCCTCAGAGTACTTTTCCTTAAATCCGGATAAAGGGGGCTGGATGAACAAAGAGGCGACGAGACTGAACGAGGAGAAATCGGGTACCCGGCCCTGGAAAAAGTGGGGTCCTTATCTGAGTGAGCGCCAATGGGGCACGGTTCGTGAAGATATGAGTCTTTCGGGCGATGCCTGGAATCACTTCACGCATGATCAAGCCAGGTCTCGAGCCTATCAGTGGGGCGAGGATGGGATGGCGGGATTATCCGACGATCAGCAGATTCTCTGCTTCTCGATTGCATTATGGAATGGAAATGATCCCATTATTAAAGAGCGACTCTTTGGTTTAACAAACGCGGAGGGCAATCATGGCGAGGATGTGAAGGAGTATTACTTCTATCTCGACAATACACCAACGCACTCGTACATGAGATATCTCTATAAGTATCCGCAAAGGACCTATCCATATGAACGTCTGATAACCAATAATCGCCTTGCCGGCAGGCAAGGTTTCGAATATGAGCTCATTGATACCGGAGTTTTTGAAGGCGATCGCTACTTTGATGTCTTTGTCGAATATGCGAAACATTCTCCGGAAGCCATTCTGGTCAACCTGACCATTCACAATCGAGGCCCAGATGAGGCTCATCTCGATGTATTGCCACATCTCTGGTTTAGACAGCAGGCGCGTTGGCAGGAAATTTCTGGACGGCCCCAGATAGAGGAGATTTCTCGCTCCGAGGATGGAATGCTGATTCGAGCTATCGACCCCATCCTGGGTGAGTATGTTCTTTGGGGAGAGGGTGCGAGAGAGTCTCTGTTCGTAGAAAACGAAACAAATGAAGAAAGGCTCTGGGGAAGGCCCAATCGCTATCCTTTCGTCAAGGACGGCATCAATGATTACATCGTCTGCAACAAGGCGGAAGCGGTAAACGCACAAAAAGCAGGGACAAAAGCTGCGCTTCATTATTCCCTGGACATACCTTCAGGAGCGAACCGTTCCATACGGTTGATCCTTGCCGGGCAATCGCAGGACTTAAAGCCGATACCTGAGCTGATGCAAGCGTTTGATTCAATTTTTCATGCACGAACAACTGAGGCTGATACGTTTTATAGAGACCTGACGCCTGACAAGTTATCTGCCGATGAAGCCCTTGTGATGCGACAAGCACTCGCGGGCATGCTCTGGAGCAAACAATTCTACTTCTACGATGTGGATCGATGGCTGGAGCTGCGGGAGAAAACCCTCTCGGAAAGCTCGTCTCGATTGATGTCGAGAAATCGAAATTGGCATCACATGTACAACGGTGACGTCCTCTCCATGCCGGATAAATGGGAGTATCCGTGGTATGCCGCCTGGGATCTTGCCTTTCATGTCATCGCTCTGACTCTGGTTGATCCGCAGTTCGGAAAAGACCAACTGAATCTGATATTGCAGGAACGCTACATCCATCCGAATGGCCAGATTCCAGCCTATGAGTGGAACTTTGGTGACGTCAATCCGCCCGTTCAGGCATGGTCGACTATTTTTACGTATCGGCTTGAGAGCGCTCAGACTGGGAGAGGAGACCTTGAGTGGCTCAAGATCTCATTCCACAAATTGCTGCTGAATTTCACCTGGTGGGTAAATCGAAAGGATTTACAGGATCGAAATGTTTTCGAGGGTGGATTTTTAGGTCTCGACAACATTGGTGTTTTTGATCGCAATCAGCGCCTCCCAGATGGAACCCGTCTGGAGCAGGCGGATGGAACCGCGTGGATGGCCCTTTTCTGCCAGAACATGCTGGAGATCTCTGTAGAGCTCGCCACCCATGACGATGCCTACACGGATATGGTCCTGAAATTTACCGAGCATTTCCTCTGGATAGCCGGAGCAATCACCGATGTTTCTGACGGAACCGGCATGTGGGATGAGGCGGATGGCTTTTTCTATGACATGTTGCGTCTCCCTGATGGCACCTCGCAACGACTGAAAGTCCGATCTATTGTCGGTTTGTTGCCATTCTGTGCCGCCACTGTTTTTGAGGGCGAGATTATTGCCCGACATCCCAAGCTTTGGGAGCAGTTCCAGTGGTTTCTCGATTCGAGACCTGAATTGCTTGCCACTATCCATGATCCAAGAATCCAAGGGGAAGGAGGGCGGAGGCTCGCGTCAATCATGGATGAGCATAAACTGAGGCGAGTGCTCACACGAATGCTGGACGAAGACGAATTCTTGAGTCCCTTTGGGATCAGATCTCTTTCCCGCCATCATGCAGATCACCCCTATGCCGTTCAACTCGGCAAAGAGGAATATCGAATCGGTTATTTACCGGCAGAATCCGATTCCGGCATGTTTGGCGGCAACTCCAACTGGCGCGGACCTGTCTGGATGCCGATCAATGCGCTCATCATCAGAGCGTTAGTCCAGTACTACGGCTATTACGGAGAAAACTTCAAAATAGAGTGCCCTTCAGGCTCCGGGACCATGATGTCGCTATACGAAGTTGCTGAAGAGATTTCTCATCGGCTAGCCAAAATCTTTCTCAAAAACGCAGAAGGTAAGCGTCCTGTATTTGGGGGGGCGGAGAAGTTCCAGACGGATCCGTACTGGAAAGATTACCTGCTCTTTTACGAATATTTTCATGGTGACAATGGGGCAGGAATAGGTGCTAGTCATCAAACGGGATGGACAGGCCTTATTGCACGAACGCTTCACCTCTTTGGCACGATGACGCCTGAAATCATGCTGGCGGGTGGCAAGAAAGCCTATTCGGAGCAATCTTCCACTCAACTGAAGCGGGGTCAAGTGATCTGATCATCACGCGTTCTTAAGGAGGATCGAGCGTGACTATCTCAGGTCGAATGTGTTCGAGGGTCATACAAGGCACCGCCTCGGCTTTACTCACAACCCTCCTTGGCGGTTGCAATGGCCTTGGGCCGAATTATCTATCCGAGGATCGCATCAATTACAGCGAAGCAATCTCGGACTCATGGAAGGAGGAAATGCTGCTCAATCTCGTCAAGCTTCGGTTTGGCGATGCACCGGTATTTCTTGAAGTCGCCTCGGTCATCAGTCAGTACCAGGTCCAAGGGGTTGTGAGTCTCAACGGATCATGGTTCAACACCCCCTCGCCGGTATATCCCGCTCAGATGCTGGGCGGAGTAGGCAGTTACGCTGATCGGCCAACGGTGACGTTCAGCCCCGTCATGGGACAGCGATTTGCCAGAAGTCTGATGAATCCCATACCTCCGGCGGCCGTCATCTCGCTTATACAGGCCGGTTATCCAGCCGACCAGGTCTTGCGGTTACTGGTTCACTCGATCAACGGTCTTGTAAATCGATATGGCGGGCAAGAACGCGCAAGGACGGGTGATCCTCTCTTTTATCGTTTGATTGATCTGATGCGGAAAGCCCAACTCTCTAACGCCATCGGTTTGAGGACGATCAAAATCAACGATAAACAATCAACGCTCTTCATCATCCGTTCGGATATGGCACAAGAGGTCTCGATCATTTCAGAGGAAATCAGAGGGCTTTTGAAGCTTGCCCCATCGACATCAGCGCTTAATATCACCTACGGATCGGTATCGGGAAGTGATCATGAGATCGCCATTCTGACTAGGTCAGTAATGGATGTCTTAATCGAACTTTCATCCTATCTGGATGTTTCCCCAAATGATGTTGCGGAGAACCGGGTCAATCAAACCCCAGCAATCGAGCAATTCAAGGGTACGGATTTGAGGCCATTAATACGAATCCATTGCTCCTCGTGGAAGCCCCATGAGGCATTCATCAAGATCAAATACAGGAATCAGTGGTTTTGGATAGATGACCGGGACATCGCTTCGAAGCGAATGTTGTCTTTCATCATGCTCATATTCTCCTTGGTCGAAACAGATGAGAAAGCAGCGTCACCCGTGTTGACGATACCGACGGGCTGAGCCGAGTCATCCAAGGTATTAAGGCGGCCACTTTATGGCGAACAATGTGCCTGGCCGCAGGGCGCGAAGTTCAGTGACTAAGTCAAAGTGTAAGTCTCATATTTTGCGGACGGGGTAGTAGGTGTTCTTGCGGATAGGGAAATGCGCAGGAGCCCAATAGGATTCATCTCCGGTGTGAGCAAGTAAGCCGACCTGCTTGTTCTTTTGGTGCGAATGGGGAGTTTGAATGCCTAGCCTTCAATTGATTGTGCCCTCTTTGTTGAGAGGGCTTCCTGTGGTTTCGGCCGTATTGTCGATGGGTGCACTGCCCACCATTACAGAGTCTTCAGAAATCCATATAACAGCCAATGGCTCTGATCAGGCTGATATCCATCCCCATAGCCATCTGAGGAATGGGGAATTGCAACGGACTTGCGATATAGAAACCGAGGCTAAATTTGAGAAGGCCAAGCGCCTCAGTTGGGCCCATCGCTACGATGATTCACTTAAGGTCTATAACGAGCTCGTGACAAGTTGCCCATGGAACTCTGATTTTCTTCTCGGCATGGGTGATGTCGCCTTTTGGTCGGATGATGCCGATGCTGCTTTGGACCTCTATCGCCGGGCCTTGTTGATTTCCCCGGACCGGATGGATGCGCATCAGGCTCTGGCCAAGGCGCTTAAAAAGAAAGGGGATCAGCGCGCGCTGGACAGCACCCTTCGCCAAGCCAAGAACGTCATGAACGACCAGCAACATGCAACTTTGGTGAGCTACGTAGCAGGCCTTGATTACTCCAGAGAACCTGCAACCCTGGATAAAAGCAAAGAATGGGAGGCTGAAGTTGGAGGTGGGTATGAATACCTCAATCATGGCTACAAAGATTGGAGCAGTAGCTTTGTCGGTCTCCAAAAGAAAGGGCCTGACCAAACCATTTATGGCCGTGTGGCTGAATTGAACCGCTTTGGGCTCACGGATGCTGCACTGACTGCCGGCGTGACCCAGAAGTTTCTGGGAGATTGGGTCGGGACGATTGAGACCTATGACAGCCCAACGGGGCACTTCATTCCGCAATGGTCCATGTTGGGCAGCATTCGATATCAGACCGATTGGCCGGTTGGCATTGAGTTTGGCTTTCGACATGCCAGCTACCGGACCATTAACAATGAAATCGGCACAGTCACTCTGGATGGGTATATCGATCAGCTCCGATTGGCAGGAACGCTGTATATGAGCGATCTACAAGGTGCGGGAGGACTCAAGTTCAGTGGATTACTAGATGCCTCCTGGTACTACGATGATAGGGATTATGTCGGGGTGATGCTGGGTTACGGAACGCAACCAGTCATTGTGAGCCCAGGTGTTTATCGAAATGATCAGGTTCAGACCTATCTGCTGCGCGGCTTACAGGAAATCGCAGGCCCCTTTTCACTCTATTACGATGCGGGAGTCATCGTTCAAGGCGCGAGCTATACGCGTGCTGGAGCAAATCTAGCCCTGAAGTACAGCTTTTGACGACGATGAGCCTTACCTATCTTTGGTTCCAAATTGATCAGTTACCTCTTTTTTCAAAGGTCGTGGGGGCGGCAGGTTTTCTTGGAATCCTTCTATGGGCATTGTCATTTCCTCTGCTGTTGTTTAGCCGCTTCATTCACCGGCTCGAGAGTTTGAAAGGCAACTACAGGGAAAAGCTTGCTATCAAAGTAAATGAACTGCGAGCGGCGAATCACAAGGGTTCCTTGTTTGCGTATGGCCTGCTACAGGATTTCGATGGGCGAGCGGAATCATACATATTGGCGCAGTGCACCACGGGGTCTTTCAACCCCCTTATCTCCCCAGAAGAAAGAGATCAATTAGGCCAGGACGCCCTCTTAAAGCTCAGGGGATCGCCTTCCTCAAGAACGCGTATTTATGCCTTCAAGATTTTGGCCTTAGTTAAGCCGCAAGGGGCATGGAGGGCTGTGTCCCCCTATTTAAAAAATCCAGAAAGACTCGAATTTGTCCCGGCTGCGAAGGCCTTACTTCAGATCGAAATGCAGAAGGCGCTTCGCGTCATCTTGCGGCTCGGGATGCGGCATCAGGCACTGAATCGACATGTTCTCGGGCAACTCCTCGAGGATGTGCCACCGATCGACGTCGAAGCGGCCTTTATAGAACTGTTGCTTGAAGAGGGGTTTGGTCGTGAAGCAAAACTCATCGCACTCATGCCCTACCTGGGTGAGGGGGGGCGGTTAATGCCGCTTAGAACATTTCTTCCCATTCAAAGTCGGACGGATTGGCTCACGATGGCGATCCGGCTGGTGAATTGTTCATCCCAATTGCCACTCGTCAGGCCATATCTCGAACACCCGGAATCGGCAGTCCGCTTTTATGCAGCCCGAGCCATTGGACGGCATGGTGGGCCCTCTGATCTTCCCGCCCTAAAGCGAATGATGTTTCGAGAAAGCCCCTCCGTTCGGAGCGCAGCAAAGAGTGCCTATGTCTCGATCATGGGGCAAATTGCAGCCCTCTCAGCCCTTGAACAGGAGCCCACTGCGCCATGAATTACGTCCACAGCTTTATTGCGGGGTATCAGTATTTCTTTGGGGTCTACACCCTATTGATGCTGTTTTTTGCGCTAACGCTTTTACTGGCATCGTTTCGGTGGTTCAGAGGTGGTTCTTCTGTTGAGTTGTCGCTGGGACCGCAGGCGGTAAGACCCTTTGAGCCAGGCATTACGATTATCTCCCCGGCTTTCAATGAAGCGGCGACGATCATGCGATCTATCACCTCGCTTCTGTCATTGAATTATCCGGAGCGTGAAATTGTCGTTGTAAATGATGGATCCACCGATCGTACCGTCGAGGTGCTCTTCGATGCGTTGGATCTTTACGCCGTCAATGAGCCTCTTGATACGTCATTACCTACGCAACCCATTCGCGCAGTTTATCGTTCCCGACTTTACCCTAACTTTCGCCTTATCGATAAGGCGAATGGCGGTAAGGCGGATGCGCTCAATGCTGGTATTAATGCGGCGCATTTCTCGCTGATTTGTACTCTCGACGCCGATACGATTCTGCCTACGGAGGCATTGACACGCCTCGTGCGACCTTTTGGGGAGATTCCCGGGCTGGTTGCAGCCGGAGGCATGGTGCGGTTGGTGAATGGGTGTGAGTGTAAGGACGGCAAAGTTCTTAATATCGGACTTCCCCGGAATCCATTGGCCCTATTCCAGGCCATCGAATATCTCCGGGCGTTCATGTACGGACGGATTGGCTGGCGATCCTTTGGTGCGCTACTGATCATCTCAGGCGCCTTCGGGCTTTTCAAAAAAGATGCGCTCATCGCGATTGGCGGTTATCAGACCGACACGATTGGTGAGGACATGGAGTTGATTGTCAGGATGCACCGAATTTATTCGGAGAGGCGTGAGGCCTACCGCATCGAATTTGTTCCTGATGCCATTTGTTGGACTGAAGCGCCCGAGGATATTCGTTCGCTGCGCAATCAGAGAATTCGCTGGCAACGCGGTCTTGGTGAGAGTCTATTTAAAAACAGATCACTTCTGTTTTCGATGAACGGAGGCATTGCAGGCTGGGTAGCCTGTCCGTTTTACCTGGTCTTTGAGCTCCTCGGCCCTCTCATTGAATTGATGGGGATCCTCATCGTCATTGTGGCCTATCTTCTCGGCGTCACTGATGCTGTTGGTGTGGCCGCTTTCCTTGTCATGATCCTTGGCGTTTCACTCTTCATTTCCACGTTGGCCTTCCTGATGGACGATGCCGTCCTTCAAAGGCGGAGACAGTCCCCGCTTCATGTTTTGGTTTTTCTCCTTTTGATGCTTCCTGAAACGCTTTTCTATCGCATCCCGGTGAATTACTGGCGAACCATCGGGCTACTGACCTGGGTTACTGGAAAAAAAGGGGGGTGGGGTGAAATCCGTCGCCTTGCTGCAGGATGAGAGGGAAGCTCATGGGTTCTTTATTTCGAAGATCCGCAGAATTAATTCTACTGGGTGTTTTCCTCTCCGGATTTCTGATTACCGTGGGGCTCTTGGGGGACTTTGGCCGCTCCTTTTCTAATGGGTTATCAAGAGAACCGGTTCCAGCGGGCCCATTTTTGACCGACCGCGTCGCCCCAAACACGGTGGATCAATCATTGCTAACGGAAAAAAACGCACGTGATCCGATGGTCGTTTGGATCTCTAATCCGGACAGTGACTGGGAAGGACTGATCTCTGGGTTGAGGCGGCAAAACCTTCCATTTCGTCTGGCACATGAGAGAGAAGATCTAGATGCCGATGTCATCTTGGTCTACCCGACATTTTCGGGAAAAGCCTTGCCAGAGGGGATCTACCAACACATTCTGCGCAAGGTTCAATCGGGCAGTGTTCTGATTACTCAGAACGTTGAATCAGAGTTGGGACCTCGATTTGGCTTCCGGAAAGCCCGATTCTCGATGGAGGAGTCCATGATTTGTGTGGATGCGGGTGTGCCTCAGTGCAAAAATCAAAGTGAAAATTCGAGCTCACTCCGTTTCGAAACGCCCAACGGCGAAATCAGTAGTTTTGAAACCATGGGTTACTTAGGAGCCAAACACCCGCTCACCCACTTTGGGAGTGGAGATGCTGCGCTGATTATGAATTCCTTCGGAAAGGGATCACTCTACGCATTTGGTTTGGATCTCGGCTCCATCGTTCGACAGAGTCTGGGTCTTGGTCTTCCTATTAAGTTGATTTCGGAGAGTCAATCAGGGGATCTGACGTCCTGGATTTACGATCAGATTCAAACCATTTATCTCAGATCCGGCACAAGACAGCCGCTCATCAAGAAATCCAATCTCGCTAAGAGGGCTGGATTGATCAGCCATGAGATTCGAACAGAGAAGGATCTTCTGGAAGCGGCCCGTTGGGCAGCCATAGAGAGTCGATTGGGGGTCAAAGCCCTGTACATCATCGACTATGGTTTTTTAAAGGCAATGACACCGGACCTTTGGATTTCACCCCTCACCAAAGCGCAATTGGCTTCAATCTCAAAGTTAGGCCACCCGATCGGTCTGGGGTGGCTGAAGGGTTCACCTCCCTTGGATGCTTTAGAGAAGGGCACGGGCGGTGAATTCATTCAATGGACAGACGATGCGGGTGCACGGTATCACCCGACGTTTCCAAGCTCTCAAACGGGCGTCTTACGAATCAGCAGGCAGGTTCTGGAGCAAGGCTACGGTGTCAGACCGATTGATACGTTCATAACGGATCAAGAACTTATTCCTATCGCCTTTGCTAGGGCACTCCAAGAGTCAGGATTTCGGTATTTGTCACGCTCTGGATTCGAGCCTGAGGGGCTCGACCTCCCCATGGTTTTGCAGACCTCAGAAGATCAGGTAAGTGATCACGACTTGATGATACTTCCCTCGCGAATCCATCTCATGGGTCTCAATCAACCGGAACCGTCCAGTTCCAGAGTCTCCATGAGGCTTCTGGATATTCCACTGGGATCGGAGGATAAAAATCAGATTGAGGGCTTCTTTGATCAGCTACGTATGAATTTGGAATTGACAGAACTCGACATCTATCGAGAACGGCTCCAAGCCCTTGCTAAACAAAAATCTCTTCTTGAACGCACAAAGAACAAATACGAGCTCGTGATCGAGTCCCCCATTGATCTGGGATCCTCTACGATTGATCTTCCTGTGGGACTTCGAAATCTCTACCGGCTCCCCAGAAAGTGCCCCAATCGATTAGAAGTGGAAGTTTTCAAAGGGGAGCAACGGGTCGAAGTTTGTCGCTTTTCAAGAACACGGTATTTCCGAAAGATTCGGGTTAATCCGCCAAAGTTGATCGACTAAGTATTAGTCCGGATCTTCATTCGAATCAGAACCGACTAGCCTCAGAAACATTTCATAAAACGTTCTGAGGTGACTAGATGGCCCGCTCTTCGACTCCATTCCTTTTGGCTTTTGCAATGGTTTTTGCCCTAGCGCCGAAGGCATACGCAACAACACTTCCGGCCTCTAAAGTAGATCATCAATTTTTCTACACGCACGGTCCCAGTGGTAACTGGGAAAAAACGTACCTAAAAGGCGTCAACCTAGGTTCAGGGATGCCGGGGAAGTTTCCGGGCGAGTTTGGCATTACCAAAACGATGTATCTACGCTGGTTTGGTCAAATCACGAGCATGAATGCCAACGTGATTCGCGTTTATACACTGTTAAGCCCCGCATTTTATGAGGCACTTTACGACTTTAATAAGGGCCGTAAAAAACCCTTGATGCTACTTCAGGGTGTCTGGGTCGATGAGAATGACATTGCGGATATTGGCAACGCGCACGATCCACGAATCAAGGAAGCCTTTGTGAGGGATGCCCAGACCCTGGTCGATGTGGTCCATGGCCACAGGGATATCGCTCCAGAGCGTGGTCATGCAAGTGGACGATATCGGAAAGACATTTCGCCCTACGTCATCGGATGGCTGCTGGGCGTGGAGTGGGATCCCTATTTTGTGATGGGAACTAACGACGCGAACCCTCTGTATCCCGATTATGAAGGGCCCTATTTGAGTTCCAAATCGGCGTCTCCCTTCGAGGTCTTTTTAGCCGAGGTCGGTGATCGCGTGGCCAACTACGAAATCAGTAAATGGGGTCAGTCACGACCTATCAGCTTTGTGAACTGGCCAACGACAGATCCGCTCAAGCACCCCAATGAACCCCTTGATCGTGAGGATTTGGTTGAGGTTAATCAGGAGCATATTCGCGCAAATTCCGCGTTTGAAGCAGGTCTCTTTGCGTCTTATCACATCTATCCCTATTATCCAGACTCGCTTAAGTTTCAAAAGGACTATCAGGTTTATTTTGACGCATCCGGGCGAATTGATACCTTCAAAGGCTATCTTCGGGACCTTCGAAAAATGCACTCGGTCCCAGTCATCGTTGCTGAATATGGCGTGCCTTCTGCCCGAGGCGTGGTTCACACCGACCCATTTCGTGGATTCAATCAGGGAGGAATCAACGAGATCCAGCAAGGGGAGATGGCGGATAATATGTTTCGGGACATTCACGATGAAGGATACGCGGGTGGCGTCCTCTTCAGTTGGCAGGACGAATGGTTCAAGAGAACCTGGAATACCATGGACTATGACTTGCCGGATCGGCGTGCTTATTGGTCGAATCCCCAGAGTACGGAACAAGTTTACGGCGTCTTGGCCTTTGACCCCGGAAAATCAAATGTCTGTATCGTTGATGGTAAATCCAAGGAGTGGTCGGATACTCGGCCTGTGTCTGAGAACGGCGGGGTGAAAACGTTTGTAAAGAGTGACGAAAAATATCTTTACATCATGCTGGATGCCCGATCGCAACACCCCGAATCCCCGAAATTCATAATTGCAATCGATAGTCTGCCCGGTCAGGGGAATGGCAGCAGCATTGCCCATGATGTGGCTTTCAGTCGTGAAGCCGATTTTTTAGTTGAGGTCGATCCTGGAGGAATCTCCAGAGTGACAGTTGATCCGCGCTACGATCTTTTTTATGCGCTAAACGCACACCATCGAGATCATCTGATCCCGCTTGAGGCGGATCATGAGTTTTTTACCGAAGGCACATTCGTGCCTACCCGCCTGATCTTAAGTCGTAAGCTTTATCTACCGATAGAAATGACGACAGTCCCTCCGGAAACGGTTGAAACTGGGGTTCTTAGGTCGGGGAACGGTAATTTAAGATCAAGGAGCTATGACTCTCTCACGGACTACGCCTACAACTCAGGCATTCTTGAAATGCGAATACCGTGGCAGTTGCTCAACTTCATGGATCCTTCTGAGGGGCAAGTGGTATCCAGCTTTGGAAATGGGCAGATTACCCAATTCACACCACTTCATGTTGATGCCATCCACATAGGCGCGGGGCTAACTCATTCATTCACCATGGCCCCGTTGAACTTAGGAAAGTACTCACTCCATTCCTGGGATCTACCGACTTATCATGAAAGGCTAAAACCTTCTTACTACAGCCTTCGCAGTACGTACTCTCAATACTGACCTTTCATGGGTTCAGCATGGAACACCAAAGGTTTGATTGATCACTTTATAAGTACCCTCTGGAATGGCGCTAATAAATCGCTTGGCTCTGGCTGAAGCCATGCTGAAATCGAGATGTACTCAAGGTACCGTTAAGATAGACAAAAAAGAATCAGATGGTCTGCAAAGGAAGAAGAGAGGCCCTTGAATCGAGTTGATACAAGGGCCCATGATTCAATACGGGAACAATAGAGCTAAACCATTCAGTCCCACTTTCCTATACTGAAGGACTGTGCCTTCAGTTCAGTAGCAGCCTGATTAATAGGAAGGACAGCAATGCCACTCGCCTGGATCAATTGGAAATGCCTTTCGAGCTCGCCAGGGGGGGTATTGAAAAAACCAGCATTAGTGACATCGTCACTTACGTTGTGATAGACCAATACTAACCAGGTTCTATCGCGTTTTGCCGCACTGACCCATGTTTTTATGTCATTGATCGTTGTTGATGCGGTGATGTTCTGAACCTTGATATCAAAAGAATCTGCATTATCACGGCTGTTGAATCCCACATTCACGTTCCTAACAAACTGAAAATAATTGGAGGCCTCCTTGATAACGGTGGGGTTGTATGCACCATAAGGGGTCGCCAGGCTCGTGGGTCTAATCCCGGTTATTGAGAAAATCTGTTGTTGGGATTGCATGAACTCTTGGTCGAGTTGATCTTTTGTGAAATTCGTCAAAAAAGGGTGAGTCACAGAATGGCTAGCAACTTCATGACCGTAGCGGGAGAAATCCTGCACCATGCTCCGCGTAAAGCGCCCTTTTTGATCAATAAATCCGGTGGGGAGGAACTGAGTACTTAGAAAGTGAAACTTTTGGAGTAATGGCAGTGCGTTGCTGTAAACGGGAGCGAGCCCATCATCAAAACTCAAACTAACCAAAGGCCGATGCAGAGGAAGGGGGGCATATTCGTCGAGGTTGTAGTCGTCGGTGATCAAGAAGCCCTTGCTACTGATTGAATGGTATACCCCGACACTGACTACATCCTCTGGTACCGTGAATTGTCCGTAGAAGCGGTTCCAATCCGGACTCTTGTATGTGTCACCCAACCATCTCACGGTTTCCGTTCCGTTCTTATCAATCAGATATAACCACACAGCTGTGTTGGTGTCAGAGATGTAAGCATCTGAGAACTCGTAGGTCTTCCCGGGTGTCACGGACTGCGGTGGGTACTTCCAGAAGGCCTCTCCTCCGCCATAGGTTTGAATGGATACATTGAAGGCTCTTGCTCCTGTATGTCCGGGATTGACCAGAGCGTAAGTAACAGCGCTATTGGTGTTGGCAACACTATCCCAACCGCCGGAAGGCAAAGCGGAATTACTGGACTGAACGGATTCAGCAGATGGATTCGGGATCAGGTTGGGATTGTTTGGTTTTCGTGAGGGAGGTAATGGGAAAGGCTTTTTAACCAGATCAAGATTGGACTCGATCGATAAGGCATTGGTCTTACTCGATGTTGTAGAGAGGCTTGTAGCACTGGACACCGATGCTTGAAGTAGCGAGCCGAGTATCAGAACGAAGGCAACCCCCCTTCGACAGGTCCAGTAATTCGCTGATTTCTGCGGTGGTTTTCGATCATGGTTCCAAATTGGAAGCGAATAGTTCTCATGCATAACAATATTCCCCTGCACAGGATGGTGGATAAACGAGCACACAAACTCCCAGTGTTTCAGTTCACAAGTGGAAGTCGAGAAGATGGTAGACAGGGCAGGGAGGCAGAAGAATGCGGGTCATTTCGTAGGTTTATCCCCTGCCAGTATTCTCGAAATGCGGTAAAGGCGTTGAGGAGACGGAGAGGAACTCCCACACACTAAGGAGTACTTGGATTTATGTTCTTAGAATCCGTAGAGATTCGAATTGGAATTGTCATTTGCCGATGACACCATCCTGACTTTAGAAATTGATGAAGCCCGGAAGATGAAATCAACGCTTCCAAATAGATACAAATGATCAGGTCAGGACTGATGCCCGACATGGAAGCGGGTAACTATCATCGTTATGCGCTAGTCCTCCAAACTTGTGAGGGCGGACGACGCGATTGGCGTTTCCTGGGAGCCCGGCTTTTTATCTTCTCGGTCTTTTTGCTACTCCATCCCGGGGTTCAGGGCTCGGAGACCCTCTTTCGTGACGACTTTATTCATTCGACTCTCGATCGAACTTTATGGGGTATTGCAGATTGGAAGTTGGGAAGAACGCAATTAGGCCTTGAGCCAGAGCTTCGGGAGGGTATCGCCCGATTATCGTTTCAAACCATGCAATTCGCCGGGACTGAGATTTATACCCAACGCTTCTTTTCTCGGGAGACGGGTATTGAAATCAAGGTGCGAGCACGTTTGGGGAAAAATCCCCCAGGTCTTGTCAGTGGGGTCTTTACCTATACAACGGGGACGGATGGGGCGTCGGATGAGATTGATATTGAGTTTCTTAGCAAAAGCACCTCAGGCGCGAAGAACCAACTACCCGTGCTGCTATCAACCTGGCGACAGTGGGATGAGGCCAGTGCGGATTTGGATGATGTGGCTCACCATTGGAGCACTCGTATCAGCCTAGTCGGACGAGATCCATTGGCCTGGCACGAGTATGCCATTCGATGGTTGCCTGATCGGACAGAGTGGTTTATCGATCAGAAACTTGTGGCTAGTTCTTTTCAGGCACAACCGGATCAGCCGACAAGAATTCATTTTAATCTATGGGCTCCAAGCGCATCTTGGGCGCTTGCTTATTCGCCGTTTCTGCTACCGAGCCCTGATCCCCGCATCAACCATAAATACTCTTTTGATCTTGATTGGGTCGAGATCAATCGATTGTAGTGTTGTTCAACACAATGGCTATGCGGATCCTTCCAGTTAATATCAGTCGATCCCTCATCAGGCCTATCATTTAGGTAGAACCCCCTAAATAGAACTACGTGGCGAATAATGCGTATTCTACAACAAGTGCGCGATCAGTATTATTCTTGATGAAGTAGAGCTAAGTGTTCTGACAACTTTCTTTAACTTTAATTGTGATAATGACTTGGCTAAACATATCTCTGGGGTGGTGTTATGGTGGTCTATGGAATTAATCAGATGGATTTGATCAGGATGTATGAGGACAAATATCCTTCAGATATTAGTGATTCGAGAAGGGCATGGCGGGTTGCATTCATGTTTGATCGGATGGATCTCTTTGTATCCGCTCTCATGCTTTCATTGGAGAATAACAACGTTGCTGACTGGTCAGCAATATACAGTATATCGATAGATGTAGATATGGCGCATGTCTCTGAATTTAAGCTTGGATGGCCAGATCCCAGCTATTTGAGGCCTCTGGCATAGTTATGGGCTAGTCGATATATCGCGCTTATAAATTATCAAGTCCTTTAGAGGTTGTTATGTGCGGAATTATTGGCGGTGCGTCTGAACGAACCATTGCACCTGTGTTGCTTGATGGTCTGGCAAGGTTGGAGTACAGGGGTTACGACTCCATGGGGATGGCTTTAATGGACAACTCGGGAGCGCTATGGACAAGGCGGTCCGTTGGGCGCATAAGCGCACTGACGAAGAAGATGGGAACTGAAGTGATCGCTTCAGGGACCGGCATAGCGCATACCCGTTGGGCGACGCATGGGAAGCCCACGGAGGCCAATGCCCATCCGCAAATATCGCGATCATCTATTGCCGTAGTGCACAATGGAATCATAGAAAACTATAAAACCCTACGTTCAGATTTGGAGCGTAAAGGGTTTGAATTCCTGTCAGATACGGATACTGAAGTCATCGCCCACCTTATTCAAAGTTTTGTAGAAGGGGGAGCCGAGCTCAAGTGTGCTGTAAGGAAGGCCATGAATAAGATGGTCGGGAGCTACGCTATTGGCGTTCTATCCAAAAATGCGCCAAGTCTGCTAATCGCGGCTAAAAGTGGCAGCCCACTGGTTATCGGGTATGGAGTGGATGCAAACTACATCGCGTCAGACATTTGTGCATTGATGAATAGAACAAACAGATTCTCCTATCTCGAGGACGGCGATATCGTGTTACTTTCATCAGAGGGAACCAATGTATATGACGTCTCTGACAATAATGTCAAAAGAGATATAGAAACGGTTCATCATGATCAGAGCTATGCTCTGCTTGACCAGCATGAGCACTATATGCATCTTGAGATACATCAACAGCCCGATGCTTTAAAGGAGACATATTGTTATCTTACTGGGGGAGGGCCTTCCTCTCTTTATGCAATAGAAGCCGATCTAGTTTCGAAGCTTGAGTCCATTAAGCTGGTTGCTTGCGGAACAAGCTACCATGCGGCTTTAGCAGGAAAATACTGGATTGAAATGCTTTCGGGCATTCCCTGTGATGTTGAAGTGGCAAGCGAATATCGATACAGAAACCCGGTGGTGAGTCATGGCAGCTTATTCATGACAGTATCCCAATCAGGGGAAACTGCAGACACCCTTGCCGCGTTGGATCTATCCAAAACCATGGGCTATATCGAGACGGTGTCTATTTCAAATGTCCCGACGAGCTCTCTAGCCAGACTGTCTAACATTCAGATTGTGACCCGTGCTGGACATGAGGTCGGTGTTGCCTCCACCAAAGGGTTTACCACCCAACTGATGGCCTTACTTCTGTTCGCGCTGAGACTTGCAGAACTGCGGGGAAGAATTCGTCGCCATCAACTCGACCAGGTTTTATCCAAACTGCCCACGATTCACCATCTAGCTAATGAGATCCTTCTTAAGGAACCCCTATTGATGTCCTGGGGGAGGAGCATCGCTGAATCCAACCATGCAATCTTCCTGGGTCGGGGGACGATGTACCCGATCGCGCTAGAGGCCGGCTTGAAGCTGAAGGAAGTCTCTTATATGCAAGTGGATGCCTATCCCGCCGGGGAGCTTAAACATGGTCCTTTAGCTTTGGTCGATGAAAAGATGCCCGTTGTGGCTTTGCTTCCAGCCAATCATTTGACCCAAAAAATGAACTCTAATCTTGAGGAAGTGGCAGCTCGGGGAGGCCAGCTTTACGTGATCGCGGATGAGCGCGTTGCTTTTGAAGAACGTGGGTATGCCCACATCATTCGCATGCCACCCATGGATGATCTGATCGCGCCCATTCTCTATAGCATCCCGGTTCAGTTGATCGCTTATCACGCTGCGTTGGCGATGGGCAGGGATATTGATAAACCGCGCAATCTGGCCAAGTCCGTCACGGTCGAATAGTGGGCTTGGACTGAATGATGATGGTGATTGGATGGATTGCTTGTTTGGCGCATTTGCGCATTCAGATTAGATCACACTGAGCGTCGCCTGCGGGTCACTCGAATGGCAGAGCTGATTGATACGAGGCTGGATGAATCTATCCTGGATGCACTCTAAATTATCGAGGTGTTTAATGAACCGAGTAGTCAATCGCGATCGCGTCGTCAACGAGATCCACGGCGAGATCACGCGTCTCCTGCTGCAGTATTGGGAAGTATCGGGCAAGCCGGACTTGGCTGAGTTCATGGCATTGATACCGATAGAACCCGCCCTTGAATACATTGAAAGGTCAAATATCAGAGAGTCTGGTTCGACTCATGAAATCAACTCGCATTAACTGGTTTAGAATTTTCGTGCTGTCGGATTAGATACAATAGCGCATTTACATCTGTAGGTTTTGTCATGTGGTGATCGAAACCAGCGCTCAGGGCTTTTTTAACGTCGTTGGGTTGGCCGTATCCACTGATGGCCACTAGAAGGGACTTATCCAGATCCCTGACTTCGCGCAACCTTTCAGCGACTTGATAGCCATCTAGTAAGGGGAGGCCGAGGTCTAACAAAACGACGTTCGGAAGGAACGTTTTGGCAAGCTTTATGGCCTCTTGTCCGTCAAATGCTACATGCGTTTTGTATCCCTTCATAGAAAGGAGCAAAGCAAGACTCTCCGCGGCATCCACATTGTCATCCACGATGAGAATTCGGTAGGCGGTTATGGCCTTTTCTGCATCTTTTGACTGGGATTCCGTGGTCGGGGGAGGAGCGTTTTGGGGTTGATTGGTTGCGGGGATGCGAACAGTAAAGCAACTGCCTGCCCCAATGCCTTCGCTGTAAGCAGTTACTTCGCCTTTGTGAAGCTCAACTAACCGCTTAACAAGTGTGAGACCTATCCCAAGGCCGCCCTCTGTTCGGGCGATGGGACGATCGGCCTGCACGAACATGTCAAAGACATGGGGAAGGAGTGACGGCTCAATTCCGATTCCGTTATCCGTGATGCTTAACATGCCGGAGCCTCCCTCGCGCACCAAGGCAATGCTCAGTCTCCCACCTTGAGGCGTATATTTGATCGCATTACTCAGTAGGTTTGAAACGATTTGAGCCAGCCTAATGGGATCCGCATCCACAAATACAGGGTCTGAGGAAATATTTGCGATGATCTGGTGATGATGGCTATCAGCCAAAGCACGAAAGTCTTCGAGGGCTTCAAGAGTGGTTTGCCTGAAGTCGGTAGGGTGTCTTTTGAGTGAGATCGCCCCTCGATTGATGCGCGATAATTCAATGAGGTCATCAATCAGTTGCGCTTCGTGTTTCAGTTGACGATCCATCGTATTCTGAATGTGACGAATCTCTTCATCTGTCGCTTTTCCGTCTTTCCAGATCTCAAGGGCATTTCGAATGGGCGTTAATGGATTACGGAGCTCATGCGCGAGCATCGCCATAAATTCGTCTTTGCGGCGATCCATATCTTGAAGCTTTTTCATGGCGCTACGCTGCTCGGTAATATCATCGAGGAGCATTAGAATTCCGCGCTCATGATTCCAAGTTAGGCACTGCGCGTTAATTCGCAAAACTCTGCTCCCTAATCTAGAGTTGTCTACGTCGAGCTCCAGATTCTCCAAGGCGTGATTTTCAGGAATGATCCTGAATAGAGTGTCTCGAGTCGCCGGATCGATCCAATCACCCTGACCCAAATCGAAGAAATAGAGACCCTCCACCTGCTCGGATCGTAGCTGGAAGACTCTGTAAAAAGCAGGGTTTGCCTTTTGGATGATCATTCCGCCATTGAGAACGATTAAGGGTTCGCAGACTGTTTCAACAATTGATTCGGAAAAATCTCGAGCTTGGATCAACTCCTCATTGACAGTGTTCAGCTCTCGATTTCTGGCCCTTAACTCATCATTGCTGGATTGCAGCTCCTCCTGGGCTGTCTGAAGCTCTTCATTCGTGCTCTGGAACTCCTCGTTGCTGGACAAGAGTTCCTCTTCGGCAGCATTCAACTCCTCCACGGTCGCTTCGTGTGACTCCAGAAGAGTGCGGACGTATGAGCGAGCGTTTTCAAGCTCTCGATTTAGCCGTTTAATTTCCTCTGGATCTTCATCCGAAATTCGTTTTCTGGACTGTATGCGACCATCTAGAAAACTTACTATCTGTCGAATCAATCCTTTGTGAAGGTTAGAGGTTGACTGCTGGTTGATATCGTCTCTGATAAAGAAAATCCAATACCACGCCGAGGGGTTTACTCCAATCGCAACCGGAATGATCTCTGCGGAAAATGTTAGCGATCCACCGGATTCATTAAGGCTTAGCCCCCTGAGAACAACAATTTCGTTCGACTCACGAGACGTTTTTATGGCATTAGATATTTCAACCAGCAGACCGGGTCTGACCAGCTTGTGGAGATTATGGCTGGGAGGACCTACGGGATTTCCGATGAACGGCGTCGTATCCCCTCGGTACTCCAGAATATTGAGCTCAGCATCGCAAAGTATCCCAGGTGGCAGGTAACGTTGCATCGCAGCACGATCGGCTTCCAGCACCAGTCGCTCGGACTCGGATTGTTCGTTGGCATGAAGTCTTTTGCGAGAGGGGGACATTTGAATCGTACGCTCTAAAGGGGCAAAGAGAGTGGGTTGGATCTTACCGGGAACGATTTTCTTGGTGAAAATTCGCAGCCGTTTATCAACAGGCGCAAAGAGCTCTGAACTGGTTCCTATGGATTCAGAGGGTCCTAGGACAAGAAAGCCACCAGGCTTCAACGAATAGTTAAAAAGGCCCATGACCTTCTTTTGAAGTGGGGCATCGAGATAAATCAGAAGATTACGACAACTGATAAGGTCAACTCGCGAAAACGGCGGATCATCCACAACATTTTGCCGGGCAAAAACACACATGTTGCGAATGGAGGTGGCAATGCGGTAACCCCCGCCTTTCTTGAGAAAGAAACGATGGAGGCGTTCCTCAGAAACATGTCGTGAGATCGTATCCGGAAAGAGGCCGGCGCGAGCCGTTTCGATGGCCGAATCGCTAAGATCCGTTCCGAATATTTGAAAATCCTGATTTACAGCTTTCGAACCGAGAAATTCGAGAAGCATAATAGCGATGCTATAGACCTCCTCACCGGTCGCACAGCCGGGGATCCAGATTCTTATCGGCGTGTTTTCTGGCCTTGAAAAGATCTGAGGTAATACAAGTTGGCGAATTCCCTCGAAAACATCTGGGTCACGAAAGAAATCTGTAACCTGAATCAAGAGCTCTCGAGAGAGCGTCTCACATTCCTCTCTGGAGGTCTTCAGCAACTCGAGGTAGTCCTCGAAGCTTTTGATACTGTTTACTGCAAGCCGACGTGCCAGCCGTCTTCGAATGGTCCCTTTTTTGTATAAAGAGAAATCAATTCCGGTGCGAACCCTAAGTTCAACCAACACTTTTCGAATAAGTCCTTCATTCTCGTTATCAGCGCCGACAATGGCGTCTGGATCTTCCCTAGAAGGCGAAGAGATGAAGTAGGGATGTTCTATTAGGCGGGTCAGTTCCCCTGCGATGGCTTTAGGGGGCAAGATCTGGTCTGCAGCCCCGATGTCAATGGCTGCCTTGGGCATGGCAAAGAATTCAGCGGAGGCCTCGTCTTGCACGAAGGTCAGCCCACCGGCATTCTTGATGGCCTTTAGTCCCTCAGCACCGTCGTTTCCCATCCCCGAAAGTAGCACGCCAATTGCGTTTCGTCCCTCTTCGTTTGCAAGCGACTCAAACAACAGATCTATCTTTGTAGGGGGTGAGAAGGACTGTCCAGGAGTCGAAACTAAGAGGCAGCTCTCGTCGATGGTCATCACCCTGTTGGGAGGAATGACATACATGGTTTGCGGTTCAACGATGACCCCATTCTCAGCTTCGACCACCTTCAATGTGGTTTTTGTTGCCAGAAGCTCGCTTAGGATGCTCGATGCATGCGGATCTAAATGTTGGATGACGAGGTAAGCCGCCTGGGCGTTCGGGTCCAATGCAGCCGTAAACTCCAAAAGCGCATTGAGTCCGCCAGCTGAAGCACCGATAGCGATAATTGGAAAAGAGCGCAATCCTGATCTCCCGTAATCCGATCTCAGCTGGGTCGTTCAAATTAACCTATTGAGTATACGTTGCATGCGGGCAGCTGAGGGAAAATTGGAATAAGTAAGAACAAAAATTAAAAAGTCAGCCTAAGGGGATTACGCTTTTGATTTGAGATTGGGTTTCGTCCCATAAGATAACTATCTTTGTCGCTTCTCCACTCCTTTAACAGAGACCTCCAGGGTGATTGCACCAAAACAATCCCTTTCTAGCCAGACATCGGATCTGCCAAGTGCATCAGGAACTTGTCTTGATCCTTCCTATCTCAAATCAATATGATTTTTAGTATGCGAACTACTGGGACTCTTCTTATCGTGCTGTTAGTGCATTCCCTTGAGAGCTCTACTCCTTGAATCTTCATTCTGCCGTCCCTGAGGGTTCGTCACTATGGCGGTTGCAACTCCCTCAGCCGTTCCGGAAAGGATAGAAACGAACTAGTCGAGAGAATGGCGGAACTTGAAATGGATGAGTTGGCTTGGCGACAGGGTTACGCGGCGGGAGCTAAGGGTAGCCCTGCAGCGGCTAACCCTTATTATCAAGATGAATCTAGATGTCTGGACTGGTTGGCTGGATTCAGCGAAGGGCGGTCGGAAAGGGCGTCTGCTGAGCGTGACAATCGCCCAATGCGACTTCCAAATCGTCGTTCATTTATCCGTGATGCATCCAATAACTAGGCCTTAATCAAGCAACTCGGTATCTTGGTGTGAGTATGCCGGGCTACAACTACAGAGAAATACCAAGGGGACCTGTCCCGTATTCTCAATCGAATGATGGGTGCCTGGCGGAATGCAGACTGTATCACCGGGCTTTACAGCAAAGACTTGGTGTTGCAAGGTCATCAAGCCATGGCCTCGAATGATGTGATAGAGCTCTTCGGTAATTAAGTGCTTGTGGAGGTGGGTTTTGCCACCGACCTGAATCATTGCCTCGGCTAAACTCTGATTTGTGTTCCTGTGCACGGCAGGATGCATTAATTCCCTTATCTCTGAGCCATCCTTCGTAATGTACGATTCAACCAGGTCGTAATTTTGGCACGATACTGGTGTAGGGCGATCCATTTCTTTCCTTTTTCTTTTTTCTTCTGGCACTCCCCTTCATGCGAGGGGGGCGAGTAACATACAGAAATGTGGATTAATGGACCTCGTCAAGCCGCTCCATCAGTTTTTCTGCTTCTGAGAGAACTAGGATAAATTCAGCATCATTCTCAAAGGTCGCAGCATCTTTCATCAAATTATCGTAAATGGTTTGTACTTCATCACGAAGATGGACAAGTTCGATAGAGGACAACTGTTGTTTCGCATTTCGTGAGGTCATTCTTTTGATCTGGCCTAGCCTCTCACAAAGGGGCTTTTGTCGCATGCGTGAAAGGTGCTTGCTCATCTCAAGCAAAATCTGAATTAGGGTATAACCAACACTGACGGTACCCACGAACAGCACCCAGTATCGATCAATCAGACCTGCAAGGCGTGCAGGAAAGTAATTCAGGGTGGAGGGCATCCCAAAGGTATAGAAATGTTGGGCTGCTTCGCTGAGTGGAATTTGAGGATCCATATAGCGTGGAAACCGATCCGCGCTATCAAAAAGAAGGCTCTTAGGATTCCTGCTGGATTGTTGAGCTGCTACCAAAAAAAGGGTTTGTAGATCAGGGTGAGTCCCTTGCTTCACCACGACATTCAATGTGGTTGCAATCAGTTGGATATCTTCAGGAGGCTTCTCGTCATGAATGCTGATCGCGCCTTTGGGGAGTTTGATCGATTGGATGAATCTGAACTTTTCCTTATAGGCTTCAGCAAGCCGATAGCTCATCAGATCAATTCCAGGATTCTCGAGCATTCTCTTGATATGCGGATCGGCATGCGGGTTAACCTCAACCACGACGTCAATGAGACCCTTCTCCAAGTCATCAGCATATTCGACAGATGATTTCCCGGATAGGAAACCGGGCTCTCTGTCGATATCGATGCCGTCCTCGGCAAACAGTTTTCGGGCTACGACTTTGGATCCGGAAAGATTGGGACCGACACCGATTTTTAGGCCACGCAATTCACTGAGCCGAGTCGGGTGAATCCCTAGAGATTTGCGATAGAACGTCCAGACGGGCTCATATGCAATGCTTCCTAGGGACTCAAATCCATCAATTTCATCATTGCTCAGGGCGCCACCTTGAATCAAAGCAATTACAGCGAGATCCTCTGATTCATGGAGCCGATGGGCATTATCGAGGCTTCCCTGTGTTGGTACGATTTCGATCTCAAATCCAAGCGCTTGCAATTGCTCGGTCTCACTAATCGGGAAGTCGGAATAAGTGAATATCCTGATCCTCTTTGGAGGCAGCGGGTTGGTGAGGAGAATCATCAAAATGCCAACAATAAAAACCACACCACCTAACCATCGATATTCTTGACAAAGTCGCCAGCCGACACGCAAGAAATCAAGGATGTATTGCATGAGAAAAGCTCTCGGGTTGCTCAATTGTCTCTTTAAGGCGCTGAGTTCGATTGCCTGGCATGGTAGTCTGTCTAGGTAAATGTGATTTCAATCCCAACACGCGTTCGAGACTGTGCCCAATTAAAATGCGCCCTATCTGCCTTCTGCCAATTTTATTTATTG
This sequence comes from Pseudomonadota bacterium, assembly GCA_041158345.1. Lineage (GTDB taxonomy): Bacteria > Pseudomonadota > Gammaproteobacteria > Methylococcales > Methylococcaceae > UBA6136. Next base: position 5,305 of record JBEBBO010000068.1, on the reverse strand, counting down.
CTGGATGTGCCACGTCATCGTTTGACATCACGAGTGCCCCCCTAGATTCCAGAGGCTTAAACAAATCATTCTACCCCGCGGGTGACAAGGCTCCTGCCGTTTATGTGGTGGGTGTCAAGATCAAGGATGAAGACACGCTCGGTGGCTTGGATGATCGGCTCATTTCAAAATTGAAGGATACCGGACTCTATAAGTCGGTGACACGTGGGAAGGCTTCTTCAAAAGCTCAGTCTGAACTCAACATCGACGTAGCTCTTAGCGCAGAAGAGGACGTCGATCGTTACATTTTTCATAATGCGTCGCAGAGCTATTGGAGTGGGCGATCTCTGTTTCTTCTTGCCCCATTGATGAGCAAAAAGAAGGGTTACAACACTATCCAGACGCTTCGCGTGATTTGGCCAAATGCACAGGAGAGTCAATATACGGCCTCTTGTTCGGGTTTGGCTCGGGGCAGCTTTTCCATATCAAGCGAAACGCTCGAGCAAATGGTAAGTGCGGTCGATGATGCCTGCTTAACATCGGTTATCAACCAGATGGATGTTGACTATTCAAAGCTCATCACGAAGTCAGAATGACGGGCCCAGGATGCAGTAGTTATTGAAGAAAGAGCTTTCAACTCCATCAACACAAGATATTCCTTGCCCTCCTCCTTGGATTATGGCTCTGCAGGCTCAATGATTTCCTCTCGCCAAAACCAACCCCGATCCTTTTCAAGGAAGAAAGCATCTGAGCAAATACCAGGCTGTGATCCGTAGAAACGGGAGATTGCGCTAAAGAGATGAATTCGCTTTTTCATGAGCATGAGCATTCAAGCAATTCCACAGCCACGCATTGAGAAACCCTGCCCACGTTTCAGTCAATTGCAGTGAATCTGAACGAATAGTTCAATTGTAAATGCCCCATGAAGTCGGTCCCTTACATTGGCGGCCTGAATTTCTCAGACTTTAGTCTCCATTTTTTGACGAGACAGCGATGACCGAACGATCTGTTTTTTGGGCCAATCATTTGAAGGGGATTGATTCCGAAGGCATCTCTGCCAGAGCGTATGTTGCTCGCGAAGGTCTTGCTATTCAGTCGATTTATCAATGCCGTCAAAAACTGAGTCAGGCTCCAAGATCTCATGGCGCTGACTCTCGGGTGAACATGAAGTCCGGGATTATGGCCGTCAAGGTGACCGAAACGATGGTTTCGGAACCTGCCCGATGGGTTTTACGTCTGGGGGTCTATGGAGCTATCGGAATGGCGATGATCCCCATGGGTGCTGATTGACTCCAGTCCGTAGGCAATTTCTGAGTGCTCAAAAGTTGTAAGCCGGCGTTGCTTAGGCCGGCATTTGCTACGAATACATCGACGTAAGGCTGAACCTTATCGAAGGGAGAAGCGGTTGCGAATCCTCTGAGTCTGAAGACATATGCGCCGTCTCCAGACGTACTCACATCGAGTCCTCCTGGACCTTCGGCAATGTCGACATTATCAGAGACCCAACGATACGCTCCTGTCCTTCCGAGCGTGTACAGACTTAAGATTCGTTTTTCGAATGATGAAACCCAGATCCTGTTTCCCTGTGGATTGACAGCAGCCCAGCATGGATCCTTAAGGACATGACGTGTGCTTTTTTGAATTTTATTTTTCTTCCCGGTCGCAGATGAACGGATAGTCGCAACGCCGGGCTGCTTCTCGCTATCTAGCGTGACGAAAAAAAGATCTCCAAGAATGGGGCTACGTGCAATCACAGGATTTGATGGGGGGAGGGTCACGCCACCGTAGGGTGGTAGTCCCATCCTCGCTGTGGATGCGAGTTCTATTCCGGCTGGCGTCATGCGGAAGATTTCAAGCTTCATCGCATCATGGAGTGACACACTTATCAACCCGTCGCGGGGTGAGGTTAAAACATCGACGGGTAATGATTTTGGTGGAAAGGCATAAGAAGTCTGGATGACCGTCAGGGTTCCATTTGACTCGATTTTGAATGCGGTGAGAAGGCCCTCAATATTCGCTTCTCTTGACCCTTGATTCAGGACATATAGAACATTTTTATGGATGGCGAGGCTAACTGGACGGTGGCCCTGAGAGTTGAATGTCCCCAGAGAGTTCAGAGCGCCGTTACGTAGGATATTGAAAACCGTAATCGTATTGTCGCCGCTATTGACCGTAAAAAGATGAGTACCGTCAGAAACTAACGCATGCGATGTATCACCGTGAACAAGGGTGCTCCCTCGACCTCCAGTTCCATATTGTCCCAGTAATGAGAGGTTTCCTGTATTCGGATCCTGGATATATGCAGCAATGTGGTTTGGGCCATCTGGATTCTGGATGATGTATACCGCATTCGTCACTGTGGCAGTGTCTGCCATCAAAAATTCGAACGGGCTCAGAGCTAAGATGGCTACGAGCCTCAGAATAATGTTCTTGCAGATGATCAAAGGCATGACCGGTTCCGGCTAAATGGAGAAGTAGGCTGATGAGCCGAAAACAGCGACTTTATCGCTGATTATGGTATTGAGCATATCAAAGCCGTTCCAGCGGCTAAAGGCTATGAGCCTTATTCATATACATCATGCGATACCTAAGATGATGTCGAGACTTTTTCATTTCATAACGACCGTCAATGATCATGCTTAGGCGTCAATGGCACTAGAATGTGACTCATCTCAAATGGATTCTGAAATCCATAGAAGACTGAGTCGCTCGGTTTATTTAGAAGGGCAAGCGATTCCATCTTCAGTCAACTTTACCGGTACATATGACCAGAGTAGCCTTAGATCCTGTTATTTCGGGAAAACCGCGCTTTTGGCACCGCTCAGAACATAAAACTTCATGTCGATCCGGACCCAGGCGGAATCAATCCGAGTGTAGATCGCTTGTCCTCTCGCCCCATTAAATCGACCGGTACCTCCCACTACTGCCCGATAGGAGGGCTGGTTGGCAATCATCCAGTTGTCAGGTACCGCAGCAGTGCTGATCCCATCAACAACAACTGTGTCACCGGGGTTCGGAAAGGTCATGATCATTTTGAAGAGACGCGTCTCAAGCCCACCCGGCTGGCTGGCCGCTTTAGTGATGATCATGGATGTATCCGCGGTGCCAACCACGAGGCCATCAACGGATTTATGGAGGGTATTGTTGGTGGCCATGAGGTCAGCCATTCCCCGGCCATCGTTGCCCCCATCCATCATTTTGTATTCCATGATCTGGCTGTACACCGTAAATTCAAATTTACGCCCGTCATTTGCTTGGACTGGGATCCCGATGGCGTAAACGATCAGGATAATCAACGCAGCCAACTGATTCATGATGCTTTTCATCCATGACCTCATTCTTTATGTGTAAATTCAATCATCACCGCGATCACACGCGACGGCATTATCCCAACTCTAGGGTTGTGATTCCGAACACTCGTTTGTAATCGATCCCGGGAAAGGGCCCCAGATACATGCGGGCGCAGCCAAAAACCTCTTCCATTCCGAGTGCTTGGGCGAGTTCCATCGCCTCAGGGTTATTGTCCGGCACGTCAAGGTGAATTAACTGTCCGGCACCGAAGGCCCACAGTTCATTCAACACCGCCTGCGCCGTGGCGAGATCATCAGCAAAGAGCGGGCCAACCCGGCACCCGGTACGGCAGTGCCGGATCACGCCATAGCCACAAAGCCGGCCATTCCGCAGAGCACCCAATGCCAATGACTCCGGGATGGCCAGCCACGCACGCAGGAATTTTTCTCTGGCTACCGGAAAGCAACGTCGATCATACTCAAGGACTTGCTGGAACGGGACTTCGTGAATCGGCATGATCTTGATGCCCTGCCCATTAAAGCAGGCCACCATTGACGTACTCTTGCCGACATACCGCAGGTGGCGGTGAGATCGCACAAATCCACCTTTGGCATAGTAGGGTTCCATCTCGAACACGCCGTCCATGCCGAGTGTCGCCCCGTAATTCAATCGGGCTTTCAGGCGATCCCGTCTGGCCAACCACAGGGTATTTCCGTAACCCTTGCCCCGATATTCCGGCCGGACGATAAAGAGCCCCATGAAACCGAAGCCGGTGCCATATGCAGTGATGGCACCCCCGGCTATCAACTTTCCACTCAATTCACCCGCAATGAACGCCTCAGGGTCAGTTGCCCAGAAGGTACCAGCGTCATGAAGCCCCGGGTTCCAGCCCTCAAGAGCGGCCCACTCGACAAGCTCGTCAACTTCGCTGCGGGTCATGGTGCGCAAGACCAGCTCGGGTCTCATGTCTTATGTCTCCAACGTGTATTTGTTGATTAAGCAAATCCCATGAAAATGCTATGTCTATGGCGTTCCCGACACCACACTACCGCATTTTGTTTTAAGCCATGTCACTTGTGGGTTCCAGAACTAGATAAACCGGCGTATTCAGGCTGCTGTACCAGTGAGAGGTTCTTGTGGTGGATAGCAAGTGAACACCCTCATGGTCAGTCACAATACAATCAGTGCAGACATCTCACAAAAAATCAATCACTTCCCGTCGAGACATACCATGCTTATCGCTTGATAACAGACTCATTCATCCCCCTGTGTCAGGATAGTTGTCGCGTCTATTGAATGCTTAAAAGTAACGGGGGGCGCTGAGATGGCGCGTTGGGGGAGCGCCGAAGGTGCACGGCACAGGTCCGAACATAACCCAGAATCAGGGGCTGGATGGTAGGATCTAGTCTTGGTACATGAGATGGGTGTTTTTTTCCAGCAAGGCGCCTGGCAGGCCCGGAAAAAACAAAGGCCCACCGAGGTGGGCCTGAGTCTCTGAAATATCTGGTAGCAACGGCGGGACTTGAACCTGCGACACCCGCATTATGAAAGCCTAATGCGTTTGTAAGCTACTGATTTAATTGACACTAAAATCGCTGGCAGCAGGTTGCATTGCACATTTCAGCACATCCTTGCATAACTGTTTTACCCAGAAATTACCCAAGCGAGCACGGTTTTAGATTAAATTTACCCAGTCTCTGGGCCTGTGCAAGGACTGCCCCTATTTGCCCTGAATCTGGCAAAGAGCGTTAGCGCCGAGCGAGTTCTGGTCAAAACACTCTTGGATTCGAGCACCCTCCATAGAAATGCTACGTAGCACATAGATATGTGCCATACTTGATTCGGTGTGCTGGCGTTAGCACCCGTCAACACTCTGACTTAGTGGAATTTGACCCGCCCGTCGAAACTTAACTGTGTGACGGTTAACCTTTTCGTACTCATTCGGATGGAGCACTTCATGGCAACCGTCAACTTCACCGGCGCAGTCGATCGAGATCTACTTAAACGCGCCAAGATTCTTGCTGCAAAGACTGAT
>JBEBBO010000067.1:0-3541 GCA_041158345.1 Pseudomonadota bacterium | reverse complement strand
GTTTTGAGGCTCTGGGTTGCCGCCACCGATTACCGCCAGGAAATGCATGTTTCGGACGAAATCCTGAAACGCACGGCGGATGTCTACCGTCGCCTTCGCAATACCGCGCGCTACCTCTTGGCCAACCTCGAAGGTTTCGATCCCGGTCGCGATTTATTGCCCCCGGAAGCGCTGCTCCCGCTCGACCGTTGGGTCGTCGATCGCGCGCACGCCCTTCAAGGCGAAGTCCAGGAGGCCTACGCGACCTACCAGTTCCACAACGTCTATCAGAAAGTGCACCATTTCTGCTCTGTGGATCTGGGAAGCTTCTACCTCGACGTCCTCAAGGACCGTCAATACACGACACGGATCGACAGTCCCGTCCGCCGCTCAGGCCAGACTGCGATGTATCACCTGGCAGAGGCGTTAACCCGCTGGCTCGCCCCCATTCTCTCCTTTACGTCTGAGGAAATCTGGCGCCACCTCCCCGGAGAGCGCGGGGACTCCGTCTTCTTGGAGACGTGGTACGAAGGCCTTTACCGTTTGGATGAAACGACCCCCTATGATGCGGCATTCTGGGAAGAGATCCTTCGCATTCGCGAGAGGATCAGCAAGTCCCTCGAGGGCCTTCGGAGCTCCGAGACCATCGGCTCCTCGCTTGATGCTGAAATCACGTTGCACGTCCATTCGGGGCTTTATTCCAAACTCAAACCGGTCGATGCGGATCTTCGCTTCATTTTCATCAATTCAGGGACTCAGGTCATTGAGGATGCTGGGCTTCCCGAAGGTGAAGTTCGTATTGAGGCCAAGGCCTCTGAAGCCCCCAAGTGCATTCGCTGCTGGCAACATCGCGAGGACGTTGGCGCCCATGCCGACCACCCGGAGATCTGCGGCCGATGCGTGGACAATGTGACAGGCCCCGGTGAAACCCGGGTATTGGGGTAAGTCAATGTTGATCTGGCTCTGGCTCTCTTTGATCGTCCTGATCCTGGATCAGGTCACCAAGCGAATCGTCGATACCACCATGGCACTCCAGGAGAGCATTCCATTGGTCCCGATGTTCCAGCTGACTTACCTTCGCAATCAAGGGGCGGCGTTCAGCTTCCTCTCGGGTGCCGGGGGATGGCAACGCTGGTTCTTCATCGTCCTCGCCATCAGCGCATCCGGCTTTATTTGCTATTGGCTTAAAAGCCTCCCGCGACAAAGGGCCTTTGAGGCCTGCGCCTGGTCCTTGGTCCTCGGGGGCGCATTGGGAAATCTCATCGATCGCATCCTATACGGTTACGTCATCGATTTTCTGGATGTCTTCTATGGCGACTGGCACTGGCCGGCCTTCAACGTTGCTGATTCGGCCATCACCGTGGGTGTCGTCATGCTCCTCCTGGACTCCTTCATCAGCCGTCCCGATCCTCGCAAGGCGTGAATTCAAGGGAAACCTCAAAGGGGCGCCTCATCCAGGAACACCGTCTGGTCGGCGTCCCCTTCATTGAAAGCCCCAATCAGAACGAACGCCCCGATCCCAGTGACATTCAACTGGTCGTGATCCATGCGATCAGCCTTCCCCCCGGCCAGTTTGAAACCCCCGGGGTGACTCAGCTCTTCACCAATACTCTGGATCCTGAAGCGCACCCTTATTACGCCGAAATCGAAGCCCTTCGAGTCTCTGCCCACCTCCTGATTCAGCGCTCAGGCGCCATCACCCAATACGTCGCCTTTGATCGACGGGCATGGCACGCGGGGATTTCTGTGTGGCGGGGACGGGAAGTCTGTAATGATTTCTCGATCGGAATCGAGGTTGAGGGTACCGAGGATCAGCCCTTTGAACCCATTCAGTACGACGTTCTCAACCAAGTTCTGGATGCGTTATTGGAGGCCTATCCCCAGCTATCCCGAGAGACGATTGCGGGACATCAGGACATCGCGCCCGGACGAAAGTGGGACCCGGGCCCTTTCTTTGAGTGGGGAAGAATTGGACTGGGCGCAGTTCGCGCCTGAAGATTCGAGAATCAGGGGATTACCCCCCCTAAAAGCAAAAAACCCGGCAGATGGGTTGCCGGGTTGATGCGCGGGGATTGAGCGACTCAGTCGTCCAATCGGCTTTTAAGGGACCGCTCCGTTTCGTCGTCCGGAATGCGCGCGACCTCGCGCTCGCCAGGCAACAACACTGTCTCGATCAGGACGACAGCCACGGCCGCAACACTTAATGCGCTCAACAACATTTGTTCCATGGTTCACCTCATTTTCCGCAACAAGAGACTAAACCGTAAGACTCATCATGGCTTTCAAAGTTCCCCGTGGGGCTTTTGATCACCGCGAGACGCCCGACGATTCCATGATGCCTGAGAGTTCCAAGCCAATGCAACCCGATTCAGGTTCGCCGATGTGGCAGACTATTTCACGTTCGTGACGACTGTGCGCGCCTTGCATACGCCGAAAACCAAACCAAAAGCCCTTCCTCGCTTGAGTCGATCGCCATGCCTGAAACCGAATTACTCGGCCTGATTGCCGGAACCCTGACGACGTTGGCCTTTATCCCGCAGGTGATCCAAACCTGGAAATCACGCTCCGCGAAAGACATTTCACTGGGGATGTTTCTTCTTTTCAGCACCGGTGTGGCGCTTTGGTTGGTCTACGGCATTCGACTCGGTGCGGTCCCGATCATCGCGGCCAATGCCGTCACCCTGATCCTCTCCCTGGCGATTCTCGGCATGAAGTTCTGGTTTGGTCGGCGCGAAACCCGCGCCGCCAAAACGAATTAATGCCCGGCTTTTTCGAGTTGCTTGGCCTCGTTCCAAAAGGCGTCCAGCGTGGTGAGGGATTCTTGATCCAGACTGGAACCTGACTCGGCCACTCGGCGCTCGATATGCTGAAAGCGCCGCCGAAATTTGCGGTTGCCGCCCCGAAGGCAGGCTTCGGCATCGACGCCAAGATGGCGGGCAACATTGGCCAGGACAAACAGAACGTCCCCCAACTCCTCCGCCATGTGATTCTTGTCTTGAAGCAGCATCGCCTCTCGCAGCTCCTCGATTTCCTCCTGAAGCTTGTCGAATACGGGATCAATCGAGGGCCAGTCAAAGCCATGCCGCGCAGCCCGTTTCTGGAGCTTTTGCGCCACCATCAAGGCCGGAAGCTCGGGTGGCACATCGCCAAGGACGCTCGCGGCCTCAACCACCTTCCCCCGTTCGGCCTTTTCCTGCACTTTGGAGGCCTCCCAGTAGGCCTGCCGGTCCTCTGCCGTTTCAAACTCGAGGCCGCCAAAGACGTGCGGGTGACGCCGAACCAGCTTGTCAGAAATCCCTTCAACCACGCCGTCAAAATCAAAAAGGCCGGCCTCCCGGCCGATCTGGGAATGAAACACGACTTGCAAGAGAAGATCTCCAAGCTCTTCGCGAAGGTCTTCGCTCTCTCCGGTTTCAGCCGCTTCAGCCACCTCATAGGCTTCTTCAAGGGTATAAGGCACCAAACTCTTGAAATCCTGCGCCAGATCCCAGGGGCAACCGCCTTGGGGATCTCTCAGTTGGGCCATGATGTCGAGAAGCCGGTTGATCGGTTGAGACACAGA
>JBEBBO010000066.1:0-11433 GCA_041158345.1 Pseudomonadota bacterium | reverse complement strand
ATGCGCGAAGGGACTACGCGCAAAAGACCAGTCGAATCATTATTGAAAAAGCGGATGTCATTGCCCTTGAGGATCTAAACGTCAAAGGGATGATGAAGAACCCGAGACTTTCAAAGGCGCTCTCGGATGCCGCGTTTCGATTGCTTCGAAGCTGCCTTGAATACAAGGGAAGCTGGTATGGCCGTTCGGTCTGTTATGCCGACCGTTTTGCCCCGACCAGCAAGATCTGTAGTCATTGCGGCCATCAGGTCGATGAAATGCCGCTTTCCGTCAGGTTGTGGACGTGCCCCCGGTGTGGGGTAGACCATGACCGGGACATCAATGCCGCAAGGAACATCCTTGCCTTCGCTGTAACCCCGGGAAGGGGTGAGGGGGCGCACCCCGATGCTCGTGGAGGGGTACACCCCCTTCGCCGAAGGACTCCGGAGAAGCGAGAACCGAAAACCGACTCCCCCGATTCAGGGAAGGTTATGCGGCCGAGGATCACGACGATCCGAGGTTGTCATGACAAGGCCGGATTCCAAATTTCCAACTCTTGGCGCATCAGCAGCGCGTGATGCTCCCTTTGGCATTTGTCTTCGACCCCCGCATTGCGTTTTATGCAGGCTTCATAGGCCAGTCGCTCCGGTGCGAATTCGGTTTGGATTCTCGTCCATGGGCACCCATGGACAGGCTGTAAGGCTGCCAAGAAGCACTACCGAAGTTATGATTCGCCCAATCATGTCATTCTTTCGTTTAGGGGCATCATGGGGGTTGGACTTGATCTGGGTTCAAGCGGGCCTAACGATCGGGTGTCATCATTTCCCATTCTTGCTGCATGAGAAGCGCATGTTTTTCTTCCTTGCATAAGCTTTCGTTTCCGCCCGCTTTTTGGAGGCAGGCTTCATAAGCAAGTCGCTCCGGACTTCGAATGCGATTGGGATTCTGGCTTATGGGCGTCCAGGGGGCGCAGGCGTCCAGGGCCAGAAGGCTCATGAGTCCGGCTAAAATGCAACGTGAAAGTTTGGAAAAGGTCATGACCTTGCCTCTCTGGATCATTGGCGAGTAAGGACATAGTCCAGCCAAAAAAGTTTGCGGTTTGATGACAGTCCATTGTATTCAATTCGGCACGGAGGCGTTTCGCCATGTGGATTCAGAAAACCCTGACATTGACCCCGCGCCCACGCGGATTTCATCTGGTGACGCGGGAAATCATGGCGCAACTTCCTGAGCTTGGAGTGTTCCATGTGGGGTTGGCGCATCTTTTTCTTCAGCATACGTCTGCCAGTCTTACCGTGAATGAGAATGCCGATCCCGATGTGCGGCGCGACATGGATCGGCAGTTCCAGGAGTTGGTGCCGGATGGCGCCCCTTTCTATACCCATGTCATGGAGGGCGATGACGATATGCCAGCCCATGTCAAATCCAGTCTGCTTGGCGTGAGTCTGCTGCTGCCCATTGCGCAAGGACGTTTGAGCTTGGGCACATGGCAGGGAATTTATCTTGGCGAGCATCGCGAGCGAGGGGGAAGTCGACAGATCGTAGTGACGCTGAATGGCGAGACCTAAGGCGTTCTCTTTGATCTACGGATTGAAGGAGACCTCGAGCCCGAGTGCCTGAATATCGTTGACCAATGCCTTTGCCCATTCCTCCGGAATACGACCAAGTCTTGAAGCCTGAGGCTGAAGTGACGGCCTGGCTAGCCCATAAAGAAGCACACCCGCTGGCCTTGGTTCTGACGCCGCCAAGGTTCCAATAAGGCTGAGATAACGCTCCCTGTCTAGATCGGGGGGCGGGAATCCATCCACAGTCACGAGGCAGGTCTGTATCCACGTCGGCAGAAGTGCAGCGCAGATTTTAAGATTTCTCTGAACCCGATCGAAGCGAATGCGCGTTTGATTCAAAAGCTCAATCCCCTCAGAGGTCCCCCGATCAAGCTTGAACCAAGCTTCCCCCCCGAGCTCTCCCCAATGGTGGAGTCCTTGTTGAACGCCGTGGTGATTCAATAGGCTGCCATTGGTGATGAGAACCAGCTTGATGTGCCCAATCAGATTAAATTCCAGAGCGATTTTGCCGATCGTCTGCGTGACTTCCAAGAAATTAGGGCAACTGGTGGGTTCCCCATTTCCTGAAATGGCGATATCGCGAATGGGCGCTTCTTCAGGGAGCAGTTCAAATTCTCGGGCAAAGGCCCCTGAGCGCACGGAGACCAGTAATGACCTGAGTTCCTGCGCCAGCTGGTCAATGTCTACGCTTGGGGCGGATCCACGAACGAGATTTGGAACTTGGCAGTAGAGGCAGGCCCAGTTACAAGCATTGTTGGGGTTGAGGTTGATGCCAATGGATAGCCCGCGGGAACGCCTTGAGAGAACGGGATAGACATAGGTGAGTCCCGCACTGTCTCGGTCGTGATTCTGGTGAGTTAATCGACTCATATAACGGGTCGTGGAAGCATCTTGGTCTATGGATCACCATCTTAGCCCAAGCCCTCAACGGGTGGGATGATTGCACGGCTATGGATCAAGGCCCCTTTCATCAGACTGTCATCTAGGCTTCTTACGATGGTTGGCTAATGGCCGATAGCTTGCCGAAGCTTTTCGGAGAGAGACATGATGATGAGAGGAACTGCCAGCGTTGACCCCTGAGCTCTGAGGTGATGCTAAGTCAGATTTCAGTAGATCTTGGTTTTGAGATCTTTGCGACTTGGCAGCGCTGGGGTGTTGGCTGAACTGGAGCAAAAGATATGCAGAAATTTCATGTTGACCCTGAGAGAGTCATTGAGCGTCTTGAGAGTGATCTCCTTGACAGCTATGACGAGGAACTCGAGATGGAGGCCGAGGACAGTCTGCATCCGGCATTGGGATCCCATTGGCCTCAGGGCCATCAGGAGGATCGAGCTTTTCGACTCACGTATTTCAGGGAGCTTTTTCGACTGCAGGGTGAGCTCGTCAAATTACAAGACTGGATCGCGACGACCGGCCAAAAAGTGGTGGTGATTTTTGAGGGAAGGGATTCCGCCGGTAAAGGGGGCGCTATCAAACGCGTGGTGCAGCGTCTTAATCCAAGAGTCTGTCGCGTGGTGGCTCTTCCGGCGCCCAGTGACCGTGAAAAAACCCAGTGGTATTTCCAGCGTTATGTTGCCCACCTGCCTTGTGCAGGTGAAATGGTGCTCTTTGATCGGAGTTGGTACAACCGGGCAGGTGTCGAGCGGGTGATGGGGTTTTGTAACGATGATGATTACGAGGAGTTCTTTCGTTCGGTGCCCGAGTTTGAGCGCATGCTAGTCCGCTCCGGGATCAAGGTGATGAAGTATTGGTTTTCCATCACAGATGAGGAGCAACAATATCGATTCCTCAGTCGGATTCATGATCCTTTGAAGCAATGGAAGTTAAGCCCTATGGATCTCTATGCTCGAAGTCGCTGGGAGGAGTACACGGTTGCCAAGGAGATCATGTTTGAAAGAACCCATATTCCTGAGGCCCCTTGGTGGGTGGTTCAGGCTGTTGACAAGAAGAAAGCCCGATTGAATTGCATCCATCACCTGCTCAGTCAATTTCCCTATTTTGAGATTGAGAGGCCAGAGGTCATTCTGCCCCCTCGGGAACATCATCCGGGATATGAGCGTCATGCGCCATCTAGCGATATGATGGTTCCCGAGGTCTACTAAGGCCCCGGTTGAGTCCTATGGCGCTCAGACGCCGAGCCATATCGTCAGGCTCGCTACGTATTCGGATATCCCTCATATAGGAAGCCCCATACAAATGCAGTCAACAGCACGCAAGCTATTTGTCCTCGATACCAACGTCCTTCTCCACGATCCCTCATCCCTGTTTCGCTTTGAAGAGCATGATCTATTCATTCCCATGGTGGTCCTTGAGGAATTGGACCGTTGCAAAAAGGGGCTGACGGATACGGCTCGAAATGCGCGGCAGACAAGCCGCTTTTTGGACGAACTCATCAGTCAAACGGACTTATCTGCCCTTCGTGAGGGGGTTCCGCTCAGCCGGTTGGAACACGCGGGGAGCGACCACACTGCAACTAGCGGTCGACTCTTTTTTCAGGTCGATAAACTGGCCTCCACACTCCCCGAACATCTTCCTGGCGACCTTCCGGATAACTCCATCTTGGCTTCAGCATTGGCCTTAATCAAAGACCATGCTGAACGTGAAGTCATCCTGGTATCAAAAGACATTAACCTCAGGATTAAGGCCTCGGTCCTTGGGATTGTTGCCGAGGACTATCAGAACGACCAAGTTCTTGATGATGTGACCCATCTTTACAGTGGCGCACAGTGCCTGCCGGAGGACTTTTGGGATACGCACGGCCAAGGGATGGAATCCTGGAAAGATCCAACGGGGCGGACGTTCTATCGCGTTACGGGACCTTTGGTGAAAGGTTGGCATATCAACCAGTTTCTCTTCATGGAGAACGGCTCTGAGTTTGAGTCCATCGTTCGCTCCAGAGAGAATGGCTCTGCGGTGCTTGAGTTGGCGAGGGATTATCGTACCCCCCAGCATGCGGTATGGGGGATTCAGGCACGGAATCGAGAGCAGAACTTTGCTCTCAACGTCTTGATGGATCCGAGTATCGACTTTGTCACCCTGCTGGGGACTGCAGGCACGGGTAAAACCCTGCTTACCCTAGCCAGTGGTTTGATGCTGACTTTGGAAGATAAGTCCTATCGGGAAATCATCATGACACGGGAAACCGTGCCGTTAGGTGAGGACATTGGTTTTCTGCCCGGTACCGAGGAGGAAAAAATGTCGCCATGGATGGGCGCCCTTCATGACAACCTTGAACTTCTGAGCGGCCAAGAGGCGACTCAAGCAAACCAATGGGAACGGAGCGCCACCCAGCAAGTATTGATGAGCAAGATTTCGGTGCGCTCGCTCAACTTTATGCGTGGAAGAACCTTCCAGCAACGCTTCATCATTCTGGATGAGGCGCAGAATCTGACTTCAAAGCAGATTAAGACGCTCATCACACGGGCCGGTCCAGGGACAAAAATCGTGTGTCTTGGAGACATTGCACAGATTGATACCCCCTATCTGACCGGCACCACTTCGGGGTTGACCTATGCGGTCGATCGATTCAAAAACTGGCCCCATGCCGCACATATCAGCATGCGACGGGGTGAGCGCTCAAGACTCGCGGATTACGCAGCAGAAGCCCTTTAAACAGGGCTTCTGTATTTGGAAAGGACTTGAATTAACCGAAGCGACCGGTGATGTACTCTTCGGTGAGCTTGTGACGTGGGTTGGTGAAGATCTGGGCGGTTTCGCCAACCTCGACCAACTTGCCTAAGTGGAAGTAAGCCGTCCGCTGTGAGACGCGGGCGGCCTGCTGCATTGAGTGGGTCACGATGACGATGGTGTAAAGGCTACGAAGCTCGTCAATCAACTGTTCGATCTTGGCTGTAGCAATCGGATCGAGTGCTGAACAGGGTTCATCCATCAGGATGACTTCCGGATTCACAGCAATGGTTCTTGCTATGCAAAGGCGTTGCTGCTGTCCCCCCGAAAGACCTGTTCCTGGCTGATCCAGTCTATCCTTGACCTCATCCCACAAGCCTGCCCGACGCAGCGATTTTTCGACGGTTTCATCAAGGTCAGGTTTACTTCCGGCCAGACCGTGAATTCTGGGGCCATAGGCGACATTTTCGTAGATGGACTTGGGGAAGGGATTCGGTTTCTGAAATACCATTCCGATCTGTGCCCTAAGCGGAACGACGTCAATATGATCGCCGTAGATGCTCTCCTGATCCAGTTTGATGTCGCCTGTCACCCGGCATCCTACAATCGTATCGTTCATCCGATTAAGGCATCGCAGAAACGTCGACTTTCCGCAGCCCGAAGGACCAATAAAGGCAATGACCTGATTCTTGCCAATATCGAGGTTGACGTTGTGTACAGCCTCTTTTTCGCCGTAAAAAACATGAACTTGCCGACAGTTAATTCGGGCATTTTCATGAGTGAACTCACCGACGGTCCCTGTATGGTCCCTGTCGTAAACGGATTCCATGACTCTACCTCCAGAGGACTGGGCGTTGGATGATTGGAATACAGTGCTATTCGGCTTCGTGTCGTCGTGCTTAATCATGGGTTTTACCAACGCCGTTCATAACGTCTACGGAGATATACCGCAAGACCGTTCATTGTGATGAGGAAAGCCAAAAGGACAATGATGGCCGCTGAAGTTCTCTCAGTAAATGCCCTCTCAGGACTATCCGCCCAGAGGTAGATCTGGACAGGTAGCACCGTTGCCGGGCTAGTGATCGATGTAGGGACATCAACAATAAATGCCACCATGCCAATCATCAGAAGAGGAGCGCTTTCTCCGAGTGCTCTAGCCGTGCCGATGATGGCTCCCGTCAACATGCCTGGCATCGCCAGCGGAAGGACGTGATCGAAGACCATCTGAACGGGTGAGGCCCCGATGCCCAGCGCGGCTTCTCTGACGGAGGGCGGAACCGACTTGAGGGCAGAGCGTCCCGCGATGATCATGACCGGAAGGGTCATCAAAGTGAGGACCAGTCCGCCAACTAAGGGAGAGGAGCGGGGGAGGCCAAAGAAGTTAATGAAGACAGCCAGTCCGAGCAAGCCAAATACGATGGAGGGCACGGCTGCGAGGTTATTGATATTCACCTCAATCAGGTCGGTCCAGCGATTTCTGGGGGCAAATTCTTCCAGATAGATAGCGGCGGCGATTCCTACCGGCAGCGAGAGGCCAATCGTGATGAGTAGCGTCAGTGCGGAGCCACTAACGGCGCCCCAGATACCGGCCGTCTCAGGTTCCCGAGAATCGCCCCGGCTTAGAAAGTCCTTGTTGAACACCGTTTTGATGCGGTCGTTCTTTTTCAGCGTCTCAAGCCAGCCTAGCGTGAGTCTGTTTCTATCGCTGAGTTCGCTCTCGTCACCCATGCGGTGCTTAGCCAGCATGTCGACGGAATCGTCTACTGGCAGCCAGATGCGTTGAGTCGTTCCGATGAGTTCGGGGTGGCTTACGACCAAGTCCCTGATGACAATGCTTGCAGAGGAGCCGACAAAACTGGTGAGTGCGCGCTTGGGCTGGCGTTCAGTCACGTCCGGAAAGAGCGAGAAAAGTGCAGGCTTCCACACTTGATCGTAGTCTGCATTCGTGAGCGTCTTTGTACTCCGCGAACCCTCCGGATCGATCAATTGGGCGTCTAGATGAACGTCCAAGGCAACGTTGGTATAGATAAAGGCCGAGTAACCATTGCTAATGATGCTGGCAAAAAGAACGACGAGAAAGCAAAGCCCCAGAACAATGGAGGCCAACCCATAGGCCCGAAACCTTTTTTCGGCTCGACGGCGCTTCGCTAGCCCATCAACAACAATGTCGATGCTTCGTTTAGAGGGGGTGCCGCCGGCCATCTGGTTATCACTCATACTGTTCACGGTATTTCCTGACGATGCGAAGGGCAATGATATTGAGCGTTAATGTCAGAAGAAACAGCACAAGACCCAGTGCAAATGCGGCCAATGTCTTGGGGCTGTCGAACTCTTGATCGCCCACGAGCAAGGTTACGATCTGTGTTGTCACTGTGGTCACAGCTTCCAGCGGATTGGCTGTGAGATTCGCACTCAGCCCCGCGGCCATCACGACAATCATGGTCTCCCCGATAGCACGTGAAACAGCCAAAAGAACTCCCCCAACAATTCCCGGTAGTGCCGCAGGGATGATGACTTGTCGAATGGTTTCAGATTGTGTGGCACCCAAGGCATAAGCGCCATCCCGAAGTGATTGGGGTACTGCATTGATGAAATCATCCGAGAGAGAGGAGACAAAGGGGATGATCATGATGCCCATCACAAGGCCAGCAGCCAGTGCGCTTTCTGAGGAGACTTCCAGCCCCAGATTGGCGCCGATATCTCTGATGAATGGGGCAACAACCAGCGCAGCAAAAAAGCCGTAGACGACGGTAGGGATCCCCGCGAGGATTTCGATAAGCGGCTTGACGATGGCGCGGAACTGAAGCGTCGCGTATTCAGACAGATAGATCGCCGACAAGAGTCCAATGGGAACCGCAACCACCATCGCGACAAATGAAATCAGCATCGTGCCGGTGATAAGAGGCACTGCACCAAAGGCACCTGAAGAGCCTGCCTGATCTGCACGCATGGCGATCTGGGGGCTCCATTTCAGACCGAAAAGAAAATCTGTAATCGGGATGGTCTGAAAGAATCGAATGGATTCAAGCAAGACCGACAATACGATGCCGACGGTCGTCATGATGGCGACCAGTGCGCATCCGATCAATGCCAGGGTCAGCACGCGCTCAACCTTGTTTCGTGCCTGAAAGTCAGGAGCAATTTTTGATCGGGCAAAGAATACGCCGAGGGCGGAGAGGGAGAGGCTGATCAACGTGAGAAGGAGGTTGCTGCGCTGACTCAAGTTTTTGAATTGCTCGGCAGCTGTAGCAATCTCGGGAGAGACATCGGCCATACGTGAACCCGCGACGACATTACGAATGTCGTTAACGATCAGGCTGATCTGTTCCGGACTGGTCGAAGTGATCTCAGAAGGCATCGAGCTTAAAACTTTTGACGTGATGACGGTCCCCTCAAGACTGGACCAGAGGAGGACAGTCAAAACACTGGGTAGGATGCACCAAAGCGAGGCGTAATACCCATAGAAGCCCGGAAGGGAGTGAAGCTTCTTACCCGTTGCCTGAGCAACAGACTTGGCAGTACGTGAACTCCAAACGTGAGTTGCGATGCCGAGTAGGAGAATGAGGAGGAGCAGTGTCGATTTTTCCACGGCTGGGTACCCTTTGGGCTTAAGGCGGCTTTATGTGCGAGAAACAACGGAGGATCTTAGAGCGGCATTCTTACAGCTTGTTGACATCTCCTGGATGTGGTCCTGAGCTTCAGAAGGCAAAAGCTCAGTTCGCCCGGATATTTCCCTATTCTAGATGATGGCGAGCGTGAAATTCTCGAACTATGTGAGTTCAAGGTTTTTGACGAGGAGTGGTCGGGTCTTTGCTGGGATGAAGTTCATAACAGCCTGCCATCAGATTCTGGACAAATTCTACCCATGGCATGGCACGAATGCCCTCTGGATCGTCTGTCCATCCGTCCTTTGCATGATGCAAAAGGACAAGGCCATTGGCCTCATCAATGCCGGTGATTTTGAATTTTGCGCGAGTTCTTTGATCTCGTCCGGTGTTCTGGTTCATGCCCTATTTCCGTTTAGGCTATCTAGCCGTATGAAAATACCGCAGTTTCATTTCGGAAGAATGACAAAACCATGACAAGGCGGATATAAAAAACCCCATCATAGCGATGGGGTTTTGTTGAGCTGTCCGACAGCGGGTTAGGGAGCCTTAACTGTCGGACGATATCCTTTGTGAAGGATGCTCTGGCCAATTAGCCGTTGTTGTCCATGATTTCCATTTCTTGGCGTTCCAGATACTTCTGGCGCTCAGCGGTGCACTTGGACTTGTCGCCGCCATTCTTTTGCATGCACGCCTGGTAGGCCTCTTTTTCAGGGTTACGGGCAATGTTCGGATTTTTGCTGGGCGGGGTCCACGCGCATCCGGCGATCATTGCAGCCAGAACGCTCATCGTGATCGTGAGTTTCTTCATTTTGATTACTCCAGTTATTTCGGTGCGTTGATCGGTGTCAGGTTCTTGGCGTTCTCTGCTGCCTTCTTGCGATCGGCATCGGGAAGGGCAATGAGGCCTTTGTCTGCCAGGTAACCTTCGGGGCCTGAGGCTTTCTCGCTGGTAAATTCTGCAAGGTATTCCTCGATGCCCGGAATGACTCCGATATGAGCCTTCTTCACGTAGAAGAAGAGCGGGCGTGAAATCGGATATACACCGTTGGCGATGAGCTCGTAGGTGGCCTTGCGACCATCAATAGGGGCTGCCTTGAGCTTATCTTCATTCATTGTCAGGTAGCTGTAACCGAAAATGCCAGCGGCATTCGGATTGGCTTCGAGCTTTTGAACGATCAGATTGTCATTTTCACCCGCTTCGATGTATGCGCCATCTTCACGGATCGTCATACATACGTTTTTGAAGAAAGTGTCGTCAGACTCTTTCTTGGCCTTGAGCCAGGGAATTTGCTGACAGCCCCCTTCCAGAGCCAGTTCGGCAAATGCATCGCGGGTACCGGAGCTCGGGGGCGGCCCCAAAACTTCGATCTTGGTCTTTGGGAGCGAGGGGTTCACTTCGTTCCAGGTCTTGTAGGGATTGACGACCAGGTCACCAGAGTCCGGGGCCTGCGGATCCGGAACGCGTTTCGCCAGAGCCAGGAAGATTTCCTTGCGGGTCAGGACGATCTCCTGCTTGGCCTTTTTGGACTGAGCGATCACGATGCCGTCGAAGCCGATCTTGACTTCAACGATGTCCTTCACGCCATTCTTTTGGCAAGTTTCAAACTCGGACTTCTTGATACCGCGCGATGCATTGGCAATATCCGGGAACGTAGGACCTACGCCGCCACAGAAAAGCTTCATGCCGCCACCCGTTCCGGTGGATTCGACTTTCGGGGTCTTGAAGCCGCCCTTCTTGCCAAACTGTTCAGCAACAGCGGCAGAGAAGGGGTAAACCGTTGATGAGCCGACAATGCTGATGGCGTCACGGCCACCTTCGGCTGCAAATGCGGAATTCATCATCAGGGTACAACCTGCGGCAAGCAGGCTGACGAAGAGGGTATTCCTTTTCATGAATAATCTCGGTTGGGTTAAAAACTATAGCGGACTCTAGTCGGGTGCTAAGCCCGCAGAGAGAGGGTCCGGAGATCACCCCGAACCCTCAAATCAGCTTAGAAGTCGACGCGAAGTGCCGTTTCCCAGATGTTCGGGGTCAGGCCATTAAAGCAGTTCGGGTTCGGTGAACTGCCGATTGCCGGGTTTCCGCCGCATTTTCCGAAACCGGAGTTGCCGGGAGTTGTTTGTCCATTGTTGGCGGCAAGGACGTGAACCCAGTCGGACATGAGGCGTACCCGGGGGGTCAGATACCAGTTTACACCCATGGTGAAGATACCCAAGGATCCGCCATTGATGTTGGAAGTGTTCATATCCATCAAGTCGTACCGGGCTGCCACTTCCCATGCGCCCCAGCCGCCACCGTTCAAGAAGTTGGCCTTTGGAATCACGCGATTCCAAGTGCCTTTCTTTTCGTCATAGGGACGGGTTTCGCCGGTAATGAAGTAACCGGCTGAGGTGTAGAAGCCTTGGAGAAGATCCGAGCTGTCATAACCGACACCGTTGACCTGAGCCATCATGAATTCTGACGAGGTATGGAAGGGGCCGTAAGCACCCAGAAGTTCAGCACCAAACATGTTGATGTTGTTGACCTCGTGAGCGCGAACCATGCTGTGGTTAACTGTTTTTCCACCCACCTTTTTAGAGCAAGGGTTACCTGTTCCTGAAATTGAACCAACGCTATATCCTGTGGGACATCTTACGTTGGTGAGATTTCCTGT
>JBEBBO010000065.1:0-7813 GCA_041158345.1 Pseudomonadota bacterium | reverse complement strand
AGAAGTAGGCGATTTCCTGAGCGGCCGTTTCAGGACCGTCAGAACCGTGAACGGCGTTCTCATCAATGCTGACCGCAAAGTCCGCACGGATGGTGCCCGGTGCTGCGTCCTTCGGGTTGGTCGCACCCATGACATCGCGATTCGTTGCGATGGCATTTTCACCCTCAAGGACCTGAATCATCACAGGACCTGAAATCATGAAGCTGACCAGATCATTGAAGAAGGGGCGCTCCTTGTGAACAGCATAAAAGCCTTCAGCCTGTTCGCGGCTGAGGTGGGCCATCTTGGCCGCAATGACACGAAGACCGGCCTTTTCGAAGCGGCTATAAATTTCGCCGATGACATTCTTGGCAACGGCATCAGGCTTGATGATGGAAATAGTACGTTCGATCGCCATGGTAAACCTCGGGTACACGGTCCGACCCCCATCGGGCCGGCCAAAAGAAAACCCGCCTGAAGGCGGGACTTAAACCCCGGAATGATACCCGAAAAGCGCACCAAAGTTAAGGCCAGCGCGTCTGAACCCGACCGATCAAACGGCAAAACTCTCGCCGCAACCACACTCGGCCTTGACGTTGGGGTTATCGAAGCGGAACGCCTCGCTGATGCCTTCCCGGCGAAAGTCGACCGTGGTTCCCGAGAGAAAATCAACGGAATCTGAGGGCACATAGATCCGAACGCCCCGATCCTCATAGACCGTCTCGTCCGAGGGTTCAGCATCCTGAAAGTCAATCACGTAGGCGTAGCCGGTACATCCCGATTTCTTGACCCCAAGCCGAAGACCCAGACCCTTGCCTCTTTTTTCCAGCTGGCGGCTGATCTGCTGCGCCGCTGTGTCCGTCAAATGAATACTCATCACCTACTCCTGCCTCGCATCGGAGGCTCGACTGAGACCCCGAAGGGTCGTAAGAAAAGAATCAATCTCAAGGGGCGCGTTATCCGGCCCCAGGCTCACTCGGATCGCTCCCCGGGCAAGATCCGCGGGGACCCCCATGGCCGTCAGCACGGGGCTGGGCTGGTTCCCCCCACTCGCACAGGCCGAACCCGATGAGAGTTGGAATCCTTCGCGGTCCAGGGCCATCACCAGGGCCTCACCATCCCACCCCTCGACCGAAAACTGAATCGTGTTGGGGAGTCTGGGGCTGTCTGCTGCGTGCAGGGTCACGCCCGCCAGCTCCCGAAGTCCCCGCTCCAGCTGATGCCTCAGCGCAAGCACATGGGCACTGCGCTGCGCCAATTCCTTGTGCGCCAATTCAGCGGCGACCCCAAACCCGACGATCCCTGCCACATTCTCGGTGCCCGGCCGAAGCCCGCGCTCTTGCCCTCCACCGAATGTCATGGGCGACAGAAGGATCTCTGAATCGACAATCAAGGCGCCAACGCCTTTGGGGCCGCGGATTTTGTGGGCCGAAAGGCTCAAGGTGTGGGCGCCGGTCGATGAAAAATCCAACGGCATCTTGCCCGCGGCCTGCACCGCATCCACATGCAAGACGCCCCCGAGAGCCCTGAGCTTTTCGCCCAAGGGGCGCGGGTCTTCAAGAACGCCGGTTTCATTGTTGGCCAGCATGAGCGCCGCAATCACGGGCCCCATCGACCAGAACGCATCCGAGGGGAGGCTGTGGACGCCGCCGCTACTGATCGGAAGATAGTCCAGCGACCAGCCCTTGGACTGGGCCAGCGCCACCATAGGCTCAGCAACCGAAGGGTGCTCGGTTTGTCCTGAGAGGAGCCGGGCGCTGGAAAATCGCTGGGCAAGCCCCCAAAGCGCCAGGTTGGAGGCCTCGGTGGCACCCGATGTGAAAATGACCTGCTCAGGCCTTACGGCAACCAAGGCTGCAACCTGCTCACGGGCCCGATCGATGGCACCGCGACTTAATCGCCCCAACCGATGAAGTGCCGACGGGTTCCCATAGAAGCGCCCCAGATAGGGGAGCATGGCTTCCAGCACCCGTGCATCCAGCGGCGTTGTGGCGTTGTGATCCAGATAGATCATTCCGCCCTCACGCCTCAGAGTCGCACACCCCGCTGCAGGGGCATTTCAAGGGGAGCACCCAACACATGCTGATCCTGGCGTTCGGCGACCTCACGCACGGAGGATCGGGTCAGGACATCCTGCAAGGTGATTGAATCCAAGTACTGGCGAATTTGATCGCTCAACCCCATCCAAAGATCATGGGTCAGACAGGGCTGCGCGTTTTGGCAATTGGCCTGTCCGCCACATCGCGTCGAATCGATCGTTTCATCCACCGCCGAGATGATTTCAGCAATGCTGATCGATTCGGCTCTTCGACTGAGCTGATAGCCACCGCCCGGCCCACGGACCCCCTCGACCATGCCCGAGCGGCGGAGCCGCGCAAACAACTGTTCGAGGTAAGAGAGGGAGATTTCCTGTCGCTTGGCGATATCCGTCAAGGTGACAGGCTTTTTTTCGCTATGAAACGCCAAGTCCAGCATGGCGGTGACGGCATAGCGGCCCTTGGTGGTTAAGCGCACGGTCGGATTCTCCTCAAGGAATACAGGGTCTTTGTGGCCGAGAGTCACATATCCGATCAAAATAGTCAATTATTCCAAGACGCCTCCCCAAAGGCCCTCAAGACGGGCCATGGTATCCTCGCGCCACCCAGACCCTGAGAGACTCCAAGCACTGCACCATGCCGCCGATTGCCGCATCCTCGTCCTCGCCCCTGCACCGCGTTTGCGTCTTCCTCGGCGCAAGCCACGGTCGTCGCCCTGCCTACAGGAACGCCGCAGCGCTTTTAGGTCGACGCCTGGCCCAGCGGAAACTGGGTTTGGTTTACGGCGGGGGCAACGTCGGCCTGATGGGGCGACTGGCCGAAGCGGCGCTTGACGCCGGCGGCGAAGTGATTGGCGTCATCCCTGAGTCCTTAATGGGACGGGAGGTTTCCGGGACCCGCATCGAGGATCTTGGCGCCACGCGCCTTGAGATTGTCGATTCCATGCATACCCGAAAAGCACGAATGGCTGAACTGGCCGATGCATTTATTGCCCTGCCGGGGGGCTATGGCACCTTTGAAGAGCTGTTTGAAATCCTGACCTGGGCACAGCTCGGTTTTCACCGAAAACCGATCGGCATTCTCAATACCGAGGGCTATTTCGATCCCCTCATCCATCTCATTGATCACAGCCTCGAAGAGGGCTTTATTCGCCCAGAAAATCGAGCGCTCGTGATCGATGACACGGACCCTGACCGTCTGATCCAGCGACTCCTTGAAGTGATTACGCCGCCTCAGGAGCATTGGCTTCATTCGCCAGATGACCTCTAGGGACCCCTCACCCTGCTCATGCGCCAGACGCTCCTTCAATCCACAGGCCTCGTGAGTGGCCTGACCTTAAGCTCCCGCATTCTGGGGTTTGCAAGGGATCTCGTCATTGCCCAGGTCTTTGGCGCAAGCGCCAGTACCGATGCATTTTTTGTCGCGTTTAAGATCCCCAATTTCCTCCGCCGTCTTTTTGCAGAAGGTGCATTCTCTCAGGCCTTTGTGCCGGTGCTGGCCGCTGCCCGGGAAGAAGGCGGAGATGCCCGGGTCAAGGCGGTCATTGATCGGGTCACGGGAAGCTTCACCCTCTTTTTAGCGCTCTTGACGCTGGCAGGAACGCTCCTGAGCCCTCTCCTGATTCAACTCTTTGCCCCGGGCTTCAGCGGCGTTCCGGATCAGGCGCATCTGGCGTCTGATCTCCTTCGCATCACGTTTCCCTACCTCATCCTGATTGCCCTGACCGCGCTTTCCGGCGGGATTCTCAACACCTACGGCGATTTTCTGACCCCGGCCGCGACCCCGGTACTCCTGAACATCGCCATGATTTTTGCCAGCCTCACGCTCGCCTCCCAGTTTGACCAGCCGGTCACCGCCTTGGCTGTCGGGGTGCTCATGGGCGGCATGCTTCAGTTGGCACTCCAGATCCCCCCCCTCTGGCGGCGCGGACTCCTGCCCCACCCGAAACTGGCGCTTCGCCATCCGGATGTGCGACGAGTAGTGGATCTCATGTCGCCGGCGCTTTTCGGCGCCTCGGTCACGCAGGTCAATCTTCTGATCAACACACTCTTGGCCTCTCTCCTGACCACGGGCAGCATCTCCTGGCTCTACTATTCAGACCGTTTGTTAGAATTTCCTTTGGGGCTTTTGGGCGTCGCTGTCGGCACGGTGATCCTGCCGCATCTCTCAAAAAGCCGCGCGAAGGGGGATGAATCCGAGTTCTCCCAAACACTCGACTGGGGACTTCGGACCCTCCTTTTGATTGGCCTACCTGCGACCTTAGGCCTCGTCTGCCTTGCCGAACCCTTGATGTACACCCTGTTCCAGCACGATCATTTCAACCCGGAGGATGCCCGCATGGCGGCTCGAAGCCTCATGGCCTATGGCAGCGGACTTCCCGGCTTTCTCGCGATCAAGGTTCTGGTCCCCGGCTTTAGCGCTCGCGAGGACTTGAGAACACCAGCGCGCATCGGCGTCTATGCTGTCGGCGTCAATCTTTTGGTCAGCGTGCTCTCGACGTTCTGGCTCGCACCCCCGGGTTTCGGGCATGTCGGCCTCGCGCTCGCGGCCTCTCTTGCGGCCCTTTTCAATGCCATCACGCTTTTTGGCATCCTCAAGGTCCGAGGCCTTTACCGTCCGGGCCCCGGGAGCCGCCTCTTTCTGGTTCGACTCCTCCTCGGGAATGCCGTCCTTGGGGCTTTTTTGGTGTCATTGGAGCAGATCTTGCCTTTTGAACATCTGGCATCCCTTGACCGGATCTTGATCCTGGCCGCCCTGATCGGTGGGGGCATGCTCCTTTATGCGCTGTCTCTCCTCGCGCTGGGCCTTCGCCCCCGCCACCTCATTGAACCCGGAGTGGCCTGACCATGCGTCTTGCTCTGGGACTTCACTCACCGCAGCGCCCTGAAGCCGGGTGCGTGGCCACCATCGGTAACTTCGATGGGGTCCATCTCGGCCATCGCAAGGTGATCGAACGGCTGGCGGATGAGGGGCAAAG
Organism: Pseudomonadota bacterium; assembly: GCA_041158345.1. Lineage (GTDB taxonomy): Bacteria > Pseudomonadota > Gammaproteobacteria > Methylococcales > Methylococcaceae > UBA6136. The sequence goes on along the minus strand of JBEBBO010000065.1, from coordinate 2,821 downwards.
ACTCGGCCTTCCGGTCTGCGTCGTGCTGTTCGAACCCCAACCCCGCGAATTTTTTGCCCCCGACCAAGCCCCCCCCAGGCTGATGCGCCTCCGGGACAAGATTGATCGGCTCTCAGAGCTACCGGTCGATCACGTGATGATTCTTCGCTTTAACCGGGCGCTTTCTGAGATGTCGCCTGAGGCCTTCATCGATGAGATCCTGATTCAAAGCCTCAAAGTTCGCTTCCTCGTCATCGGGGATGACTTTCGCTTCGGCCAAAAGCGAGCCGGTGACTATCAGCTCTTGGTGAAAACCGGCCAGGCGCAGGGATTTGAAGTGGCGGATACCCAAACCGTGCTTGCCGGGAGCGAGCGCATCAGCAGCACATTGATCCGAGAGGCCCTCCTCAAGGGCGATCTTGATCGGGCCCGCGAGTTGCTCGGAAAACCCTATGAGGTCTGTGGCCGCATTATTCACGGCCAGAAACGAGGGCGAGCCTTCGGCTTTCCAACCGCCAACCTCTTGATGCAGCGCAAAAACACTCCAGTTCGAGGCGTGTTTGCCGTTACAATGCGGGGTTTAGGCCCGACTCCGATTCCCGGTGTTGCCAATGTCGGAAGCCGTCCTACCGTGACAGGCGATCCGACCATGCTTCTGGAGACTCATCTCCTGGACTTCAGCGGCGATCTCTATGGCCGCCGGGTCGAGGTGGAGTTCCACGCACGACTTCGCGATGAACGGCGATTCGATGGCATTCCCGAACTCAAGGCCCAGATCGAAAAGGATATCCAGGCCGCCCGCGACTTCTTTAACGGGCCGACCGCACCCAGAGCCACACCATGACCGTTGATTACAAAGCCACGCTGAACCTTCCTGCGACCGCATTCCCCATGAAAGGCAATCTGCCGCAACGGGAACCTGAGCAACTGGCTCGCTGGAATGAACTTCGCCTCTACGAAAAACTTCGGGAAACCCGAAAGGGGCGCCCCCCGTTCGTGCTGCACGATGGCCCCCCCTACGCCAACGGCGAAATTCACATCGGCCACGCCGTCAACAAGATCCTCAAGGACATCATCGTCAAGAGCAAGGGCTTTGAAGGGTTTGATGCCCCCTACGTCCCCGGCTGGGACTGCCACGGTCTTCCCATCGAACTCATGGTTGAGAAAAAGATCGGGAAAGCCGGCGTCAAGGTTGAACCGGACGCCTTCCGAACCGCCTGCCGCGAATATGCCAAAAAGCAGGTCGACACCCAACGGAATGAATTCATTCGTCTCGGGGTCTTCGGGGATTTTGAAAATCCCTACCTCACCATGGACTTCCAATTCGAGGCCGACATCGTCAGATCCCTCGGCCGAATCCACGCCAACGGCCATCTGGTCAAGGGCGCAAAGCCCGTCCATTGGTGTACCGACTGTGGTTCCGCCCTGGCTGAGGCGGAAGTTGAATACGAAAACAAGACCTCGCCGACCATCGATGTCCGTTTCAAGGTCCTGAGCGAAGAAACCCTCTGGGCTCGAACCGAACGCGTCGGGGCGGGGCCGGGACAAGGCCCGGTGTCCATTGTCATTTGGACCACGACGCCCTGGACACTGCCGGCCAATCAGGCCGTCGCCTTGGGGCCAGACGTGGATTACGTCGTGATCGAATGCCCTGAACAAAAGGAGCACCTGATCGTCGCCGAAGCGCTCCAGGAAGATGCGTTGAAACGCTGGGGCATCCTCAATGCCCGAACCGTCGCTCGAACCACAGGCGCCGCGCTCGAGGGACTTTCGCTTCAGCACCCCTTTTATGATCGGGAAGTGCCGGTCATTGTGGGCGATCATGTCACGCTGGATGCCGGAACCGGCGCCGTCCACACGGCACCCGGCCATGGTCAAGAAGACTACGTGGTCGGCCAGCGCTATCACCTTCCTGTCGAAAACCCGGTCGGTGATGATGGCAAGTTCCTCCCGTCGACCGCGCTTTTTGCCGGCGAGCATGTGATGAGCGCAAACCCGCATGTTATCGACGTCTTAAGACAGCACGGCAACCTCGTCCATGAGGCCCGAATCGAGCACAGCTACCCCCACTGCTGGCGCCACAAGACCCCGGTCATTTTCAGGGCCACGCCGCAGTGGTTCATTGCCATGGACCATAAAGGGCTTCGGACCCAGGCCCTGGAAGAAATTCAAAAGGTCGACTGGATTCCGGACTGGGGCCAGGCCCGCATCGAAGGCATGGTCGGGAACCGACCGGACTGGTGCGTTTCCCGCCAGCGGAACTGGGGGGTTCCGATCGCGCTCTTTGTGCATCGGGAGACCCAGGAGCCCCATCCTGACAGTCTCGCGCTGATCGAAAAGGTTGCACAAAAGATTGAACAACGGGGCATTGATGCCTGGTTTGACCTCGATCCCGCCGAGCTTTTGGGCGACGACGCGGTGAACTATCGAAAGGTCAAGGACACCCTCGATGTCTGGTTTGATTCAGGGGTCACGCATGCCTGCGTTCTGGATCGCCGGGCCGAACTCGGCTTTCCTGCCGACCTGTACCTCGAAGGCTCAGACCAACACCGCGGCTGGTTCCAGTCTTCGTTGCTCGCATCGGTTGCGATCCATGGCAAGGCGCCCTATCGATCGGTCCTGACCCACGGATTCACCGTCGATGCCGAAGGCAAAAAAATGTCGAAGTCGAAGGGCAATGTCGTGGCACCCCAGAAGGTCATGCAGAACCTTGGGGCCGATGTTTTGAGGCTCTGGGTTGCCGCCACCGATTACCGCCAGGAAATGCATGTTTCGGACGAAATCCTGAAACGCACGGCGGATGTCTACCGTCGCCTTCGCAATACCGCGCGCTACCTCTTGG
>JBEBBO010000064.1:0-22738 GCA_041158345.1 Pseudomonadota bacterium | reverse complement strand
CGCATAACCTGAAGCATACCTTCGGGAGAAGATTGCGATCTGTAGATGTTCCCCTCGAAACGCGTAAGGTGTTGCTGCACCATACGACCGGGGATATTACGCTGCATTATTCGCCAGCCGGAATACAGGAGCTGATTGACGCAGTTGAGAAGCTTTCTGAAATGAAGCCGCTAACGATGTTGCGACTGAGTGCACTGCCGGGAGGCGGGAACAAGAAAGTTACGCAAAAAGTTACGCAGCTAAAATTGGTGGGTTCTGGAAGTTCTTGAAATGAATGGTGGGTCGTGTGGGATTCGAACCCACGACCACTGCATTAAAAGTGCAATGCTCTACCGACTGAGCTAACGACCCTCCAAGCGAGTAATTATAATCGCTCAGGGCTCACATCGGCAAGGAAACCCGGTGTAGAGTGGCCTTGGCGGCATTCAATCATTTCTTGATCAACAATGATTCAACCCCTATTTGCTACAAAGCGAGCCTTGGTTTTACTGCTCGCAGTATTTCTGACCGGATGCGTCTGGTTCAGGCTGCTGGAAATTAAAAATCAGTTGGCTGATTTTGATGAAAACATTCGGATTGAAGTGGTGGATAAGCACTTCATCGTTCACTTCAAGGAGCCGGTTCTTCTGAGTGAGGATTTTGTTTATCTGAGCAAGCTGAATCCGAGCCGTATTGAAAAATTAGCGGCCGGGAGCTATCGCTGGTATCTCGACTTTCATCTCGATCCCGCAAAAACGGTGGAGCAGAAGGACAAATTAGTGTCCTTTGCGATGACCTATACCCGTGAGCACAAACTTGAAGCGTTTGATTTTTCACCGCTCTTTGTGGAGATGGCGCCGGTCGCCTTTCTTGAAGCTTCGATTCGTTCTTTGGGCGTAGGAAAGATTGATCAGGACAAGCGCCAGTTGAAAGTCGACCCTGAAGATCTCCCCAAACTGATGGCCTCGCTTCCCAAATCCGCTGACATTACTCGTGTCATGGGGCCTCCAGAGAGCATCGTTGATGAAAATGGGCTCAAAATCCTGATTTACCGGTTCAAGGCGGATTCTCTTCCAGTTGATCAGGATTATGAAGATCGGAGAATTGCAGAAGCCAAACTCTATTTTGATCCTGCCAAGGATGAGATTCTCGGGCTCAAAGGCCGTTTTGCAGGCCTTAAACTATCCATTGACTATAAGAAGCTTGCAGCCCGATAAAGAGAATCAATAGCCAAAGGTGGTGATCACATGAAAACCCTGGCGCAAGACCTCTTTGCCGCGACTCAAGCCAGCCTGTTGCGCTAGTTGAAGGAAATCTTCCAGTGTTTCAGGAAGGTCATGGGTTCGCACATGCTCAATCGCGAGTTGAGCCTCCTCGGCGGTCAGAGTGGTCCACCTCTGGGTCATGTCCTCACAGTAGGCGTCCAAATAATCTTCACGGGATTGGTTCTTATTTCGAAACACATCCACGACGATAAGCTGACCGGTGGGACTTAATGCGTTTTTGCAAAGCGCCAAAAACTCCCTCTTCTGTGCGGTTTCGAGGTGGTGTAGGGAAAAGCTCACCACGATGGCTTCGAATGTTCGTGAGAGGTTTTCTCTAAGAAAGCTCACCATGTCACGGCATACGAGTTCGATCCGCTCATTAAATGCTTGAAGCTCCCCTTTGGCCAGTTGAAGTGCAGGCTGAGAAGCATCAACCCCCAAGTAGTTTGAAAAGCGGATTTTTTCAAGGATGGGTCGCATGGTGGCCGCGTCCCCGCAGCCGAGGTCAAGGACCGAGAAAACGGCTACAGGCTGAGCCGTCAGGAGTCGCAAAATCTCGCTGAATATCTCCCGGTGATACATGAAGTTTCCGTCGACAATTTTCCTGTAGACCTGCCAGGTCGCAAGGAAAAATTCATACGATTTGGGATCGGGAGCCTTATTCATCAGAAGCTTTAGGGCGAGATGGCAACATGCTTTCCAGTCCTAGCGGATTCAATGGCCGCCATGATGATCTTGCAGTTCATGAGCGCGTCCTCGAGGGGAAGGAGTACATCCCCTCCACTAAGCACGGCATCTGAGAAACCTGCGACTTCAAGTTCGAAATGGTTGAAAGCGGGAGGGCTTTCCTCGCCTCTCCGGCCGTCTTCGGTTCGCCACTGGATTTCAGGCACATCTCCAGGTAACTGCCACACGGTGGGGCAGCGAATAGTCCCAAGGGTTCCCGTAATTTCGTATTCCGATCGGCGGGTACACTCAAAGCTAAAATCAAAATGGGCCCGTCGTCCTTCGCCATATTCGATAATGCCACTGGTCGAGAGATCCGCTCCGGATTCAGCACAATGCATCATGGCGCTGACAGATCGGGGCTCTCCTGGCATCCACATTCTCGCTGAATGAATCGCGTAGCAGCCAATGTCCCACATGGCGCCTCCCCCAGCATCAATGTCGGATTGCACTCTGTAGAGGCGCGCCGGTTTCATCATGAAAGAGAAGCTGGTTCGCACCGATCGTATGTCACCGATCAGTCCTGAGGCGATCAGTTCGCGAACTCTTTGATGCTGCGGGTGAAATCGGTACATGAAGCCCTCCATGACGTTGACGCCCTTGGCCCGAGCGGCTTCACGAATGGCCACAATGTCATCCGAACGCGTTGCCAGAGGTTTTTCGCAAAGTACATGCTTTCCGGCAGCAATCGCCTTAAGAACCCAGTTCGCATGCTCTGCGTTCGATAATGGAATGTAGACCGCATCGATGCTCTCACATTCCAGAATGGCTTCAAGCGAGTCGTGAGCCTCGACGCCGCAGGCTTCGGGCGCCAGCCGTTTCAGGGTTTCTAGCGCCGCTCCTGGACGCCGACTGCCAATTCCAATGAGCTCAGCCTGAGGAACCGCGAGAATCGCGGGAAGGAGCCTTTCATTGATGCGGGCGGCTCCGAGAATGCCCCATCGAACTTTTTGCATGCACACCTCAATTGCGGATTCTGAGATCCGTTGAACTCCTGGGAAAGGGCGCTCATCATAGCGCCCGTCTGAGAACTCTTAAATATTCGTTATCTGAGGAAAGTCATGAAAATTGGCATTGCATCCGATCATGCAGGATTTGACTACAAGGAAATGCTCAGGGCCTGGCTAGGCTCCTTGGGTCATGAAGTGATTGACTATGGTTGTTTTAGTGATGAAAGAACCGATTATCCGACTTGGATTCGGCCATGTGCTGAAGCGGTCGCAAAGGGTGACGTCGAGCGAGGGATTGTTCTTGGCGGAAGTGGCAATGGGGAGGCAATCGTTGCCAATCGAGTGAAGGGGTGTCGCTGCGGTTATTCATTTGACGAGCAGACGGCCTTTTTGACACGCTCTCACAATGATGCGAACTGCATTGCTATCGGACAGCGAATCGTTACGCCTGAGATGGCGAGGACTATAGTCCAAACCTTCCTGGATACGCCCTTTGAAGGCGGCAGGCACGTACCCAGGATTGTTGCGATCGATCAATAGACGGCGAGTTTCAGGAGACCTCGGCCAAAATCGCCTCGGCCGAGGAAACCTCGAATTTTCCAGATTCCTCTACGCCAAGGTAGGTGACCTTGCCATCGTTGACGATCATGGCAAAACGTCGGCAACGAATTCCCATTCCGTTTGGCGTGAGATCTCTGTCAAGGCCCAGCTGCTTTGAATACTGAGCGGAGCCATCCGCCATCATGCGGGCTTTCCCAATGGCATTCTGCTCACGGCCCCAAGCGGCCATGACAAAGTGATCATTCACAGAAAGGCACCAAATTTCGTCAATCCCTTTTCCTTTGAGTTCGTTGAAATGGGTGACAAATCCCGGCAAGTGTTTGAGCGAGCAGGTGGGGGTGAAAGCGCCTGGGACGCCGAAAATCACGATTTTTTTGCCCTGGGCCTCGATCGCCGGGTCGATCGTTTTAGGATTGATCGGACATCCATTGGTCGGATCGAATTCTTCGCACTCAATCAATTGTCCATTGGGTAGTACATCATTGATCTGGATAGTCATAGTGGCCTCGTCTGGCTTGGGTTGGGGGGTTAGAGTCGATCGGATTTGATGTGCGAACGCGCTTCAGAGGATCTTGTGAAGTCGCCTTCGATGATCGTTGCTGAGCCAGTTGCTCTCTCAGCTCCCATGGAGGCAAGCCCTTTTTGGATGACGAACTGGGCCAAGACTTTCTGTATTGGGGGGAATTGAAGTAAAACGCCAAAAAGATCGCTTAATGGGCCTGGGATGATCAGGAGCAGTCCACCCACAGCGGAAATGCCATCGCTCAGCATTTCGCGGGCTGGCACTTGGCCGGTGCGAGCACTCATCTGCATGTGAAGCAGGGCTGAGAGCCCTCGGAGACGGATAATGGCTCCCCCAATCCCTGCAGAAATCAAAAGAAGTCCAAGCGTCGGGAAGAAGCCCAAGGCCGCAGCAATTTGGGCTAAGAGGGCGAGTTCCACAAACGGGAACACGATGAGCGTAATCTTGAGGGTAAAAGGCATTAGTCACTCTTCGGAACGGCAAAGTTATTTAAAATCTTTAGTTTTTGTCCAGGTGGACATGGACATGGAAATGCAGGAATGTTTGGTGCTTAGTACATCCCCGAGTTCTGAGCTGGCGAGAAGCTTGGCCCGACGACTCGTAGCGTCGGAACTTGCGGCCTGCGTCAATGTCATTCCCGGCGTCGAATCGCATTATCGGTGGAATGATGCGCTGGAATGCGAGAGTGAGCATCTTCTCCTGATCAAGACACACGAATCAAGGCTTGAGCAGTTGGAACATCTGATTCGAGAGATGGTTCCGTATGAAACGCCGGAATTTCTGGTCCTGCCTGTGAAGGGCGGGTCGCAAGATTATTTGGCCTGGATGCGCAAAGGTCTGGGTATCGAGATCACTTTATGAAATGCGTTCTTTTCGGAAAAACTTCAAAAACGCTGACCGTGCGGCCTTTTTTGCTCATGGGATTTGTCTTGGCGGTGACCCTTTCCGCCAGTTTTGCAAATGCTGCGCCCAATGCGTCCTCACTCTCGAGCTTTCTGGACAAATTCGCCCCAGCACATGAGCTTTTGCCTGCAGAAAAGGCATTTCAGTTTTCAGCAAGACTACTGAGTCGATCCGCAGTGGAATTGAGCTGGCGGATTGCGCCGGGTTATTACCTCTATCGCGAGAAGTTTGCTTTCTCACTCGCATCGCAACAAGGCATTACCTTGGGTCAGTTTGAATTACCCCATGGATTGCCGCATGAGGATGCGGAGTTTGGCTCCGTGGAGATTTTTCGGGACGACCTCGTGGTGACGGTTCCCCTGAATGGTGCCCTCGCTGCGGGTCAGGTGCTTGAATTGACTGCGAGCTTCCAGGGGTGTGCTGACCGAGGCGTGTGCTACCCCCCGATGACGCAGTCCGTTCCATTGGATGCCCGAGGCATTCCAGCGGCTTCATCAGAAGTGTCTGACTCTGACGGCATGATTGCTCCGGTTGCCGGGGAATGTTCGGCTAAAGCGCCCGAGGGTTTCGTAGAAACTGAAGGATTGTCGGAGCAGTGTTCTGTATTTCAGGAACTCAAGGACAAATCGCTAGGTTGGACCCTGTTGAGTTTTCTTGGAATGGGGGTCCTATTGTCCCTTACTCCCTGTGTGTTTCCCATGATTCCTATTCTTTCCGGAATCATTGTGGGGCAGGGGGGACGTCTTACAACGGGCCGCGGTTTTTTGCTCTCACTGAGCTATGTCGTGTCATCGGCCCTGACTTATATGGTTTTTGGGGTTGTGGCAGGGCTTTTTGGCCACAACCTTCAGGCTTATTTTCAAGAGACTTGGGTGATTGGGAGCTTTAGCGGCCTGTTCGTTGTTTTTGCGCTCTCGATGTTCGGGCTTCTCAATTTTGAAATGCCCCTAGGCATCCAGCAGCAAGTCACCCGGTTCTCTCGCGGTCTCCATGGTGGAACGCTCAGTGGCTCCGCAGTGATGGGGGCGTTGTCAGCTCTTATTGTTGGGCCCTGTGTCGCGGCCCCTCTAGCGGGCACGCTGATTTATATCGGGGAGACGGGTGACGCTGTTCTCGGAGGCGTAGCGCTCTTTGCCTTGGGGATCGGGATGGGGTTTCCTCTCCTGCTTATTGGGGCCTCGGCTGGGAAGCTACTCCCTAAGGCGGGCGCTTGGATGGAGGGCGTCAAGACTGTCTTTGGCGCTGGTTTTTTGGCGACATCTCTTGGGCTTCTCGCGCGGATTCTCCCTACTTCCCTCATGATGGCGCTTTGGGCTGTGTTTTTAATCGTGGTGGCCGTCTATCTTGGGGCTCTGGACACGATTACGGCAGGTGCTTCTGGTTGGCGGCGGTTTTTCAAGGGCCTCGGATTGAGTGTCATGGCATATGGAATGCTCATTCTCGTGGGTTTAGCTGAAGGCCAGACCGATCCCTTGTTTCCGCTGAAATCGGCCCAAACCTCTCAGCAGTCGGCCTCCGTGGCGCAGTCGCCGCATTTCAGGAAGATCGTTTCGCTGCATGAATTGGATCTCGCCTTGGCGGAGGCTCGCCTTCGAGGGCGGCCTGTTTTGATCGACTTCTATGCCGACTGGTGTATCACCTGTAAGGAAATGGACCGAGATACGTTCGGGGATCTGGCCGTCTTAAGAGCGCTGGATGCATTTGATCTATTGCGTGCTGATGTCACTGGCAATACGGCTCAGGATAAAGAGCTCTTGAAGCGCTTTCATTTGGTCGGACCGCCGGGCGTCATTTTTTTTGGTAGAGATGGCCGCGAAGTGACCGAGAGCCGGGTGATCGGCTTCATGGAAGCGACTAATTTTCTCAAGAGACTTCAGGGCGTGGCGAAGCAATGATTCGGATGACTTGGCTGGCGGCTGGACTGTTTTCGGCTCTCTTGGGTTATTTTTCCTATCGTTCGACACATGAGGTTCTGCCCGCTGCACTTCCCGAGCCGGTGTTGGTGGATCTGCGTGGGCAATCTCAGCATCTCGCTGACGGGCGAGGCAAGGTTTTGGTGATTAATTTCTGGGCCACTTGGTGCCAGCCTTGCCGGGAGGAAATGAAGGAATTTTCCAAGCTTCAGGCGTCCTTGGGGTCGCAAGGACTTCAGTTTATTGGAATCGCGATTGACGATCCTGAAACCGTTCGTGCATACCTTCGAGACTATCCGGTTAACTATCCCATCTGGGTGGGTGGCCCAGACGTTCCGGCCTGGGCGGATAGTTTGGGCAACGACTTGTCAGCGCTTCCTTTTACGGTCATTTTTGACCGAAACGGGACCCAGCGCCATGCGCGGGTAGGGCTCTTTCCGGTAGATCCATTGCTTCAGATCGTGACGCCCTTATTGGAAAAAAAAGGGTAGTCGAAATCCCAATTTGAACGCCGCTTTTGGCGCAATTTCATGGACATTGCGCCGGATTTTCGGCAAAATGGGCGCGTTTTGGGGTATTTCGGAGCATTCCATCAACTTCATGGCCACCATACTTGTCCTCAATGGACCCAACCTCAATCTGCTCGGTGTACGAGAGCCCGGTCTCTACGGTTCCGAGACACTTGAGGACATTGAGGGGCGGCTACGAAAAAAAGCAGGCCATTCCGGCGTCGAATTGCAATTTTTCCAGACGAACGCTGAACACGAACTCATTGGTTATGTTCATGAGGCGTATCGTTCGAGCGTGGATTGCGTGATCATCAATCCCGGTGCCTTTACCCATACCAGCATCGCGCTCCGCGATGCATTTCTCGCTACAAAGTTGCCGTTCATTGAGGTTCACCTCTCAAACGTCCACGCGCGGGAATCATTTCGCCAGCATTCCTATCTTTCAGACATTGCGCGAGGAGTGATTCTCGGCTTTGGGCCCCTCGGTTACGAGTTGGCCTTCGATGCAGCGATTGCCGTCATCAAACCAGACCAGGGTCGTTAAGTAATGGATATTCGCAAAATAAAAAAATTGATCGACATGATTGGTGAGTCCGATGTCGCCGAAATCGAGATCCATGAAGGAGAGGAGTCCGTTCGTATCAGTCGGCACAGCACCATTGCGCCGCAACCCCAAGCTTTCTATGCCCCTGCACCCTTAGCGCAGGCACCTGCTGCAGCGCCGGTAGCTCAGGAAGCTGATACCAAGAAGGGTGATGCAGACCAGTTGACAGGGCACATCGTTCGTTCCCCCATGGTCGGTACGTTCTATCGTTGCCCGACACCGGGCGCCAAGATGTTCGTTGATCTGGGGCAGCGTGTTGAGGTGGGGGATACCCTTTGCATCATCGAAGCCATGAAAATCCTGAATCAGATCGAGGCAGATAAGGCTGGCAAGGTCACCCGAATCCTTGTTGAAAATGCTCAGCCGGTGGAATACAACCAGCCGCTTTTCATCATCGAGTAGGTTATAGCTGTCAGAGGACCGCTGAACCAGCGGTCCTCTTGCTGGACCTCCCAGATCCCGATAACAGGAACGAGACATGTTCGAAAAAATCCTAATAGCCAACCGGGGCGAGATCGCCCTGCGCATTCTCCGTGCCTGCCGTGAACTCGGGATCAAGGCGGTTGCCGTTCATTCCGAGGCGGATCGCGATCTCAAGCATGTTCGCCTGGCAGACGAATCCGTCTGTATTGGTCCCGCAGCATCCAAGGAAAGCTACCTTAACGTTCCTGCCATTATTGCAGCGGCAGAAGTTACGGATGCCGAAGCCATTCATCCGGGATACGGATTTCTCTCTGAAAACGCTGATTTTGCCGAGCGCGTCATTCAAAGCGGCTTCACGTTTATTGGGCCCAAGCCCGAGACCATCCGCATCATGGGTGACAAGGTTGCGGCCATCGAAGCGATGAAAAAGGCCGGAATTCCCTGTCTGCCCGGTTCGGATGGTCCTCTGGGTGATGATCGTGAAGAAAATCTCAAGTTAGCCCGCAAGATCGGCTATCCGATCATTATTAAAGCCGCGGGCGGCGGCGGCGGTCGGGGCATGCGGGTTGTCCATGCTGAGGCCAACCTGATTTCATCCATTGAGTTGACGAAGGGTGAGGCGGGGGCTGCCTTCGGTAATGACATGGTCTACATGGAAAAATTCCTTGAGAATCCTCGTCACATCGAGTTCCAGGTCCTGGCGGATGCCCACGGCAACTGCGTCCATCTGGGTGAGCGCGACTGCTCCATGCAGCGTCGTCACCAAAAGGTGGTCGAAGAGGCGCCGGCCCCTGGGATTAGTGAAGAAAAGCGTCAGGCCATGGGGATGCGTTGCGTCAAGGCCTGCCAGGAAATCGGATATCTTGGTGCCGGAACCTTCGAATTCCTCTATCAAGATGGCGAGTTTTATTTCATTGAGATGAACACCCGCGTTCAGGTCGAACACCCTGTCACTGAACTGGTCACCGGCTTCGACATCGTGAAAGAGCAGTTGTTGGTGGCCTCCGGCGAAAAGCTGTCGATTACTCAGTCCGATGTGAAGCTCCGGGGTCACTCCGTGGAGTGCCGAATCAACGCTGAAGATCCCAAGACATTTATCCCTAGCCCCGGACTCATTGAGCAGTTCCATATGCCGGGTGGCCCAGGGGTCCGCGTCGAGACCCACATTTACAATGGCTATCGAGTGCCGCCTTATTACGACTCGATGATCGGGAAATTGATCACCCATGGCGAGACCCGCGAAAGCGCGCTCGCGAGGATGCGAACCGCATTGAACGAGATGGTCATTGGCGGCATCAACTGCAATATTCCACTCCTCCTCGATATCATTAATGATGCGGGTTTTGAAGCCGGTGGCCAAAATATCCACTACCTTGAAAAGAAACTAGGACTGAAGCACTAGGATGTGGCGCCAACTGGCGGCAACAGTCGCCCAGTCACTGGCCGAAGACGTTTCGGACTGGTTTATCGCTCAGGGTGCACTTTCGGTCTCACTGGACGATGCGGGAGACCAGCCCCTCTTTGAGCCGCCTCCAGGTGAAACGCCGCTTTGGAATCTGACGCGAGTCACCGGTCTCTTCGAGGAAGAGGCCGTACCCGAAGGCCTCGAACAGTTCGCGCGTCTGGTTTTTGGCGCACAGATTGTGGGCTGGTCAGACAGTACCCTCGACGATCAGGTCTGGGAAAGGGCTTGGATGGAGCATTTTCAGCCTATGCAGTTTGGTAAGAGGCTGTGGATCTGTCCTTCAGGCTACGAGCCGCCAGAGCCGTCTGCCGTGAATATTCTCCTGGATCCCGGGCTGGCTTTCGGGACCGGGACACATCCCACGACTGCCCTATGCCTTCGTTGGTTGGATTCCTTAACCTTCGATGGCGAGACTGTACTCGATTTTGGTTGTGGATCCGGCATTCTTGCAGTTGCGGCCCTTCGTCTTGGAGCCTCTGCGGCTATCGGTATCGATATCGATCCCCAAGCATTGATCGCGACCCGCGATAACGCCCTCAAGAACGGTGTTGAAGATCGGTTAAGCTGTCTTGACGCTACGGCGAATGCATCGCAGGCCTGTGATGTCGTTGTCGCCAATATCTTGGCCGGCCCCCTTGTGGAATTGTCATCTCGTATTCTTGGGCACCTGAAGCCCGGTGGAAAATTGGCGCTTTCGGGGATCCTTGAAGATCAGGCGGCCAGTGTCAGATCAGCCTATGAAGCCTTGGTTACATTTGAGCCCGACGAAATTTTAGATGGTTGGGTCATCCTGAAAGGGACCCGAAAGGTCTAGTCGCCCAAGATTTCAATGATCCAAGTGCGGATTGCTTCGATTTCCTCAAGGCAGACGCTATGGGGCATTTGCCACTCGCCCCAAGTGACCGCGTAGCCCTTGGATTCCAATTCGCTTCTTGCGACTTGCCCCAGTTCAAAGGGGACGATGGGGTCTTGCGTTCCGTGAGCCAGAAAAACCTTTTGGGAACCGATGGCCTCAGGAATGCTATTGGGGCGAGCCAGGTACCCTGAAAGGGCAATAGCCCCTCCAATTCCATCCTGGAACTGACTGATCGCTTCTATGGCAAGGACGCCGCCTTGAGAAAAACCGGCGACGAGGATGCGCTGGGCCGGGATGCCCGCGCTTTTCTCCATCTCGACGAATTCGTTCACCTCTTTTAGGGACTCGGCAATGCCTTCGAGATCCGGGGTTCGACCAATGTCCGTATAGGCAATGTCATACCAGGCACGCATGACCATGCCGCCGTTGATTGTCACAGGACGCCTGGGTGCATGCGGGAGAATAAATCTCACACCCATGGATTCAGGGAGATTGAGTTCCTTGGCGATTGGAGCAAAGTCATGGCCATCGGCCCCAAGCCCATGCAACCAGATGATGGTGGCCCGGTGGGATTTGGCTTGAAGATCAACCGCGTCAAGCATGAGCTGCTCTGATAAGGGATTAAGGCAGTGCCTTGGCCTTTTCCAACACCTCGAGAGCGTGCCCCTTCACGGAGACCTTACGCCACTCGTGTGCGATTTTGCCGTCCCGGTTGATCAGAAAAGTACTGCGCTCAATGCCTTGAACCTGTTTCCCGTACATGTTCTTCATCTTGATTACATCGAATAATCGGCACAGGGTTTCATCGCCATCACTGATCAGTTCGAAGGGAAAGGATTGTTTGCATTTGAAGTTTTCATGCGACTTCAAAGAGTCGCGTGAGACCCCGTAGACGTCTGTTTCAGCCGATTTAAAGTCTTCATAAAGATCCCTAAAGTCCTGTCCTTCGAGGGTACAGCCCGGCGTGCTGTCTTTGGGGTAAAAGTAAATAACGACCTTGCGCCCCGCGAAATCGCTTGGCGAAATCGTCTTTCCTGAGGTGGCCTCAAGGGAAAAATCGGGGATGGTTGAACCTGTTGTGACTGTCATGATGGATCCTCAGCTTCAGCAATAACGCTCAGACCTTTTAACGCTTCACCGGTTCCAAAATGGCATCCAGATTCATTTGGTCGCAAAAATCTAAAAATTCATCGCGCAGAGACACGATCCGCATCCCTTGGGGAATACGGACGATCATGTGAGCGAGAAACAAGGGCGCCGTTGTATAGGGCGCGGGGTAGCGGCTGCTTGAAATGTCGAGTATAGAGACCCCGCGGCTTGCCAGAAACTCGCTTAAGTCGTTGATGTTATTGATCTGATCAGTTGCGAAAATATCGATCGCATAGGGGAGGCCGGGATCTTCTTTGTTTTCAACTTCGGTTTCTTCCGCCCGCATCATCTGAACTTTCAGTTCGAAGCGACTGGCCATGGCTTCCAACCCGTTTTCAAGGCGGGCGATGTGGTTCCAGTTACCCTCAACCATAAGGTGTCCAGCGAATTGCTGGCCGAGTTCAGTCATTCGACTTTCGACGACTGTGCACTTGGCTTCCTTGATGGTCCGGGTCAGTTCAATGATCAGGTCGGGGTGGTTGTTTCCGAGAACGGTAAGAACTAGCTGCATGAGAATAGGGTCGAGACACGGGAATTAAACTAAGTCTATCACCTTGTTTAGAGTGATTAGACTCAATGGGTTGAGAGCGCCGGTTGTCACGGTGGTTTGGGCCACGGTACCATTTGCCCTTTTAAGAGCCGGAAAAATCGCATGCTTCAGGGTAGTCTGGTCGCGTTGGTTACGCCCATGGAATCGAATGGTTCCGTTGACTGGGAAAGCCTGCGGGGGCTCATTGAATTTCACATTCGTGAAGGGACGGACGGAATCGTTGCTGTTGGCACCACAGGTGAATCCGCAACATTGGATGAGGATGAGCACTGTGAAGTGATCCGTTTCACGGTCGAGACCGTCAAGGGTCGCGTTCCCGTCATTGCCGGTACCGGGGCGAATTCGACGCGTGAGGCGATTCAACTGACGAAAAAGGCGAAGGAGGTGGGTGCCGACGCCTGTCTTCTGGTGACCCCCTACTATAATAAGCCCACGCAAGAGGGCCTTTATCTGCACTACAAGGCCGTTGCGGAGGCGGTCGATATCCCGCAGATCCTCTACAACGTGCCAGGTCGGACAGGCTGTGACATGTTGACAGAGACGGTGGTGCGTCTCTCAACAGTTCCTAACATCATTGGTGTGAAAGAGGCGACAGGCGATCTTGGCCGCGCCAAGGCGATCTTGGATCAGGTCGATCCCTCGTTCCTTCTTTACTCGGGTGATGATGCAACGGCCGGCGAATTCTGTTTGCTGGGTGGGCATGGTGTCATCTCAGTGACGGCCAATGTGGCGCCGCGCCTGATGCATGATCTTTGTGTTGCCGCTCAGGGTGGCGATGTGAGCCGGGTCAAGACCATTGACGCCAAACTGCAAGGATTGCACAAGGACCTCTTTATCGAGTCCAATCCGATTCCTGTGAAATGGGCACTGGCCGAGATGGGATTGATCAAGCAGGGGATTCGATTGCCGCTCACCTGGCTTCTTCCGGCCTATCATGGCGTGGTTCGTGCGGCGATACGCCAGGCTGGCGCAATTTGATTGGGTACACGATGTTCCACCAGGTCTCCGTAATCGTTATTCGATCCCTCTTTACGATGGGTGTTCTGGCTCTTGCGGGCTGTACCATGGTGAAAAGCTGGTTTCCGGACAAACACAAGGAATATCAGTATGTCAGTGAGATCCCTGCTCTCGAAGTGCCACCCGATCTGACCTCTTCGACAATCGATGGTGCGACCGGGGGTTACCGCGAATCCTGGCAATCTGCAGCCACCGAGGAAAAGCCGGCTTCAGCCAGTTTGCGTGAGGCCACTCCACCTCCGGGGACGGAAATGACGCCGGAGAGGGCCAAGGAGCTGGAAGCGGCCCGCAATCACCCCAAGCCGGTGCTTGCTGAAAATCTGCAGAATATTCCGGTCATCGAAGTTCAAGCGACTTACGATATCGCTTGGGCAGAAATCGCCAAAGCGCTGGGTCGAATGCGACTCGAAGTGATTGATCAAAACAAGACCGATGGCATGATCGTGGTTCACTATCGAAAGGAAGACCATCTCTATGAAGACCGTGGTTTGATCGGCGACCTCCAAGATATGTGGAACGGAGGGGCGCCTAAAACCTACGAATATCGGATCAAAGTCGAGCCGTATAAAGGTGCCACGTCGATTTTTGTTCTGGATACCGAGGGCGCAACGATCAAGGGCGGTGAGGGCTTTGAGCTTCTCAAGGACCTCAATCAGGCCTTGCAGACTACGGCGCTCAATCCAAAGTCGGACAAGCAGGCAAAATAATCTCCACAGAGGCGTTGAGGGCAGCTGTCTTCACGTCGGGCCCTCAATGACGGTGGGGAAGGGGCTTCTCCACCTGCAAACCATACACCCAACCTGAAGGCTGGCTCATGCTCATTACTCTCAAGGGTCCCAAGGCGCTTTCTACCTTTCGTGGTGAGCGACTGCTAGAAGATCTCCAGACGATTTGTCCCCATTTGGTTGGGATACACGGTACGTTCGAACATCTCGTTGAACTGCGTCGCCCCCTGCAAGGGGAGGAGGAGACTCGGCTACGCACGATCTTGGCTTACGGCGAAACTCCGGCTGAAACGCCCTTGGGATTTGATCTTTTGATCGTCCCCCGGCTCGGCACGCGATCACCTTGGTCCAGCAAGGCTACGGATATTGCCCAGATTTGTCGGTTGGATGCCGTAATCCGGATTGAGCGGGCCATTCGTTATACCTTGACCGGACTGGACGCCGCGCCGAATGCCAAAGTGCTTCAGCAGTTAACGGCAAAGCTGCACGATCGCATGACGCAACAAGTGCTATCACCGGGAGATGAGGCGCGCGTTTTTCATCATGACAGTCCTCAACCTCTGGATCGGGTGGCTATTCGCAAGGATGGACGCGCAGCCCTGGATGCGGCGAATGTCAGTTTGGGTCTGGCGTTGTCAGAAGATGAACTCGATTACCTGTTCACCAGTTACAGCGCTTTGGGCCGCGATCCCACGGATGTCGAACTGATGATGTTTGCGCAGGCTAATTCGGAGCATTGTCGACACAAGATCTTCAATGCCAAATGGACAATCGATGGTGAGGCGCAGGATCTGTCGCTTTTCGCGATGATTCGCAATACCAGCAAAGTGGCCCCTGCAGGCATTCTTTCAGCCTACAGTGACAACTCGGCTGTGATCGAAGGGCCGATCAGTCCTTTCTTTCTTCGCGAGCCTGAAGCGTTTGGTTATCACTATCAGGAGGAGCCCGTCCACATCCTGATGAAGGTGGAAACCCACAATCACCCGACAGCCATCTCTCCGTTTCCCGGGGCGGCGACCGGATCAGGCGGGGAAATTCGGGATGAAGCGGCCACCGGTAGAGGCTCTCAGACTAAGGCGGGCCTGACGGGCTTCTCGGTCTCAAACCTCAGGATTCCGGGCTTTGAGCAACCTTGGGAGTCTGATCATGGCAAGCCTGAACGAATTGCCTCCGCGCTCGACATCATGTTGCAAGGCCCCCTCGGTGGCGCCGCATTCAACAACGAATTTGGACGCCCCAACATTTGTGGTTACTTTAGGACCTTTGAACAATCAGATCCTGATGGCCAAGGGCTTCGTGGTTATCACAAGCCGATCATGCTGGCCGGTGGGATGGGGAACATCCGCAGTTCCCAGCTCGGCAAGAATCCATTACCCGAGGGCGCGGCAATCGTTGTGCTCGGCGGTCCTTCCCTGTTGATTGGGCTCGGTGGTGGGGCAGCTTCATCGGTCGCTTCGGGTGAAAGTGCCGAGGATCTGGATTTCGCCTCGGTTCAGCGCGAAAACCCGGAAATGCAGCGGCGGTGCCAAGAAGTCATCAATCGCTGCAACGCATTGGGTGAGGCAACACCGATTCTCTCCATCCACGACGTGGGGGCCGGGGGATTGTCCAATGCAGTCCCGGAAATCATTCATGATGCGGGGCGCGGCGGACGCTTTGAACTGCGTGAAGTCCTCATCGACGAGCCGGGAATGTCCCCGATGCAGATTTGGTCGAATGAATCGCAGGAGCGTTACGTTCTGGCCATTGATCCGGAACGCCTGGTGGACTTCGACCGATTCTGTGCGCGGGAGCGCTGCCCTTATGCGGTGGTGGGTTATGCCACCGAGGACGAGCAGTTGGTCTTGGCCGATCGCCTTTTGGGTGATGATGCTGTCAATATTCCGATGTCTCTTTTGTTCGGAAAGCCGCCCCGGATGGAGCGCGAAGGCATTCGCAGGGCCCCTCATCTCAAGGCGCTGAATACCGGACAATGGCGTCTTGAAGAATCGATTCATCGCGTGTTGCGCCATCCCGTGGTCGCCGACAAGAGCTTTCTCATTCATATTGGAGATCGTTCGGTGGGGGGGCTTGTGGCTCGTGATCAGATGGTCGGTCGATGGCAAATCCCGGTCGCTGATGTGGGTGTTACGGCCTCTGGCTACCATGCCAACACCGGTGAGGCCATGGCGATGGGCGAGCGGGCACCAGTTGCTTTGATCGATGCGCCAGCATCAGGACGTATGGCTGTGGGTGAGGCGTTAACCAACATCGCCGCGGCATCAATAGCTGATCTTGGGCAGATCAAGCTCTCGGCTAACTGGATGGCTGCTGCTGGGTCAGTCTCTGAGGATGCCCGGCTTTTCGATACGGTCAAGACCATTGGGATGGAGTTATGCCCGGCCCTCGGGATTGCCATCCCGGTAGGCAAGGATTCTCTGTCGATGAAAACCGTCTGGCGCGATACCGATGGTGAGCACGCGATGCGGTCTCCACTGTCCCTGATCGTCTCCGCGTTTTCTCCCGTACTGGACATTCAAAAGACGCTGACACCGGAACTTCGGCTGGACCTTGGCGATACGGAGTTGTTGCTCATCGACTTGGGTGAGGGACGTCATCGATTGGGTGGATCGGTGTTGGCGCAGGTTTATGGCGAACTGGGCGAGATTTGCCCGGATCTGGATGATGCGGAAACCTTTAAGCGCTTCTTTGGGGCGATCCAAAAGCTCAATCAAGACGGCCATCTTCTGGCCTACCACGATCGATCCGATGGGGGTCTCCTTGCGACCTTGGTGGAGATGGCCTTTGCTGCGCGGGCTGGACTTGAGATTGACTTGACGGCAATCCAGGGCAGCACGCATGAAGTGCTGTTCTGCGAGGAATTGGGTGCCGTGATTCAGGTGTCTTCCGCAGCGTTGACCCAGGTGCTTGGTGATCTGAACGAACAGGGACTTGGGCATTTGACCCATCGGATTGGTAAGCCTACCCCGGATGGATTGATTCAAATCTCGAACTCAGGCAGCCTCGCTTTTGCCCAAAGTCGAAGTGAGCTTCAGGCCATTTGGTCGGAAACCAGCTTCAGGATGCAGGAACTTCGGGATAATCCGGAATGTGCGCGAGAGGAGTTCAATCGCATCCAAGATCCCGAAGATCAAGGTCTGGTCTCCGTGCTGACCTTTGATTCCCAGCAGGATGTTGCGGCCCCTTACTATCGAAAGTCCAAGCCGCGTGTCGCCGTTCTGAGGGAGCAGGGCGTCAATGGCCACGTTGAGATGGCTGCGGCCTTTGATCGCGCCGGATTTTCAGCCGTTGACGTTCACATGAGCGATTTGATCGAAGGCCGTCAGAACCTTAGGGATTTTACGGGGCTGGTTGCTTGCGGGGGCTTCTCCTACGGTGATGTTCTGGGCGCCGGCGGTGGTTGGGCGCGCTCAATTCTTTTCAATCCTGGGGTTCGTGAAGAGTTCGAAACCTTTTTCCATCGATCAGATACCTTTGCCCTCGGGGTTTGCAATGGTTGCCAGATGATGTCTCATCTCAATGAGTTGATTCCTGGTGCCTCCGCCTGGCCGAGTTTCCAGCGTAATACGTCTGAGCAATTCGAAGCCCGCGTCGTAATGGTCGAAGTGCAGGACTCCCCCTCAATCTTCCTCAACGGGATGAGTGGTTCCCGAATGCCGGTAGTCATCGCCCATGGCGAGGGTCGGGCAGTTTTCCGTGAGTCAGGATCAGACGATGCGCATATCGCGCTTCGCTATGTCGATGCCCAAGGGCGTGTGACAGAGGCGTTTCCCTTCAATCCGAATGGATCACGAGGTGGCGTCACGGGACTGACCACGGGTGATGGGCGTTTTACGATCATGATGCCGCATCCCGAACGTTGTTTCCGCTCGGTCCAGAATTCCTGGCAATCACAAGACTGGGGCGAGTACGGGCCTTGGATGAGAATGTTCCGTAATGCCCGTGTTTGGGTTGGCTAGGCGTGGTCGAATGGGGTGTGGTGCGACCCTCTCAAGGGTCACCACGACCGCTTTCGCCTTACTGGCAGTCTCTTTCCTCGAAGGGTGCGCGTCCACACCCGTGACCATTGCGCCCAAGGCTTCATTCAATGCGGCCATGGCGAGGCAGCGACTGGAACCTGGAAGCAACGGAATCGCGGGGAAAGTTCTTCTCAGGCTCTCCAGTGGCGGTGCGCTGACCTGTGGAGGGGGCGTGGCTCGTTTGATTCCCGTAACACCTTATGCGGAAGAGTGGTCTGCATTGACCTATTACCAGCAGCCGTCACCTAAGGGAACGCCACCGGAATTGGCTTATCTTCCCAAATCGCCAAAACCCCCCAAGGAGGTTCAGGTGAATCCAGTATTCTTGGCGACTACGCGGCAGGTTGTCTGTGATCGGGATGGCCAGTTCCGGATGGATCAGATCGCTGATGGCGATTACTTCCTGGAAGCCGATTTAGTTTGGCAGCAGGACATTTACGATGAAATCCATTTCTTCTACGGGCGAAATTATCTCTCGAAGGAAGGCACGGTGTTGAAGCGTTTCCATATCCAGGGTGGAAAGACGCTTTTTCTCGACCTTCAATGGAACGTCACCAATCAGCGATTTAACTTCTAGCGCAGTCCGAAGGTAGCCTCAGGGGGGGGTGCCGCGCTAAGATAGTGGTCAAATTGATCTTCATGGGCTCCATTTTGCGAGCCACTATCCTCTGGAAGTTGAACATGACTCAGTCCGAGAACGCGGTTCCGGTCGCACACAACCAATACAAAACAGATGATCTTCGGATCACCGGAATCAAAGAAGTTATTGCTCCGGTTCAGGCCCTTGAGGAATTTCCTATTACCTCGGCTGCCGCAGACACGGTGCTCGCCGCGCGTCGTGAGATTCAGAAGATACTGTCCGGAGAGGATGATCGCCTTTTGGTCATCATTGGGCCCTGCTCCATTCATGATCCGCAGGCCGCTGTCGACTACGGCAAGAAGTTGCTGGAACTCAAGCGCCGGTTCGCTCAGGACCTTCTCATCGTCATGCGGGTTTATTTTGAAAAGCCCCGAACCACCGTAGGCTGGAAGGGGTTGATCAATGATCCGGACCTTGACGAGAGTTTCAATATCAACAAGGGGCTGAGAACGGCTCGACGCTTGCTCCGAGATCTCAACGAGCTCGGTATGCCTTCAGCAACCGAGTATCTTGATGTGATCTCACCGCAATATGTGTCGGATCTCATCTCTTGGGGTGCGATTGGCGCCAGAACCACAGAAAGCCAGGTCCATCGTGAGCTTGCCTCGGGGCTTTCTTGCCCGGTGGGATTCAAAAATGCCACCGATGGCGGCGTTCAGGTGGCCATTGACGCAATTCATGCGGCAGGGCGTCCTCACCATTTTCTGTCGTTGACGAAGGCAGGACATTCCGCGATTTTCTCCACCACGGGAAACAAGGACTGTCACGTGATTCTGAGGGGTGGTAATGATCGCCCAAACTACGACCCAATCAGTGTGCAGCACGTTGCCGATGCGCTTGAGAAGGCAGGCCTTCCTGACCGCATCATGATCGACTTTAGTCATGCCAACAGTCTCAAGCAGTATCACAGACAGCTTCAGGTGGGCGATGAGGTCGGGCAACAGATTGCTGAGGGCGATCGGCGGATTTTTGGTGTGATGGTTGAAAGTCACCTGGTAGCGGGGAGTCAGAAGCTGGTTCCAGGTCAGCAGCCTGCCTACGGTCAGAGCATCACGGATGCCTGTCTTGGTTGGGATGACAGCGAGGTTCTTCTGGAACGCCTGGCGCAGAAGGTTGTCCAACGGCGTAAGGTTCCGGCCTAGTCGCAGCCTTGGGAAACGAAATCCCGAGTAAATTAGTGTAGAATTATTGGGTTTATAGAGGAGCTCTTTTTGGGCTCCGATGCTTCTTCCGCTTCGGAAATTCAATTACGAGGAGACATTCAATGAGCGTACTGGTTGGCAAGAAAGCCCCTGATTTCAAGGCAGCAGCAGTTCTCGGCTGTGGCAGCATCGTTGACGACTACAGCTTTTCCGAGAAGACCAAGGGGAAGTATGTTGCAGTGGTCTTCTACCCCCTCGATTTCACTTTCGTTTGCCCGACCGAGCTGGTTGCACTCGACCATCGTCTCGATGAGCTGACGAGCCGCGGCGTTGAGGTTCTCGCTGTTTCTGTCGACTCGCAGTTCACGCACGCAGCTTGGCGTAATACGCCGGTTGAGAAAGGCGGGATTGGTCCGGTTCGCTACACCATGATTGCTGACGTCAGCCACGCCATCACCAAGGCCTATGACGTTGAAGTTGAGGGCGCCGCTGTGTCTTACCGTGGCACCTTCTTAATCGACAAATCGGGTGTGGTTCGCCATCAGGTGGTCAACGATCTGCCGCTGGGTCGCAACATGGACGAGCTGATTCGTATGGTTGATGCACTTCAGTTCTTTGAAGCCAATGGCGAAGTCTGCCCGGCAGGCTGGAACAAGGGCAGCAAGGGAATGAAGGCTGATGCGGCAGGAGTTGCATCCTACCTCGCAGAAAACGCGAGCAAGCTCTGATCGAGACGCTCCAATTCAAAAAAACGCCCGGTAACGGGCGTTTTTTTTGCCATACGTTAATTCGTATCGCTAGCCTTCATGCGGCGGAGGGTGAGGTAATAGAGGATGCCAGCCACCAAAATGCCGACGAGCACTGAGGAGAATCCCCACAAAGATCCGATTGGGCTCGGATTGGACGCCGAGTGAAGCTGGTTCATCATGGGCTTTGCAATTGAAAGGCTCCAGATGAAGTTGGGGATGTAGAAGGCAATTGCCCCGCCAAATGCCCATTGAAAACCGGGCAGGCGGCGGGTTTCCGCTGCCTTATAAAAACCAAAGGCGATCAAAATCGCAGCCAGACCTCCGAACATAAAGATTCCTCTTGTTGTTATGGGACGAAATCGATCGCCCCAAATGAGGGCGATGTTTGGACGGACACCACCTTACTCTGAAAGTTCCCGATTTTCGCCGCCAGATTGCGCAAAGAATCGATACAGTGGAAGGCCTAATATCAGGAGGACGATACCCATGAGGGTCTCCATCGGTCGTCGGTACCCAATATTGAGGCAAAACAACAAGGCGACTGTGCTAAAGGCGAGGGGCACCCAAGGGTAACCGAAAGTTCGGTAGGGTCTTGGAAGCTCTGGGTGGCTCCGTCTCAAAACCATCACGGAGAGGGCGGTCAGGCCATAGAAAACCCAGGTCCCGAAAAGGGCATAGTCAAGCACCCGTTCAAATGCCGCACGATCATGTCCCAGTAAAAGGATGAGTAGAGCGGCAAGCAGGGATTGCACGGCCAATGCCCGTGAAGGGGTGTGATGTGAGGGGTCGACGTGGGAAAGTCCTTTAAAGAGAAGCCCATCGCGCGCCATGGCATAAAAAACTCGGGCGCCAGAGAGGATCGCCCCGTTTAATGCGGCGAGTGTCGAGAGGATAGCCGCCAGGGTCAGAGCCTTGCCCCCTTTCTCCCCCAAAATGCGTGTAGCCACATCTTGTGCGACGTGCTGGGAGTTCTGGATCTCCTCGATTGGGAGAACATAAAAATAAGCGAGGTTGGTCAGGATGTAGATCAACGCGACCCCTAGGATCCCAAAGACCAGCACCATGGGAATGGTTTTGGTCGGATTTTTGATCTCACTGCTGACGAGCGTGACGTTATTCCAGCCGTCATAGGCCCAAAGCGCAGCAGCCAGCGCTGCGCCCCAGCCGGCCCATTGGCTGCCAAAATCGGGATCGGGAAGTCCCTTTTCGGTCACAAGACGAAGCCAACTCCCATCGCTGTAGCCCAATGAAAGAATCACCAGACCCAAGATGGCCAGAATTTTTAGCAGGGTCAGGACGAGCTGGAGGGCACCGCCTTTGGCGACACCCAGAAGGTTTGGGAGAGTGAGTAGAAAAATCCAGCCCATCGCGACGATCTGAATGCCAGAGATCCCCAAATGTCCAACCGTCACGATGTCGTTTTTGAGAAGAGGAAAGAGGTAGCTCAGAAAAAGGCTCGAGGCCAGCCCGATGGCGGCAATAGACCCTGTCTTTCCAATCACGATTTGCTGCCAGCCGAAGAGGAATCCGAACAGAGGGCCGTAGGCCTTTCTGAGGAAGGCATATTCACCACCGGCCTCGGGAAGAGCCGCCCCAAGTTCTGCGTACGTCAGGGCGCCGCATACGGAGAGCCCCGCACCAAAAAGCCAGACCAGAAAAACAGAGATGACGGAACCCGTCTCTCTGGCCATGGTTGAGGGGACCAGAAAAATCCCTGTTCCAATGACCGTGCCGGTGAGTAGCGCTGCTGCGGGTAAAACCCCCAAAGCACGCTCAAGTCCGGGTGTCAGGGCATTATTGGCCATCATCGTGAATCTCGCGAGAAACCCCGTCCTTTTGGGCGGGGAGGGATGGCGAACTCTCCGACCCGGATAGCGGTTGCTATAGTGGTTACCACCGGGTATATTCCGTATCGTGAATACGTGCAAACGGGCTTACAAATATCGGTTCTACCCGACACCTGAGCAGGCAGTCCTGCTGGCAAGGACGTTTGGCTGTGTTCGTAAGGTTTACAACACGGTTCTGGAATGGCGTACGAAGGAGTTCCTCGAACACCAGAACAAGGTTGAC
>JBEBBO010000063.1:0-19298 GCA_041158345.1 Pseudomonadota bacterium | reverse complement strand
CGAATTGACAACTTTCATTGTGAATCACCGCGCCATGCCGAAAAGTGAAATGCCCCCAGAAGATCGCCTGGGATGGGGGCTTATCCTGCAAGTCGTTCGCGGTCACAGGGCACGGATTGCCTGGGGTCAGGGGTTGGCGATATGGGCTGCACTGACTGCGGTCCCGGTGCCTTTGCTGCTGCCACTTTTGGTCGATGAGGTGTTACTCCAACATCCAGGCCCCGCCATCGCGGCACTTGACCGCATTGGGCCTGAGGCCTTCCAGGGGCCGGTCTACTACATCACGGCTCTCTTGCTGTTGACGGTGCTCCTTCGGTTCCTGACCGCAGCGTTCAACGTCGCCCAGACGCGAGAATTTAGCCGCATCTCCAAGGACGTGGTGTTTACCCTTCGAAAACGATTGCTCGCAAGACTCGAGCAGATTTCGATGGCGGAATATGAGAGCCTCGGCTCGGGCGCTGTGGTCACCCATCTGGTCACGGATCTCGACACCCTCGATAACTTCATTGGCGTGACCGTCGGACGCAGTCTGGTCGCCCTTTTGACGCTGATTGGGACCGGGGGCGTCTTGCTATGGATGAATTGGCGACTGGGTCTTTTCATCCTTTTGTTGAATCCGTTGGTGATTTTCTTGACGCGTCTTCTGGGGCAATGGGTCAAGCGACTCAAGCGACGAGAAACCGCAGCGCTGAGCGATTTTCAAACTCGGTTGACCGAGACGCTTGAGGCCATTCACCAAATTCGCGCCAGTAATCGCGAATCCTTCTATTTTGGACGACTTCGCCTTGCAGCCTCTGAAGTTCGCGATCATTCAGCGGCTTACCTCTGGAAAAGTGATGCGGCAAGCCGATTGAGCTTTCTCGTTTTTCTGACCGGATTCGATCTTTTTCGAGGTCTTGCCCTCTTGATGGTGGTCTATTCGGATCTGACCATCGGCGAGATGATGGCCGTTTCAGGATACCTCTGGTTCATGATGGCGCCTGTCCAAGAAGTGCTGGGTATGCAGTATGCGTATTTTGGGGCCAGAGCGGCGTTGGAGCGTCTCGATCAGTTTTATGGTCGACAGCTTGAGCCTCGCTATCCCCACCTTGAGAATCCTTTTGTCGGGAAGCCCACCGTGGGGATCTCAATCAAGGGTTTGAGTTTTGTCTACCCCGGCGGGGAAGAGGTTCTTAAGAACGTGTCCCTCGAAATCGCAGCAGGTGAAAAGGTCGCTCTCGTGGGTGCGAGTGGAGGGGGGAAGTCGACGTTGGTTCAGGCCTTGATCGGCCTTTATCCACCGGCATCCGGCGTGATTGCCTTTGATGGTGTGCCCACAGAGTCCATCGGCATGGATGTGGTGCGTGAGCATGTCGTCACCGTGCTACAACACCCCGTGCTCTTCAATGACACGGTTCGAAGCAATCTGGCCATGGGTCGAGACGCCAGTGATGCCGATCTGTGGCATGCCCTTGAGGTGGCTCAGCTCAAATCGGTGATTGCAGCCAATCCTCACGGGCTTGATGCCGTGGTCGGTCGGTCGGGTGTCCGTTTATCGGGGGGGCAACGACAGCGATTGGCCATCGCGAGAATGGTGCTTGCTGACCCCCGCGTGGTGATCCTGGATGAAGCGACATCGGCGGTTGATAACGTGACCGAAGGTCGCCTCTATGCCGCGCTAGATCAGTTTTTAGCTGGGCGAACCACGCTCATCGTCGCGCATCGCCTCAGTGCCATTACTCACGCGGACCGGATTCTGGTCTTTGAGGAGGGGCATGTGGTGGAGGAGGGTTCGCACGAGACCTTGATGGGTCAAGGCGGTCTCTATGCCAGACTATTTGGTGCGGCAATCCGAAAGTCGCCCAGCGCAGACGAGGTTTGGGTATGAATGCGCCATCTTCATTCTCTTGTTTCGATCTTCACACCCATTCATGGTACTCCGATGGCCACTACGCGCCGGTGGATCTCGTAGAGCGGGCCGCCACCCAGGGTATTCGCGTTCTGGCGCTGACGGATCACGACACGACCGCGGGAATTGCAGAGGCAAGCGCGGCTTGCGAGGCCCGCTCGATTCAATTGATCCCGGGCGTTGAGGTTTCGGTCACCTGGGAAAAAAAGACCATTCATGTGATTGGTCTCGGTGTGGATCCTGACGATGCTCGGCTTCAGGCCACGTTGTCCTCGATTGGTTTGATTCGAGAGTCTCGCGCCGAGGAAATGGGGGAGCGATTAGCCCGAAAAGGCATTTTGGGGGTTCTTGAGGAGGCCCGAGAAATCGCCGGGGTCGGCATGGTGACCCGCACCCACTTTGCAAAGGTTCTTGCAGCCAGGGGGCATGCGTTGGATGTTCGGGATGTCTTTGGCCGGTTTTTGACACCGGGCAAGCCGGGCTATGTTTCGACAACCTGGGCACCTCTGGAACAGGCAGTGGCCTGTATTCGAAATGCCGGAGGCTGTGCCGTGATTGCGCATCCTCTTCGCTATCGCTTGACTCGAACTTGGCTGCGCCGCTTGGCTGGCGAATTTCGCGAGATGGGTGGACGGGGTATCGAGGTCTTGTCGGGCCAGCCCTCGCCGGGGGATTTGCAATCGATGCGCGATTTCGCCATTCGGGAGCAGCTTCGGGGCTCTTGTGGCTCTGATTTTCATGGC
This sequence comes from Pseudomonadota bacterium, assembly GCA_041158345.1. Taxonomy (GTDB): domain Bacteria; phylum Pseudomonadota; class Gammaproteobacteria; order Methylococcales; family Methylococcaceae; genus UBA6136. Next base: position 16,667 of record JBEBBO010000063.1, on the reverse strand, counting down.
CCTGACGAGGGATGGCCCAAACTGGGCCGGGTGCCCCTGATGCCGGCGGGTGTTGAACCCATTTGGGCGGATTGGCCTTTCGCTGATGGCCTGGCTTGAGCCAAACCCTGAGGGGTTTTCCCGATGCCCCTGGGCGGAGCGATCAGCGGTGGAACGGGCTTATCACGATACCGAGTGGGGCGTACCTGAGCACAATGACACCCGCCTTTTCGAATGGCTGGTTTTGGAGAGCGCGCAGGCGGGCCTCTCTTGGCGGACGATTCTTGAAAAACGCGAGGGATACCGCGAGGCTTTTGAGGGCTTTGATCCGCTGAGGGTCGCAGAGTTTGATGCCGAAAGAGAGGCGCAGTTGTTGTTGCACCCCGGGATTATCCGAAACCGGCAAAAAATTCGCGCAGCCATTGGCAATGCGCGGGCGTTTCGGCGTTTGATGGCGCGTGAGGGTGGGTTTGATGCCTTTCTCTGGGCCTTTGTGGGGGGGATTCCCCAACGAAATGTCTGGCCCAGCCCTTCGGACCTTCCGGCAAAAACCCCGCAATCAGAGGCGCTCAGTCGCGCGCTCCGCGCTCAAGGCTTTACGTTTGTTGGTCCGGTGATCTGTTATTCCTTGATGCAGGCAACAGGTCTGGTCGATGATCACATCGTTGGATGTTATCGGAGTGTGGAGTTCGAATCCCTTTAAAGGACGAATTTCATGCCGATCAGCATCAGGATGGAGGCCAGGATGGGTCGGAGAACGGACTCAGGGACCCGCGCGCTGAGCAGGCTCCCAAGATAGATGCCAGGGAGTGAGCCGATCAGCAGGCTACCGAGGAGCTGCCCGTCGACGTTTCCCATGTGAAGATGTCCGAGTCCCGCGACAGTGGTCAGCGGAATCGCGTGGGCCAGATCGGTTCCGACGACTCTGACGGTGGCCAGCCGGGGATAGAGGAACAAAAGGGCGATGGTCCCGAGCGCGCCGGCACCGACCGATGAGAGTGTGACAAGAACGCCCAGCAAGGCTCCCGTCAATACGGTGAGGTAAGGCTGCAGCCGGCCGAAGCGCTCGCCGTGGGTTTTTCGCTCAATGGCGGTCTGGTCCGTCAAGTGGCGGCGCATGACGCGGTTTCTGAGGAAAAGAGCCAGCGAAGTGAAAATCAGCGCAATTCCCAGCGTAAACGTAATGGTTGCAGTCAGACTGTCATCTTTACTGAATTGGGTTTCCAGAAGGTAAATCAGCAAGAGCGCGGCGGGCAGGCTGCCAAGGCATAAGAGCCCGACAATTTTCCAATCCACGGATCGGTGCTTGCCGTGATGAACCAGAACCCCACCGGTTTTGGTGATCGCGGCAAAAAGAAGATCGGTGCCAACCGCAGCTTTGGGTGCATAACCAAAAATGAACACCAGGATCGGTGTCATCAGGGAGCCGCCACCCACGCCGGTTAGTCCGACGAGAAAACCAACGAGAAGCCCGGAGATGATTTGGGCAATGTCAATGTGCATGTGGAATGATCCGTGGCGAGGTGGGTGTCGAGAGACACCGCCTTCCGATTGAATCGAGGGGCCGACAAGGGGACAACGGACTCACGTCTATGCCTTGCCAAACGGCCCACCATGGATTAGTTTACACCACACGTAGGGCTAGGGGTGCCCACCCACCGCAAGGGGGAACGGGCTGAGACACACCCTTTGAACCTGAACCGGTTCGTACCGGCGGAGGAAAGCCTTTCCCAGCTGCGGCCCTGATGCTTGCAGGGGATGCTTCCTCGCTACGAACCCGCCACCCGAGCCGAGGACCTCCCGATGAATGCCGTTCCCGATACCCAACTCCATGATGCTGTAACCGCAAAACGCGCGTCGATTCAGCCTTTTGCTGCGTCCGAAAAGATCTATGTCGAAGGAAGCCGGCCAGATCTGAGGGTGCCCATGCGCAAAATCAGCCAGTCGGAAACGCCAACGGCTCGCGGCGGTGAAGTGAATCCTCCCGTCACGGTTTACGACACCTCGGGTCCTTACACGGACCCGAATGTGAGCGTCGATTTGCGTATTGGTCTCTCGCCTTTGCGTGAGCGCTGGATTGAAGAGCGCGGGGACACGCAGCAGCTGTCAGGCCCCAGTTCCGAGTATGGCAGGGATCGACAGTGTGATCCCGCCCTCGGTAGCCTTCGTTTCGAGCACATCAGAAATCCCCGCCGTGCAGTTACGGGTGCCAACGTCACCCAAATGCATTACGCACGAAAGGGCATTGTGACGCCGGAAATGGAATTCGTCGCAATCCGGGAAAATCAGCGGCTAGAGGCGCTGACAGCGCTCTATGGTCAGCAGCATCCCGGCGAGTCCTTTGGGGCCGGAATTCCCCGGATCATTACACCGGAGTTTGTCCGTGACGAGATTGCCCGAGGCCGGGCCATCATTCCGAACAATATCAACCATCCTGAATCAGAGCCGATGATCATCGGCCGGAATTTCCTGGTCAAGATCAATTGCAATCTTGGCAATTCCGCCGTGACCTCTTCGATTGAGGAAGAGGTCGAAAAGATGTTGTGGTCGATCCGGTGGGGTGGCGACACCGTCATGGACCTTTCCACCGGCAAAAATATTCATGAAACACGCGAGTGGATCATTCGCAATTCGCCGGTTCCAATCGGAACGGTTCCGATCTATCAGGCCTTGGAAAAGGTGGACGGTCGCGCAGAAGAGCTGACCTGGGAAATTTTCCGCGATACGCTCATTGAGCAGGCGGAGCAGGGCGTTGATTACTTCACGATTCATGCCGGGATCCGTCTTGCGCATATACCGCTCACCGCAAAACGGGTGACCGGGATTGTCTCCCGTGGAGGATCCATCATGGCCAAGTGGTGTCTTGCGCATCACAAGGAGAGTTTCCTCTACACCCATTTCGAAGACATCTGCGAGATCATGAAGGCGTATGACGTCGCCTTCTCCCTCGGTGATGGCCTGCGTCCCGGTTCCATTGCGGATGCCAATGATGCGGCGCAGTTTGCAGAACTTCATACCCTGGGTGAACTCACTCAAGTTGCCTGGAAGCATGATGTTCAGGTGATGATCGAGGGTCCAGGACACGTCCCCATGCACATGATCAAGGCCAACATGGAAGAGCAGCTCAAGCACTGCCATGAAGCCCCTTTCTATACCTTGGGACCCCTGACCACCGATATTGCACCCGGCTACGATCACATCACCAGTGCGATTGGTGCGGCCATGATCGGATGGTATGGCACTGCCATGCTGTGCTATGTGACGCCGAAGGAGCATCTCGGTTTGCCGAACAAGCAGGATGTTCGGGATGGCATCATTGCCTACAAGATTGCTGCCCATGCCGCCGACCTGGCCAAGGGGCATCCGGGCGCGCAGATTCGCGACAACGCCCTATCAAAGGCGCGGTTTGAGTTCCGGTGGGCGGATCAGTTCAATCTCTCCCTGGACCCTGAGAAGGCGCTTGAGTTCCACGATGAAACATTGCCCCAGGAAGGGGCCAAGCTGGCACATTTCTGTTCGATGTGCGGCCCCCACTTCTGCTCGATGAAAATCACGCAGGATGTGAGGGAATATGCCGAAACGCATGGCTTGGATGCGAGTTCGGCCCTCAATCAGGGCATGGAAGAAAAGGCGGATCAGTTCAAGAAGTCTGGGGCTGAAATCTACAGCCGCAGTTAATAGAAGGGGTGGCGGGGGTCTTGACCCCCGCCCGCTTCACCGCGAGTTAGTCTTCCATGGCGCGGCGAATGCGCTTCATGGCGGTATTTTCCAGCTGGCGGATTCGCTCAGCAGAAACGTTGTAGCGTGCTGCCAAATCGTGAAGGGTGAGTTTTTCCTCACTCAGCCAGCGACTCCGGACGATGTCCTGACTGCGATCATCGAGCTCTGAAATGGCTCGGATCAGACTCTGTTGCTTGTAATCCCCCCAATCGTCTTCTTCGAGAAGATCTGCAGGATCTGCATTGGTCTGCCTGAGATAGTGCACGGGTGAAGCGATGTCCCGCTCGCCCTCGTCCGAATCCTCTGGTGCGTCAAATGCAACATCTTGGCTGCTGAGACGGCCTTCCATTTCATAAACGGACTGGACATCCACGCCCAATTCATCCGCCACGGTGCTGGCTTCCTCCGGCGTCAACCAACCCAGGTGGGTCTTGTGTTTACGCAGATTGAAAAACAGCTTCCGCTGGGGCTTGGTGGTCGCAATTTTGACGATGCGCCAATTCTGGATGATGTATTCGTGGATCTCGGCCTTGATCCAGTGGACTGCAAAGGAGACCAGACGAACGCCCATACCGGGGTCAAACCGTTTGACCGCCTTCATGAGGCCAATGTTGCCTTCCTGGATGAGGTCTGGCAAAGGCAGCCCATAGCCCATATAGCCCCGGGCCACATGCGCCACAAAGCGCAGGTTAGCCATGACCAGTTGACGGGCGGCTTCAAGGTCGCCGTTTTCACGGAACCGAACAGCCAAGGCCTGTTCTTCTTCGGCTTCAAGACGAGGTAGCTTCCCAACAGCCGCAAGATAGTCATCGAGCGAGCCGACGCTGGCATTCAGGGGAAGGCTGAGAGCAATAGCTTGAGTCATTCAATGTCCTCCACAATGGCGTGTGGTTTCACGCACATATTAGCACTCTAGGACAGTGAGTGCTAAACATAGTTCCTGAACGAAAAGACTAGGTGGGGTCAATTTCACGCAGGAAGCGCGCTACGACAATCCAGGCGCCGAAGACACCCAAAAGAATGGCTGAGCCGAGAAGAATTCCGGTTGACGTCAGGCTGAGGAAGGCCAGTCGGTAGGGGCTGCCATAGAGGGCGGCCAGCTCGTCGGCAGGACCCTTGACGCCCAGGATCAAAAAGTCGGCCACCAATAGGGCCAGAAGCGCACCAAGAAAGGCGTACCAGAATCCCGAATGAATAAAGGGTCTGCGGATGAAGCCGTTGGTTGCGCCGAGGATCTTGCTGACGACGATCTCTTCGCGGCGATTCTGCAGTTCCAGTCGAATGGTGTTGCCGACAATAAAAAGGACGCCAAATCCCAGGAGCAGGCTAAAGGCCACCACGCATCGCTCCGTGATCGCGAGAAGGGCTCTCAGTTTTTTGAGCCACTCATCATCAAACTGAACCCGGTCGGATTCGGGAAGCGTGCGAAGCTCATTCAGAAGCTGGGAGACAGAGGCTGCGTCGGTCGCTACTGGACGCAGGATGATGACCGCCGGCAATGGGTTGCTGGTCAGCGCGGCCAGGGCGTCCTGAAACCCGCTAAAGGCGGTGAGCTCCTTGAGGCCGTCTTCCTTGGTCATCAACGTGGCGCCAAAAAGGCGAGGATTTTTTTTAAGCCGTTCGGATAGTTTTCGAGCGGCCTCATTGCTCAGTTCGGGTTTAAGGAACAGAGAAATTTGGCTGGTGGTGTCCAAGGCTTCAAGTGGCTGGCGGGCATTGTCAATCAGTGCGCTAAAACTCGCAGGCAGAGCCAGGGCAATGGCAACGACCAGAATAGTGAGGCTGCTCGCGATGGGCGTCTCCCAAATGCGAGAGAAGCTGGCTTTGAGAGAGTACAGCTGTAAGGAGCCATAAGCGTTGAGTCGCTCCTTGAGGCTTCGGCCCTGAACGAAAGGTTGTCGGAAAAGACTTTGACGAGGGGGGGGTTGTCGTCGCTGCACCATCAGAGGTCTCCGGCGAGGCGGCCATGCTCCAGACGGAGAGTGCGCTGGCTGAATCTTTGGACCAGATGTTGATCATGGCTTGCGATCAGGACCGTAACGCCGACAGCGTTAAAATCTTGAAACATTCGCATGATTTCCTCAGAGAGTTCGGCATCGAGGTTGCCGGTGGGCTCATCGGCCAGAATTAACTGCGGCTTGTGCACGATGGCGCGAGCAATCCCTACACGCTGCTGCTCGCCACCTGAGAGGGCCATCGGTAAGCGCTTTTCCTTCTTGAGCAGGCCGACCTTGTCGAGTGCGGCACGAACGCGTCGCCCCACATCATGCGGGTGATGCCCCGTGATGTGGAGGGGAAGGGCGACATTTTCAAAGACGCTGCGATCCGTGAGCAATCGGTAGTCCTGAAAGATCAAACCGAGTTTTCGGCGAAGGTGCGGAATTTGTCGATGGTTGAGCTTTGGAACATGGACGCTGTCCAGAATGATATCGCCCCGGCTAGGGCGTTCAAATGCTGGGATCAGTCGAAGGAGCGTGCTCTTTCCGGCACCTGAATGCCCGGTTAGAAAGGCCAGTTCCCCCCGCTCTATCCGAAAGCTGACGTCAGAGAGGGCTTCGCCGCTCTCGGGGTAGCGCTTGGTGACGTTCTGAAATTCGATCATGCAGGTGTTAGGCCGGTCGGAATGCCGTGGAAGTCTCCTTTGAGATCATGGTATCCGCTTGTTGGGGAAAAGCCAAAGCAGCAGGTTTCTTGGGAAGCGTTACGGCGGCCATTACAATAGGCCATCAATCCTTACGCGGTCCCCCATGAAATCTCTCAGAAAGCTGGCGTCCCAGACCGTGGTCTATGGATTGAGTAGCATCCTTGGCCGATTCCTAAACTATCTTCTTGTGCCGCTATACACCTATGCTTTTGCGGCAGAGGCGTACGGTGTCGTTTCGGAGTTTTATGCCTACGCTGGTTTTTTTGCCGTCCTGTTAGGGCTGGGTCTTGAGACCGGTTATTTCAGATTTCGGACCCGCGCAGGTGTAGGCGATTCAGCCGCTTATGGTGCGGCACTCTGGATCTTGATTCCTGCGAACCTCCTCTTTTTGGGTCTGGTGATCGGCTATCGAGAGCCACTGTCCATTTGGCTTCGCTATCCGGAGCATCCGGAGTATCTAGTCTGGTTCAGCCTGATTCTGGCAACCGATGCCCTCTGTGCGCTGCCCTTTGCTCGGCTTCGTGCGGAAGAGCGGGCGGGTCGTTTTGCAGCGATCAAGCTCACGGAAATTCTTCTGACGATCGGCCTCAATCTCTTATTTATTTTGGGTTTTCCTGCGCTTCGGCAGCGATGGCCTGAGTTTCAGTGGGATCAGTGGCTGGATCCCCAAATCGGTGTTGGCGCCATTTTCCTCGCGAATCTCATCGGGAGCGCTGCCAAGTGGGTGCTATTGCTACCCGAGTTTCGGCGGATCGATTTTTCAGGGGGGTTGTGTTGGATCCGTCCGATGCTCCGTTATGCCCTTCCAATGGTGATCATTGGTTTTGCGGGCATGATCAATGAAATGCTTGACCGCGCGATTCTCAAGGACCTTTTGCCTTTCGATCTTTCGACGAATCTTCGGATGTTGGGGATCTATGGGGCGTGCTACAAGCTGTCCATTCTGATGACGCTTTTTGTTCAGGCCTTCCGATATGCCGGTGAGCCATTTTTCTTTGGCATCGCGGGTCGATCGGATGCAAAGCAGGCTTATGCGGTGGTCATGCGCTACTTTGTGGTGTGTTGTAGCGGTATTTATCTTGGCGTCGTGCTGTTTTTGGATGTCTTCAAGTATTTCATTGGGGAGGAGTACCGAGAGGGACTCGGGGTCGTGCCTATCCTCTTGATGGCAAACCTTTTTTTGGGCATCTATGTCAATCTGTCGATCTGGTACAAGCTCACCGACCGCACGGGTTGGGGGGCGTGGGTGTCCATCTTTGGGGCCGGATTGACGGTGGTGATGAATGTGGCGCTCATTCCAAAATATGGCTACGTCGGGTCCGCCTGGGCCACGCTCGCTTGCTACGCTTCGATGGTGGTTTTGTCTTGGGGAATAGGGCGTTATTTCTACCCGGTGCCGTATCCCGTGATGCGGATCGGAGGGTATCTTGTCCTGTCGGTCGGGCTGACCTGGGTCCAACCCATCATAGAGCTTCGGTGGGGCATCAGTGCCATGATGGCCGGGGCCCTTTTGATGAGCGGCTACCTTTGTGTGGTTTCCGTTCTGGAGATTTGGCCGTTGATTAAACGGCGCCGTTCTGCAGTCTAGATGCACCGCCATCCCTGGCGGTGACGCGATGCCTAGCGATTAAAAACCTGCTTTCGAGCTTTTTCAGCCGCCTTTGAAACCTTGTGGGCCAGTTCCTCGGGGTGGCCGAGCTCTTTTGCTGCTGACTGAATGTGTGTCAGAAGGTGAGCAAATTGGCCTTCTTTAAAGCCCTTCTCGCGAAGTGGGGCAAATAAAGCGTGGAGATCCTCCTCGGCTTCCTCGACCGCAACGGACAGAAGCGACTTGACCTTGTCGACGAGTTCCCCGCGCGGGGTACCGAATAAGCTGTGATTGACCCTAGGATCTCCAATCAGAAGCGCACTGATCTTGTCGGAGAGAGAGGCGAAGCCTGAGTTGCCTCCGAGCTGTTCGGCCACGGAGCGTGCCGGTGCAGTTGGTGCCGACGGTGCGGGGCGGCTCGGTGCAGCGGTCGGCACAGGCGTCTGAGCAACCGGGGTGGGTGCAATCGGCTTTGCGACTTTGGTCGTTGCCGGGCGGGCCTTCGCCACGGGCTTCTTAGCGGCCGGGGCTCGCTTGGGTTTTTTTGCCGTAGTCGGTCGGACGGGTTTATCAGTCATTATCGGTGTCCTCTTGTTGTTTTACCGGCGATGCGGTGACCGGGATCGGGTGTCTTCTTGATCTGCCGTACATTTTTGCGAGGTGTCTCCCCCAACACCATTGTTCCAGATTAAAACCAAACCTTCCACAAGGGTGCGCAAACCCAGACTTTTCGGCAGGTTGACGCGCGAAGAAGCCACCTTGAGTCGCCTGGTTTTGGCCCTATTGCGTGGGTCAGTGCCATACAGGGAAAGAAATGAGGCCCCGACAGACAACCGAGCGCTCTTCAGAACAGGTCGATGGGGTCAACGTCGATGCTCCACCGAACGGGCCAACGCTTGGGATCCTCAAGGACGTAACGACGCAGGTGATGCAGTGCGTGGTGGAGATGATTCCGGTGTCCAGATTGCAAGAGGACTTGCCAGCGATATCGATTGCCTCTGCGCTCCATGGGGGATGGAATCGGCCCCAAAACCATGACGTCGGGATAGTCCGCGGGAGAGACAGACTCTGCCAGGCCTTGAAGGAAGAGGCGTACGGTATCCTGACGGGGCGCATCTGCCCTGATCAGGGCTTGATGACTGAAGGGAGGAAGTGCCAGGGATTCCCGCTCCTTGAGGCAGACGGCGGAAAATGCCTCATAGCCTCGATGGATGAGCGCTTCAAGAACGGGATGGCCTGGGTGACGCGTTTGCAGCAGAACTTGCCCGGGCCGATGCGCCCTGCCGGCACGACCTGCGACTTGGAGAATGAGTTGGGCGGTGCGTTCGGAGGCTCGAAAGTCGCTGCTGAAAAGACCCCCATCCACATCCAGAATGCCAACGAGCGTGACATTGGGAAAGTGATGTCCTTTCGCCAGCATCTGGGTACCGATCAGGATGTCCGTTTCTCCGTTGTGAACGGATTCGAGATACGTTTCGAGTTGTCCCTTCCGTCGAGTGGTATCGCGGTCAATGCGGACCAGTCGTTGGGATGGAAACAGTCGGGTCAATGCCTCCTCGATGCGCTCGGTTCCCAGTCCCAGAAGAATCAGTTGATCACTTTTGCAGCTTGGGCACTTTTGCGGGATAGGTTGCTGGAAGCCGCAGTGGTGACAACGCAGTAGGGCTTCGGACTGATGGGTGACCAGGCGGGTGTCGCAATGTCTGCAGGTGGCAACCCAACCGCAGGCATGGCAGGTCTGAACCGGAGCAAAGCCACGGCGGTTCACAAAAAGAAGGACCTGCTCCTTGCGGGCAAGGGTCTCCCGAATGGAGGCGATCAGGCGCGCCGATAAGCCCTCTTCGAGAAACTCTGCACGAATATCTACAACCTGAAACGTTGGAGGTTTTGCCCCGCCAGCCCGATCGGGAAGATCAATTCGCTGAAATTTTCCTCGATCCACATTGGCGAGAGTCTCCATTGCGGGGGTCGCCGAGCCCAAGACGATCGGGATGCCTTCGAGGTGTCCCCGCATGATGGCGGATTCACGCGCCGAAAAACGAAAGCCTTCCTGCTGCTTGAAGGACGCGTCATGTTCTTCATCCAGAATGATCAGTCCAAGACGAGGGGCGGGAGTGAAAAGGGCTGAACGGGTGCCCAGAAGCACCCGGCATTCCCCTTTTTGAAACGCGGTCCAGGCATCGAGGCGGTCTGTCTCACTCAAGCTTGAGTGGAGGATGCGAATTTCGGTTGCCAGGCGATCCCGAAATCGCGATTCCAGCTGTGGGGTCAGGTTGATTTCAGGCAAAAGCACGAGGCTTTGTTGCCCCCGGGCCAGAACGTCTTCGACCAGTCGGAGGTAGACCTCGGTTTTTCCGCTACCCGTCACGCCATAGAGCAGATTGACGCTAAAACTGCCCAGCGTTGCTGAAAGCCGGTTCAGCGCGTTTTCTTGTGCGGGATTCAGCGGATGGCTTGGCGTCTTGGCGTCTGACGTTTTAACCGGTGATGCCTCTTCCTCCTGCACACGCCACTCGGCCAGACCCTTTTCGACCAGCGAGCGGGCTGTGGCCCCCAGTTGTTCTTGCCGGATCGCCTCAAAGCCCAGTCCCCCGGGGCACTCATTCAGCAGCGTGAGGAGTGTTTTTTGCCGAGGGCCTCGTGGGGGAGGGGTATCGGCGATTTCCTGAGGGACTGCAAATAATTTACGGATCGTGCGGTTCAGGAGGGGCTTGCCGCTGCGTAGTGCGGAGGACAGCGCTGTAAAAACCGTATCACCGATCGGGTGATGATAGTAACGACTGGCCCATTGCAGAAGTTCGATGTCTCTTGGCGAAAGGAGAGGGCCTTCATCGAGAATGCGTAGCGCGGGTCGCAGCTTTTCCAGTGGCAGGTCTGAACGTTCTGCGAGGGACAGTAAAAGGCCGGTTTTTCTTTGACGACCAAAAGGGACTTCAAGACGAATCCCCGGAACGAGTCGCTCGGCCGGAACCTCGGGGGGTGGAAGGTAGTCGAACTGCGCATCCATTGGGACCGGAAGGGCGACCTTCAGGATGAGGCGTTTCGGAGGTAGTGATCCCGGCATCAGTCCTCACCCCTCTTGGGCAAAAACCCTGGAGTTTTTCGTTTCCCGCAAATTTTATACACTGTCCGGATTAAATCCTGAATCAATTGGTTACGCAGACAAGAATGCCTGGATAAGAAAATTAAATTTAAACGGAGGAGGTCCCATGGAGATTGCTCAGCTACAGGTGTTGCGAACAGATGCCTCGGGTATGCCCTTGGAATGGTTGGGCTACCAAGAGGCTGCAAAGCTCTATCACTTGGGCCTTGTGGCCTATAGCTGCGGGACCGCACTCTACACGCTCAACGGTGGCGTCAATGCCCGAACCGGTGAGCGAAGTCGAATTGAGGTCAACTCGATTATCGCGACGCATCACCACCATCGAAAAAACGCGTCGCCTTCAACCCAGTACTCACCCCCGCTCAGCAATCAGGCGCTTTTCCGTCGGGACAACCATCTTTGTCTCTACTGCGGCTATCAGTTCCGCCACTCCGATTTGTCACGAGACCATGTCAAGCCCCTCAGTCAGGGGGGGGTGGACGTGTGGAGCAATGTCGTCACCGCGTGCAAGCGGTGCAACAACCATAAGGCCGGGCGAACACCAGAGCAGGCCGGTATGCAGCTATTGGCCATCCCCTTCATGCCGACGCATGCGGAATACGTCTACCTTCAAGGTCGACGCGTCTTGAGTGACCAGATGGAGTTTCTCAAAGCGCATTTCCCACGCAAAAGCCCACTGCATCAGCGGCTTTCCTAAGTGTTCAGACCTCAGGCAGCCGGAGTTCCACGGTTGACCACCCCAAAGGACCTTCGAGATAGGCGTCAATCTCCAGTACGCCCTTGATGCGGCTGCCAACGACCAAGTGGGGCAGGGAGGGAAGCGCGAGGCTCTGGGGTCGTTGCGGCGGCGATGAAAGATCTTCAGCCAGGGCAAAGGTGGCAAAAGGGGCCAAACCTTCGGCTTGAAGCTGGGCCATCAGTTCGGCAGCTTCGCCCTCGGTGGCTTTGTTGAGGGGAAAGCAGACCCGGGGCGTGCCGCTGACGGCGCCAATAAGCCCATAGGTAGGTACCCCAGTCCTCGTTTGTGCGAGGTGAAACAGCTGGTTCGTCATGTCGCGGGGGAGATCCATGTGCAGTCCTGTCATTGCGCGTTAGGCGTATCTTGCCATGGTGACCCGAGGATGTCTTTGGAGATCTGTGCGGGTTTCGATGCTGTGATAGCCCTGATCGGCAAGTATGGCGTGGATGGCGGGCGCCTGCTGAAAGCCATGTTCGAGTGCCAATCCGCCGCCTGGCCTGATAAAGGCTCGCGCCTCGCGCGCAATGGTTCGAATGGCGTCCAGTCCTTCGGGTCCTGATGCCAGTGCTGAGCGAGGTTCGTAGCGAAGATCGCCAGATTCGAGATGCCCGTCCTGATCCGAAATATAGGGGGGGTTGCTGACGATGAGATCAAACGGCTCGGTGCTAGGCAGTGCTTGCAGCCAATCACCGAGCAGAAAACGAATGCGCGGCGCTCCAAGGCGAATGGCGTTATTTTTGGCAAGCGCCAATGCATTGGGGGAAAGTTCGACCGCGGTCAGTTCGGCGTCAGGCCGTTCTTTCGCAATGCTGATGGGTATGGCGCCACTGCCCGTTCCCAGATCAAGTACCCTCGGTTTAGGGAGTATGCGAATCCACTCAAGTGCGATCTCAACCAGAAGCTCGGTTTCCGGGCGAGGAATCAGAACGTCCGAGGTGACTTCAAAGTTTAAAGACCAGAATTCGCGGGTCCCGGTGAGATAGGCGATGGGCTGTCCGGATTGACGCTGCTCGATAAGCCTCCGGTAGAGGAGGGCTTCGGCTGCTGTTACCTCGCTTTCAGCAAATGCCCGAAAGTGAGTCCGACTTTTACCCGTGACGTGGCTGAGTAAGATTTCAGCCTCAAGCTTCGGCTGCTCGCTCTGAGCGGAAAGAAGCCGGACGCCCTCTTCAATCAACGCCTTAATGGCGTTGGCCGCCATGGCTCTTAGTCCTCGCCAAGTTGCGCCAAGAGTTCAGCTTGATGTTCGCTCAGCAAGGGTTCGATCACGGGATCCAAATCGCCTTCCATAATGGATTCGAGCCGGTAGAGGGTCAGGTTGATTCGGTGGTCCGTGAGCCGGCCTTGTGGAAAGTTGTAGGTCCGAATTCTCTCGGAGCGATCCCCACTTCCGACCTGCAGTTTTCGGGAGGCTGCGATCTCAGCCGATTGTGCCTCCTGTTTCTGAGAAAGAATTCGGGATTGCAGGAGGGACATGGCGCGCGCGCGGTTCTTGTGTTGCGATCGTTCGTCCTGACACTCTACGACGACACCGGTCGGAATGTGTGTGATTCGGATAGCAGATTCCGTTTTGTTGACGTGCTGTCCGCCCGCGCCTGACGCCCGGTAGGTGTCAATGCGAAGATCCGCGGGATTGATGTCGATCTCCACTTCTTCGACTTCTGCGAGAATTGCGATGGTACAGGCGGAGGTATGGATCCGGCCTTGGGCCTCGGTTTCAGGAACACGCTGCACCCGATGAGTCCCCGCCTCAAACTTCAGTTGCGAGTAGACATCTTGCCCGCTGATGCGGACGATCACTTCCTTGAAGCCGCCCTGTTCGCCCTCGCTCTCTGAAATGGCCTCCGTTTTCCACCCCTTTTGCTCCGCATAGCGCAGGTACATCTTGTAGAGGTCGCCAGAGAAAAGTGCGGCTTCAGCGCCGCCAGTCCCCGCTCTAATTTCGAGAAAAACGTTACGCTCGTCGTTGGGGTCTCGGGGCAAGAGCAGGACCTGCAGTTTTTGCTCCAGGATCTCAAGGTTTTCAGATGCGGCCTTGATTTCTTCAGCGGCCATGGCCCGGACGTCCGGGTCAGGATCGCTGTTCAGGCTCTCTGCAAAGGTTTTGGCGTCTGTGGCGGTGTGATAGTCCCGAAACGTCGTGACCAGCGGATTGAGTTGGGCATACTCTTTACTCAGGGCGCGGAAGCGATCCTGGTCGTTCTGGGTTTCAGGTTCTGCCAAAAGGGCGGTAATTTCCTCAAAACGCTGTGAGAGCTGTTCGAGTTTCTGCCGGATCGAGTCTTTCACGGATTCAGTGGTTATCCTTGAGTTGGAAAAGTTCTCGCGCAGCGGCTATCAGGTCTTCTCGCTCGTGGGTGCCGGCTTGTCGGAGCTGGGTGCTGGGGAGATGGGTGAATTTGTTGGTGAGCAGTTGGGACAAGTACGTCAGGCTTTCTTCCGGCGATTGGCCGGCTCGAAGGCCTCTGAGGGCGCGTTCCAGAGCGGCCTCGCGAATGCTGTCAGCGTGGGATCTGAGCTCTCGAATCGTATCAGTTGCCCCCTGCGCTCTCATCCAGTTCAGAAAGTGCGCAACCTCAACATCGATAATTTCCTCCGCCTGCTTGGCTGCCTCCTGACGGGATCGAAGGCTCTCTTCGATGGTGTGTCGAAGGTCGTCCACGGTGTAGAGGTAAACATCTCTGATCTGTTCCACCTCGGGCTCAATGTCCCGGGGAACAGCGAGATCCACCATGAACATGGGCTTGTGGCGGCGGGCCTTGATGGCGCTCTCAACGCTCCCCTTGCCCAGAATGGGAAGCGGGCTTGCGGTGGATGACACAACGATGTCGGCTTTCGCCAAATGCTGCGGCAATTCATGCAGTGAAATGGCAAAGCCATTGAACTGTTGTGCGAGCAGGTGGGCTCGATCGTAAGTCCGGTTGGCGATGATAAGCTCGCCGATCCGATTCTCCGTGAGGTGCCGCGCGGTCAGTTCGATAGTTTCGCCTGCGCCGATCAGAACCGCCGTCTGCTCGCTCAGATCCTCAAAGATGCGCTGAGCCAGCCGAATCGCGGCGAAGGCCACGGACACGGGGCTGCTGCCGATAGCGGTATCCGTCCTGACTTTCTTGGCTGCGCTGAATGTGTGCTGAAAAAGTTTGCCGAGGGTTTTTCCGAGGGTCCCGGCTTCAGTTGCCACCTGATAGGCAGACTTCATTTGCCCAAGAATTTGGGGTTCCCCCAAGACCATGGAGTCAAGACCCGAGGCAACACGAAACATGTGACGAATCGTGGAGCTGTCGCGGTGGGTGTAAAGGAAGGGTTGAAAGTCTTCCCGCCTCAGACGTTGCTCCCGTTCAAGCCAGTCGAGCAGGGGCTCGGGATCCTGATTGCTCAGGCCGCAATAGAGTTCGGTTCGATTACAGGTCGAGAGAATGGCGGCTTCCTCGACCGCCGGGACGCACGCAAGGTTTTTCAACGCGTGAATCATCCCCTCGGCCGGGAACGCAATGCGTTCGCGGACCGAAACGGGGGCGGTGTTGTGATTAAGTCCCAGGGTGATGATGGCCATTCGGCTCACTGCGTGATGCTTTCGGAATATAATTCTAGGGAATAGCGAGCCGTCTGGGTATGGTCCCTGTCGTTTGTTACGCGAAGCCCCCCGATTCTGCTCCGAAAACGCCCTGTCCAAACGGGGAAACGCTTCCTCATCTTTCTTCTTGAGGCCCATCGCCCGTGCTGAAAACCTTAGTGACCCTGTTGGTGGCTGGAATCCTTTGGGCAACCGGCTGTGCCGGTGTCAGGGCGCCAGGAACTGAAGCGCCAAGTCTCGGGCCCGCGGCACAGGGGGCGCCTGACCCCAGCGATGAGAATGACCCGGTCTTCTTAATGCTGGCTGCAGAGGTTGCCGGACAGCGAGGGCAGTATGAGCTCGCTCTGGATTACTACATGCGGGCACTTCATTTGACGCACGATCCCCAAGTGGCGGCGCGGGCAACGCAGGTGGCGGTGTATGTCAAAAATCCGGAGAAAGCGACTGAGGCTGCTGAAGTTTGGGCGGAGCTGGATCCCCAAAGCATTTCTGCCCACCGGCTGACGTTGATCCTCCGGGTCAAGAATGACGAAATCAGCGAGGCCGCTGATGAAATTCGGCGGTTGATCGAGCTGAAGGATCCCGACTTTGAAAACACACTCATTGAGCTGGTCCGTTGGATCGATGCCGAAAAAGAGCGTGAGCGCGGCCTCGAAATCATGCGCGAGTTGGTTGACCGATTACCCAAAGTTCCCGAGCTTCATTTGGCCGCGGGTTACTTGGCGACAGAGGAGGGCGCGCTGATGGTTGCCCAGGAAGAGGTCGCTCGGGCGCTCGCG
Source organism: Pseudomonadota bacterium (assembly GCA_041158345.1). Lineage (GTDB taxonomy): Bacteria > Pseudomonadota > Gammaproteobacteria > Methylococcales > Methylococcaceae > UBA6136. Next base: position 541 of record JBEBBO010000063.1, on the reverse strand, counting down.
ATGCGCCCAAACTGGAGCCGCGCACTGATGCTTCAGGCGCAGCTGCTCTTGCAGTCGGGTGATCTTAAGGCGGGCCGAGCGGCTCTTGAAAAGGCCTACCGCATGGATCCGAAGAACCCGCGGCTGGGTCTCATCTATGGCCAGTTTCTGGCAAAGATCGGTGATTATCCGGCGGCTGAGCGTGAGTTGACCAAGGTGGTTTCCAAGGATCCGGGTAATGACGATGCCCGTTTCGCTCTGGCTTCCGTCTGGTTGGAGTTGGGCGATCTTGCGAAGGCGCGAAAGGAATTCGAACTTTTGTCGGCGGACCAGCGCTGGCGACCGCAAGCCGCTTTTTCGTTGGCGCTGATTGATGCGCGAGAGGGGCGAACCGAGGCGGCGCTCCGAGAGTTTGACCGGATCAACGAGGGTCCGATGCTCTTTGATGCCCGGTTCAATGCCATCTCAGCGCTAATTGTTCTTGGTCGAACCGCTGAAGCGCGGGAGCGGCTGGCTTCGGCCCGGGCAGAATTTCCCAAGGAGCGACTTCGTCTTTTTCTGA
>JBEBBO010000062.1:0-4998 GCA_041158345.1 Pseudomonadota bacterium | reverse complement strand
AAAAGGGGGATCAACAAGCCAAGTTTACCGGTGAGCGCGAGCAGAAGCAGCACCAAAATGCCCAGGGCAATTAGCGATTGTTGGGTAGCACTGAGGCGAGCCAGCGGCGTATCCCGCAGCTTACTCCGCAAGAAAATCACGGTAGCAATGACCAGCAGGAATAGAATAGATTGCAACATCGTTCAGATTTTCGAACTTACAACGAGATTCTCTGCAGTCTAAAGGTTTTGACCCTGTATATAGCGCTTCCTGACCTCAAATAACTTTTGTGAGGCCATTTCTGTTTAAAATGCACATTACCGGCCTATCTGGTGGGGGCCGGATCTAACAATAAGGCTTCGTTCACTAGAAGGCGAACCTGGGAATAATGAGGAGAATTTCAATGTCTGAAGATAACAGCAATGCCGTCGCTGGCATCATTAATACACTGAAGACCAACCCAAAGGCGCTGTATGCTCTGATTGGGGCAATCGCTGTTGGTTCACTTACGATTGCCATGACGGGTGGCGGTGAAGGAGGAAAGGTTCAGGTCAAGGCGGCCGTCAGTCTGGGTCAGTCTGTCACGCTGGAAAATCCGAACGGTGGACTTTCACATCTGACGGCTACTCCTGGATTGATCAGTGCGTCAGATGCTGAAGAAGACAGCGATCTCAATATTTGTCAGGCACCTGGCGGTTCCCACGCTACCGTGGAAGAAGAGCAGGTTGTAGGTCTTCTGCCTTTCGTCAAAGTGGCCGTAACCGACGGCGCTTGTCAGGGCAAGACAGGCTGGACTTCAAAAGTTAACGTCAAAGCGGGCTCCTGATCCCTTTGCTTGTTGAGGTGGGTTTAGAGTTTGCTGACTCACCTCAATTAGTTTCAAGTCGTTTTTCGCGTGGCCCAGAGACCCACAATCAATAGGATAAGGGCGCTCATCAGCGGCATCCCCAAGACAATTTCCGAGCGAAGTTGAAATGGAATTTCTAGCACGGTGGCGTAAAGCCCCCAGCGTATGGTTTCCGCGGTAATCGCGCCATAAAGACCTGAAATCAGGCCAAGAGCCACGAATTCGCTCGCATTGGTCAGACGCCGCCGCTTACTCTCGACCCCAATGATTCGAAGCAGTCGATCCTCTTGATCGCGTTCCTGGCTGGACGCATGGATTCCGGCCATTACCGCAAACAACCCGGAAATCAGGCAGAGACCAATCAGCGGGAGCATTGATGCGCTGATTTGGTTGGCAATCAACTGGATTTGTTCGACCAGGCGGCCAATCTCAATGAGCGTAATCGACGGAAAGCGCTCCACCAGGACCCGTTCGAGTGAGAGCGCTTGCTCTCCGATGTAAAGGCTTGTCATCCATGTCCGCGCTTGGCCCTCTAAAAGCCGTTGCGGAAGAATGAAAAAGAAATTGGGTGTCATGCGGTCCCAATGGAGATTCCTCACGCTGCCGACACGGGCTTTAATGACCTCTCCCAGAATATTGAATTCAAGAGAGTCGCCTATCTGGATACCAAGTCGCTTCGCTAGACCCTCCTCGATCGAGAGATCCTCGCTGTTTTCATTTAGGTTCCAAACGCCTGCCACGATTCGATTACCGGGCGGGAGAACTTTCGTAAACGTCAATGCAAGGTCGCGGTTAATTGAGCCTTCTGCTCGACTGTCCCTACTTGCAATCTTGAGGGCCTCCTCACCATTGATTCGCGTCAGACGACCGCGAACGACAGGGTAAAGATCAATGCGCTGTGGAGCCACCTCCTGAATTGTGGCCTCAAAATTGGAAAGGTCATGGTCAAAAAGATTGATGACAAAGTAGTTTGGGGCATTGCTCGGTAAATGCGCCATCCAATCATCAATCAGGTCACCTCGGAGAGTCGTTACCAAAGTCAGGGTAGCAAAGGTGAGGCTGAATCCGATGATTTGGATGAGTGTTCTTGAGGGGTATCTGAAGAGACGACGGACACCCAACTGCATTGAAAATGGGAGAGGTCCGGCAAATCGCCGAAGCATCAAGAGGATGAGGTAAGCCCCAAGGGCCAATATCGCGAGTGCAACTGCGCCAAAGGCCACAGTGCTAGCCATCATCTTGATGTTACCGGTCTGCCATAAAAGGTTTCCAACAATCAGAGTGAGTCCGGCCAAGTAGATTAAGTAGCGACGCCGAGGGGAGGGTATCGTGTGATTCTGGAGTATGCCCTGAGTGGGCATTCTTTGAAGATCAAGGATCATAGGAAATGCAAAGAGCATCAGCATCGCGATCCCAAATCCCATGGAAAAAAGCCACGCGCTGAGTCGCGGCTCAGCAATATGACTCGGCAAGAGTTCACCGAGCGCCTCAATGAGAACCGTTTCGGTGATGTCGCCGATCAGGATCCCGATACAACTTCCGAGGAGGCCCATTGTGAGTAGCTGTGCCAACAGAATTCCCACGATACGTTGGTCTGAAGTCCCGAGACAGCGCAGGAGAGCGACCAATCCTGTATGCCGACCGATGTAATCCTGAGTGCTTAAGGCGATGGCAACACCGGACAACAAAATGACCGCGAGGCTCAGAAAGCTCATGAACTGCCGTGTTTTTTGAATTGTTTTTCCAAGTTCTGGGCGATCCTCCTCAAGATCGTTCATTTTCTGGTCCGGTTTTAGTTCCGGCTTGATGATGGTTCGGTACGCTTTAATGGCGCTCAATTCGCCACTCAGAAGCTCAATGTGCGTAATCAGGCTTCCGGGTTGAAGCACTCTAGTGGCTCCAAGATCGTTACGATTCATGAGAAGCCGGGGTGATAGCCCGTTCATGTCACCACGCCGATCCGGCTCATGAATCAGCGTTCGGGTGATCTTTAGTTTTTTTTCTCCCACGGCAATCTGATCACCGATCGCTAGGGCCAGCCGCCTCAAGATTGCCGAATCAGCCCAAGCCTCTCCAGATTCAGGTATTTGCTCTTTTACTTGTGTCCTCAAGCCCTGACCATCTTCGGTGGTCAATGCCCCTCGAAGTGGGTATCCGGCTTCAACCGCTTTGACCCCAATGAGCAAAGTTTGGTCGCCTTGCATCAGCATGGTGCTGAATTCGATGGACTCGATGTGTTTGAGGCTTAAATGATCTGCGGTCGATCTCATGTTGGCGGAGACTTCGGATCGTCCACGAATCACGAGATCTGCGCCCAAAATTTCGCCAGCTTCTGCGCCGACCGTTCGGTCCAGGCGATGGGCAAGAATGCCGGTGGTAGAGATTGCGGTGACGGCCAGGATCAGGGCGCCAAGGAGCATCTTGAGGTTTCCGCTCAAAAGATCCCGCATAAAGATTCGCAACGCGACGGAAGACAGTCCCATTAGACCGATTCTCCTGGTTCGACTATGCGGCCCTGGTCCAACTCAATCTGTCTCAGGCAACGAGACGCTAAGCGCATGTCATGCGTCACCAAAACCAGAGTGGTCTGGTGATCTGCGTTCATTTCAAAGAGAAGATTTGCGATGGATGCTGCACGCAGTGCATCAAGATTGCCGGTCGGTTCATCCGCGAAAAGGATTTCGGGGTGTGTTGAAAATGCGCGGGCGATAGCGACTCGTTGTTGCTCTCCTCCGGAGAGCTGTTTTGGAAAGTGATGAAGCCGATCGCCCAGTCCGACTTGAGTTAGCAAATCCTTCGCCCTGCTCAGGCAATTGGAATGCCCTTGGAGTTCCAGGGGTAGCATGACATTTTCCAAGGCATTCAAATGTGGGATCAGTTGAAAAGACTGAAAGACGAACCCCACCCGTCCCGCGCGAAGGCGTGCCCTCCGATCTTCGCTGAGTTGCTCGAGTGCATTGCCGAAAAGCTGAATTTGGCCTTCGGTGGGAAGATCAAGGCCAGCCATTAAGCCGAGTAGTGTTGACTTTCCAGATCCGGAAGCTCCCGTGATGGCGATGGTCTCCCCCTGTTTGATCCGGAAGCTGACAGCCTTCAGAATGGTGAGGTCGCCTTCTGGTGTTTGCACAACCTTGCCTACACTACGGAGTACGGCGACCACGTCAGTGCTTCCGATTTGATCCTCAATGCTGTGTTTATTCATGATTAGATTGCTTTTAATCGCTTGTTTGTCACTGACTATTTTGCCGGCCCGGGCATCCACACTGCTGGTTCTAGGTGACAGTATCAGTGCAGGCTATGGCTTGGCGAACCTTGGGGACGGCTGGGTTGCGCTTCTTGAGGCGGCTGTGGCGACTGACGGAAATCGGGTTGTTAACGCGGGGGTTTCGGGTGATACAACGGCAGGCGGTGTTGTGAGGTTGCCTCGGCTGATTGAGAAGAACACCCCGGATGTCGTGATTATTGAGTTGGGAGGCAATGACGGTCTTCGGGGGATTAGTCTCTCTGAAATGGATCGAAACCTCCGTGAAATGATTTTGATCAGCCGAAAGGCGGGTGCGATACCTGTTTTGCTGGGAATGCAGATGCCTCCGAATTTCGGTCAGCAGTTTGCTGAACGATTCCAGGCCACCTATGCTCAGATTGCCAAGGACTTGGATGTGGTCTTCGTCGAAGGCTTTCTCAAAGGCGTTGGTGATGTCCCCGATCTGATGCAGCCCGATGCCATCCATCCCAATGAAAAGGCTCAGATGATCCTCAGGGACAAGGTGAGGGGTGTCGTCGATCCCTTGCTTAAACTTAAGCATCCTGTTTCACCACCACGCAAAAAATAGAGCCATGAGTACAGCCAGAGACATCAGTGAATTTTTGAATCGGGTCAAGACAGGCTTACCGGTCGAATTTGAAGACACCATTGATTTGATCGATCGGTTTTATCGATTCACGCCCTCAAGATTTTCTAACGGGGAAGGTGAGAATCAGGTTGTCAGCGAGCCTGGCACCAACAACGGTTCTCTCAAGATTTTCAGCTTCGCATCGCAACATTGCCTCTCAGAGCTTGAGACCCTACAGCTGTTTGGAAAGTTCTATCGGGAGGATGTTCTGCCCAATCCCGATGGTCAGGACCATCGCAACATCCGAGCATTCATGAAGTTCGGTTGGCGCGGGGTGCA
>JBEBBO010000061.1:0-4755 GCA_041158345.1 Pseudomonadota bacterium | reverse complement strand
GTGAACCTCTTCATCTCTGAAGGTGCCGGCGTCGAAGCCATCGTTGCAGAAATGCAGGCCAAGGGACAGGAAGTGCCGCGCGATGCGTTCGGGCACATCAAGCTGGATGCCGTGAACCCGGGCAAGTGGTTTGGCGAGCAGTTTGCTGAAATGCTGGGCGCTGAAAAGGTTCTGGTTCAGAAATCAGGTTACTTTGGCCGCGCTGCAGCCGCCAACGCCGATGACCTTCGCTTGATCAAGTCCTGTACCGATCTTGCGGTCGAATGTGCGCTGCGCCGTGAAGCGGGCGTCATCGGTCACGATGAAGACCAAAACAATGTGCTTCGGGCCATTGAATTCCCGCGCATCAAGGGCGGCAAGCCCTTCGACATCAACACCACTTGGTTTGTCGAAACCCTGAAGTCCATCGGCCAGCCGAAGGGCAAGAAGGTGGATGTAAGCCACTGATCGATTAAACGTTCAGAACCGAAAAGGCCGGCAGTTCAAATGCCGGCCTTTTTTTTGCCAGATCCCAGAGCCGCCTGCGATAATCCCGACTTATCGCGAACCTCAAGGAAGATCTCCCCTTGCCGACTCTTTCCGGACCACACATTCTGCTCGGTGTCACCGGCGGCATCGCGGCCTACAAGGCCTGTGAGCTGGTGCGGGAACTCAAATCCCGGGGCTATGACGTTCGCGTTGTCCTGACACCCGCCGCCGGCGAATTCGTGACCCCCTTGAGCTTTCAAGCCCTTTCGGGCCATCCGGTCTCCCAACACCTTCTGGATCCCGAGGCGGAGTCTGCGATGAGCCACATCGCCCTCGCCCGCTGGGCAGACCAGATCGTGGTGGCACCGGCCTCTGCGGACTTCATGGCCCGCCTGGCCGCCGGCATGGCGAATGATCTTCTCAGCACCCTCTGCCTGGCCCGAACGGCGCCCCTGATTCTGGCCCCCGCCATGAACCAAGCCATGTGGCTGAACTCGGCGACCCAAGCCAATGTCGCCACCCTGAAATCCCGCGGGGTCCGATTCTTTGGCCCTCTCGAAGGCGCCCAAGCCTGCGGCGAAACCGGTCCGGGTCGCATGATGGAACCCAAGGACATCGCGGATCAGCTGGACGACTTGAAGAGGCCAGGCCCCTTATCCGGCGTCCGCGTCCTGATTACGGCAGGCCCCACCCGCGAAGCCATCGATCCCGTGCGCTACCTCACCAATCGCAGTTCCGGCAAAATGGGCTATGCCGTCGCTGAGGCCGCCCTCGCGGCTGGGGCTGAGGTCACCTTGGTTTCGGGCCCCACAGGATTGACCGCACCGAAGGGCTCTCGCCGCATCGACGTCGAATCTGCAGCCGCGATGCATCACGCCGTCATGAGCGAGATCGACCGGATTGACCTCTTCATCGCGGCGGCCGCTGTGGCCGACTATGCGCCTGAAGCGGCACCAGAAAAGCTCAAAAAGTCGTCCGAGATTTTGGCCTTGAACCTTCACCGAACGCCTGACATCCTGGCAGAGGTTGCCGCTCTTCCCAAACGGCCTTTCACCGTGGGGTTTGCCGCCGAAACAGAGGCGCTGGAAACAAACGCCCGAAAGAAGCTGATGACCAAGAGCCTGGACCTCATTGCCGCCAATCAAGTCGGTCAAGGCCTCGGTTTCGAGGTCGACGACAACGCCCTCCTGGTCCTCTGGGCCGATGGCCAAAAGCAGCTCGACAAGGCCCCTAAACGACACCTGGCCGAACGCCTGATTTCACTGATTGCCGATCATTACCATGCAAAACATTCAGCTCAAATTGCTTGATCCTCGTCTGGGTCAGGACATCCCCTTGCCCGAATACGCGACGGATGGCTCTGCAGGCCTCGATCTTCGGGCCTGCCTTGAGACCACGTTGACCCTTCAGCCGGGGGAGACCCAATTGATTCCCACGGGTCTTGCGATTCATATTGGAGACCCTACCCTGGCCGCCGTCCTGCTTCCTCGCTCAGGTCTCGGTCACAAGCACGGCATCGTCCTTGGGAACCTGGTCGGCCTCATCGACTCGGACTATCAAGGCCAAGTTTTTGTGTCCCTTTGGAACCGGAGTCAATCGGCCTTTGACATCGCTGTGGGTGACCGCATCGCCCAGATGGTTTTCGTCCCGGTGGCGCAAGTTCACTTTGAGATCGTCAACGAATTCACCGAAAGTCAGCGCGGTGCCGGCGGCTTCGGGCATACCGGCCGCCAGTAAGACGTGTCATTCGCATCCTCCCCCTTTGAAGATTGAGAACGTGCATACCCAACCGAATCTTGAGAACGAATCCGCTGCCCAGATCGCTCACGTCCTGATCGAGGCACTTCCCTACATCCGACGGTTCAAGGGCAAAACGCTGGTCGTCAAGTACGGCGGCAACGCCATGACGGATGACCACCTCAAACACAGCTTTGCGCGGGACATCGTCCTGCTGAAGTTGGTGGGCATCAATCCCGTGATCGTTCACGGCGGCGGCCCCCAGATCGGTCAGTTACTGGAACGCCTCGGGAAAACCAGCCACTTTGTCCAGGGCATGCGCGTGACCGACAGCGAGACCATGGATGTCGTCGAAATGGTGCTCGGCGGCCTGGTCAACAAGGAAATCGTGAATCTCATCAATCAGCACGGCGGCGCCGCCGTTGGCCTGACCGGTAAGGACGGTGATCTGGTTCGCGCCGAGAAGATCAACATGACCCAGCGTTCACCGGAAACCGATGAACCGGAAATCATTGATCTTGGCCATGTGGGCAAAGTCCGAAGCATTGATCCCGCGATCGTTCACACCTTGGTGGCCAGCGATTTCATTCCCGTCATCGCGCCAATCGGTGTCGGCGAGGACGGATTCTCCTACAACATCAATGCCGATCTGGTCGCCGGCAAGATCGCCGAGGTGCTGCAGGCGGAGAAACTGCTCTTATTGACCAATACGCAGGGGATTCTCGATAAGAACGGCTCACTGTTGACGGGCCTTTCGCTCGCTGAAGTCGATGAACTGATTGCCGATGGGACCATCAGTGGTGGGATGATCCCGAAAGTCGGATGCGCCACAGACGCCCTCCGCGGCGGCGTCAAGAGCGTTCACATCATTGATGGTCGTATCGAGCATGCCGTGCTTTTGGAGCTCCTGACCGATCGCGGCATCGGCACCCTGTTGATGCCTTCCAAGATCGGCTCCGTTTCAGCCTGGATCTAGCCCCGATTAGACGCGTCCCGGTACGCGCGGATCGCCGAAAGCTCCGCGCTTCGACCGGTTTCCTCCAGATAGGCCATCACATGGCCTAGCCCCACGATGCTGGTCACACGAAGATCAAAGACGTGGGCGACCTCTTCGACCGCCGTCCGGTCCCCTTGACCTTTTTCCTCACGATCGAGCGCAATGAGGACGCCACTCGGACGCGCGCCCGCCGCCCGAATGATCTCGACCGACTCACGCACCGAGGTTCCGGCGGTAATGACATCATCGAGAATGAGGACATCGCCTTTGAGCGCCGTGCCGACGATCATCCCGCCTTCGCCGTGATCCTTGGCCTCCTTCCGATTGAAGGCAAACGGCACCGGGGATCCCGTCATCCGGGACAGGGCAATCGAGGTCGCACAGGCCAAAGGGATGCCCTTATAGGCCGGTCCATACAGGATGTCCGGCTTTTGTGCGGTCGCGATCAGGGCTTCAGCGTAGAACTCACCGAGGCGCCCCAACCGCTCCCCGGAATCAAACAGGCCCGTATTGAAAAAATAGGGGCTTTTGCGACCTGATTTCAGGGTGAAATCCCCAAAACGAAGCACACCGCAGGCGATGGCGTACTCAATGAAAGCGCGTTGATAGGCTTGCATGCAAATTCTCAGGTGATGACCGGTTTAAGGCACGCCAACACGGCGCAACAGTTCAGTAATGACATGATCGGCGTCGACCCCATCGGCTTCGGCCTCATAGCTCAGGATCAGGCGGTGCCGGAGCACATCGGGTGCAATGATCTGGATATCTTCCGGCAGGACGAAATCTCGACCGTGGAGCCAGGCCCGCGCGCGGGCACAGCGATCGAGGGCGATCGTCGCTCGGGGGCTCGCACCAAACTGCACCCAACGGGCCAACCGGGGATCATAGGCCCCGGGGTTTCGGGTCGCGAGGATGACCTGCAAAAGATATTCTTCCAGGGTCTCGGCCAGATACAGATTCAATGCTTCCTGGCGCGCCTCAAACAGCGTGGCCTGGGAGATCTTCTGAAACTCCGCCTTGGCCGGGGAGCGGATTCCCCGGGCCTCATCTCGCACCAGATTAAGGATCGTCCTTTCATGCTGCGGCTCGGGATAACCGATCTTGATGAAGAGCATGAAGCGATCAAGCTGCGCTTCCGGAAGCGGATAGGTGCCTTCCTGTTCGATCGGGTTTTGGGTCGCCATGACCAAAAAGAGTTCCGGCAACGGGTAAGTGACCCGACCGACCGTCACCTGCCGCTCTGCCATGGCTTCCAGCAGGGCCGACTGAACCTTGGCCGGTGAGCGGTTGATCTCATCGGCCAGAACCAAATTATGGAAAAGAGGCCCACGCTGGAATTCGAAAGAGCCTTGTTGAGGCCGATAAATTTCGGTTCCCGTGAGATCTGCGGGCAATAAATCGGGCGTGAACTGAATGCGATGAAAATCGCCTTCGATCCCCTGACTCAGGACGTTGATGGCCCGGGTCTTTGCCAAACCGGGAGCCCCTTCGACCAGAATATGGCCGTCTGCGAGCAGCGCAACCAGCATCCTTTCGACCAGGCGTTCCTGGCC
>JBEBBO010000060.1:0-11977 GCA_041158345.1 Pseudomonadota bacterium | reverse complement strand
GCAACCAATTTTCCTATCGTCAAAGATGCTGCTTCACAGCTGACCCGAGGAAAAGTTGGCGTTCCCCTATTCCACACGGCCCTCCTCACCTGCTCGATCGTTACCGGCCAAGTCTTGGCGTTCGCGCTCACCGACTGGTCTCTTCGCTACTGGCAACGACGCTGGCGGAACCAACTGGCGCTTGAAACCGAGGAAACGCTGCAGGAGACCCTGCCTTCCCTGATGCAGATTCGAAACATTGGCGATAACGGACTGGAACGTCTCACGAGCCCGGATGCGATCCGCGCAGGGGATCGTTTGCGGGTTCTGGCCGGTGAGATCATCCCCGCGGATGGCGAAGTGCTTCTGGGGACCGCCCTTGTTGATGAGTCCCTGATTACAGGCGCACCCCATCCCGTTCGAAAGTTCGCTCCTCAGGAAGTCTATGCAGGAAGCCGGATTCTCAACGGGCCGATTGAGTTTCGTGTCACCCGCGCCGGGATCGATACGCGAGCCGCACGGATTGCCGAGGAAATCAGCCGCACAGCCACGCTGATTCCGATGGAGAAGAGCCTGACCCATAAGGCTGAAGCCTTAGGTGACAAGACCGCTTTGCCCACGCTGGCTACCGCAGGTGTCGGCTGGATGGCGGGAAGTCTCATCACCGTTGGCGCGATTTTGCATCAGGATTGGGTCAGCGGCCCCTATCTCGCGATCCCGTTAGTGACACTTCAACACATCCGCGAAGCGCTGGCATTCGGTGTCGTCACGCAGCATCCCAGCGCCCTCCTCCGTCTTTCTGAAGCCCAGTTCCTGGTGCTGGATGGCGATGATGCAAGGCTGTATGCGCCAGGAACCGAACTGAAGGAGATTCGGTCCCACCTCAAACACCATGAGGCCCTTCTGCAAACGGTTGCGGGTGCTGCCCTTTACCTTGGCGATGCCCGTGCCAATGCCTTGCAGAAAGCCGCAGCTGAACTGGGTTTGGCCGTCAGGCAACCGGACCTGGTCCGACTTGAGCCCGAATTGATTGAGATCGAACAAGGCCACCATCGTGTCATTCTGCATGTAGAACAGAACGCCCACCTGAGCCCCATTCAGGTGGAAATTGATGGTCAAGCCATCGCTGAATTCCATTTTAAGGAAGGTGAGTCGCCCGAAGTCAGGGAGACTCTTGCTGACCTGAAGAATCAAGGTATCGATGTGTTCTTGATGTCCTCTGCCAAGGATCAAGACGTTGAGAAAAAAGCGCGGCTTCTGGGGATCAGCCTCTTCGGCGGCGAACTTGACCTTGAGGGGAAAACGCGTTTCCTGGAGGGCTTGAAGAGTCGCGGTGTCAAAAGCCTTCTGGCCTGCAGAGGCGACACAGCAAACGCACTCGCAACGCACGCCCATATCACGGTTGCGCTGCAATCGCTGGACCATGGCCCGGTCCATGCTGATATGGTGCTTCAGGGGGGGCGGTACGCGACGCTTGAACATCTCATTCAACTCTCTCGCGACTATCTGCCCGATATCGAGAAGAGCACCCGTCAGGCGCTCGTCCCCAATTTACTCTGTGTTGCAGGGGCATTCGGGGGGCTTCTGAACGGCATCACCTCCGGTATTATTGCGAATCTTGCGGTGGCCAATGTCGACCGGGGTCTCAAGAAAAAGTTGACCCGAGGGCGTCGTAGACCCCGCTTGATCCATACGGCGCCGTAACCCCGCCCGAGAAAAACCCGGAATCATCAGGAAATGGCCAAATCTCCTCCACGCAAACCGCTGAGCCGCCTCACACCCAACGCGTCAAAGGACGCTGCAAAGCGTCCTAAAAACGAAATCACCGCCGTTTCGGAAGACGCAATTGACTCGGACCGGCTGGAGCAACAACTGGCTTTGATGCAAATCGATCAGGAAACGGCTGATCGCATCCGAAAACTCCCCAAAGATGTGGGTTGGCTTTTGATCACTGCAGGTTTGCTAGGTCTTGCCCTACCCGGCGTTATTGGAACCCCCCTTCTGATCCTGGGTAGTCTGATGGTCTGGCCTTCGAGCCAGAAGAAGGCAGGACAATGGCTTTCCGGACAGTCGCCCAAGGTTTTTCAAGGCAGCATGAAGCAAATCAACCGATTCCTTGATGATCTTGAGCGAAGATATCCCAGTGATCGCTAAGGCGATTCGCTTAAACCTTCTTGTGACTTCGCCACCCTGCCCAGGTTAACTGAGCCAGGCCCGCCCAAAGCAGAAAGGGAATCAGCCAGTACGTCTCCTGATACAACGTCGGCTGAGGGTGCTTGAGATACGGGATTTCGTAGATGCCCGTCCAGGCCTCATGCAACGGCGATTCGGTCATCACCTGACCCGACGCAAGACCCACCGTTGAAATCCCCGTATTGGTCGTCCTGATGACAGGGCGCCTGACCTCAACAGCCCGACCCAGGGTCATCATGAGATGCTGTCGCGGTTCTTGCCAGGTGCCATACCAAGAATCGTTGGTCACATTCACCAGATATTGCGCGCCAAGATCCGCCCACTGGCGAGTGAAATCGGGGAAAAGACTCTCGTAGCAAATTTGAACGCCGATTTGATAGCCATTCCACTCGATCAGCCGGGTGGGACCTTGACCCCGGGCAAACTGCCCGATCGGCGGCAACCATGCTCTGATCGCGGGGAACCACTCTTCTCCCGGCAGGTACTCCCCAAAGGCGAGCAAAATGGTTTTGCTGTAATGCGGGGTCACCAGACTGCCGTCCCGATCCATGAAAAAAAGCGAGTTGGTCAGCTTTCCGGAATCGAAATCAAACCCGTACGCGCCCGTCGCCAATGCCAGATGATGTGACTTCAGGAAAGACTCCAGAAGGCTTCGACGAGGACTCGGTCTGATGTCCTTACCGAGAAAGTCGGGGAATGCGGTTTCTGGCCAAATGGCAAAGTCGATCGAACGACCTCCTTGATCCTTCAGGCCCTTTTCAGTGAGATCCATGTAGGTCTTGAGAATCCCGTCCTGATAGCCATTACCGAGCTCCGCGGCCATCTTTTCAGAGTTGCCGATGTTGCCTTGCACCATCAGAACCCGCAGAAGGCTGTCCGGCGGGGGGATGTCTGAGGCCAGCCAGACCCCGGCTCCGTTCATGATCAGAAAGAGAGAGAGTCCAGCGATCAATATCCTTCGGCCCCTGGGTCGTTTTCGAGCATCCCAGTAAGCCCAACTCATCAAACCGGCCATGACCGTGAAGGCACTCAGGCCAGCAAATCCAATGACTTCTGCGCAATGAAAGATGGGAACCCTGGATGCAAACCATGCATAGCCAAAATTCCAGTCAAACAACGTCGGAACAGTGGATTGGGACAGGACCGTCACCAAAGCCATGATCCAGCGGGAATGCCAACTCTTTCGCTCGATTCGGCGGGTCAGATAAAACCAAACCGTCCCCGCTAACGGTACGAAAAGATGCGCGAGAAGCGCAAAGAGGAGCATGCCAATGATTGAAATCCACCAATCCAGATGCGCAAACTCATGGAGCGTATAGGTCACCCAGTTAAATCCGATCAGGGTAAAGACAAAGGCTGAAGTAACTCCCCCCCAAAGAATCTGCGACAACCGAGACTGCTGCGTCCAGTAAATCCAGAGTGGGACAAAACAGAAGAGTGAGGCCCACGGCGGAAAGGGGATGTAGCTCGTTCCGATCAGGACGCCTGAAAGGATCGGAAGTTTGAGTCGCAAGATCAGGGACTTGAATTCGGCGATTTGCATCAGTAACACCGCTCCAGAATGGTTCGGATTTCGGCATCTTCAAGTCGGACCGGATTGGTCTGCATGCTAGACCCTCGGGAGTGAGCAACGATCCGATCAAAATCTTCCCATTTCACGCCCAAGGCGCTGAGCCTCGGAAGTTCCAGCGTCCGCGTCATGGAACGCAACGTGACGAGTAGCGCATCCAGTGCCGATTCATCTTCAAGGTTTGGCCGATCGAGAAAGATCCGAGCGGCATGCGCATATTTGGCGCGTTGCGAATGTTCAGGGTCCCGGCGTGCCATCGCCTCAAGGTTCACTGCCGTGGCTTCTGCCAGTAGGGTTCCACAAACGACCCCATGACCGATAGGAAAAAAGGAACCCAACGGCTGTGCCAATCCATGCACGGATCCAAGGCCCGCTTGAGCAAGACAGATGCCGGACAGGAGCGCCGCATAGGCCATCTCGGATCGACTTTGCGGCGCATCCTCGCCATGAAACCAGGCAAGAAGGCCACGCGCGACCGCCGAGATCCCACTGAGTGCCAAAGCATCCGTCATGGGGTTGGCGCGAAGGGAAACATAGGACTCCAGCAATTGGGTCAATGCATCCATGCCATTGGCTGCAATCAAGGGCTTGGGGCATCCCGCCAGCAAATCTGGATCGACGACGGCATAACGCGCCATCAACGCATCATCCCGAAAAGACTTTTTGAATCCATTGACGCCCTGACGGGTGAGCACCGCGTTGCGCGTCGCTTCAGACCCCGTCCCTGCCGTCGTGGGAACGGCGATAAAGGGTGTTGAGGGCCCCTGATAGGGCTTCTCGGGGCCAACGCCTTCGAGATAGTCCATGACCGAACACTCAACCGACAGAAGTCCTGCAATGGCCTTGGCGGCATCAAGAACGCTACCGCCACCAATCCCAATCACGACATCAAAGGCATCCTTGCGCAAGTCATGGACCAGAAGATCCACCTCATCAGGGCTGGGCTCACCGGGAATAGTGACGACTCGGACAAACAGTCCCTGTGCCGATAATGCCCGGTCCAGAACCTCCCCTGCGGCGGACTCTCTGAAAGAGCGCTGCCCCGTCACCAAAACCAGTCGATGCCCGAAGTGGGCCGCCAGACTCGGCAGTTCCTTGACCCGTCCAGCGCCAAAAAGAATCTTCGGAATCGAACCGATTGAAAAGGACGTGATCATCGGGGGAATAGCGCTCGCATCGGAACCCCCTGTCGGGGCTGCGCCATCATCTCAGCCACCGTATCCCGCCACGTCAGATAGTGGGAGGTTTTCTTATGCTCTTGGGCATCCGCTTCGCTGCGATACGCCTCGTAGAGGATGAAATGCGTCTGATTCTCGGGATCCTGCAGGATATCGAAGCGGAGGTTACCCGGCTCGTTGATTGAGCCCTCATGGTTCGCTTGGGTCGCTTCTATGAAGGCTGCGAGGCAGTCTTCCTTAACGTGGACATGGACGAGGGTCACGTGCATGGGGCAATGTCTCCTATGTGAACTCCAGAATGGAGAACTATACCTTTTTGGAATCCAGCCTTGTGAGGAAAGCATGGCGCGCGGCCACGGGTTAAAATCCCTCGCCCCAAGCTTGTCATCCAGCCATCATGTCCAAAGAAATCCTTGTCATCAACTCGAATCCTCTTCTGAACCTGGTTCACCAAGGGCCTATTGAAATTGGCGTCATTAACCGGGTTCCCGGATTTACGATGCACGCCGAGGGCAAGGGCGTGAATGTCGCTCGGGTCCTTTCGCGTTTGGGACAATCCGTGACGGTCACTGGCTTTGCTGGAGGCCACAGCGGGGCTTGGCTGAAGGATCTGGTGCAAGAGGAAGGGATTACCGAAGCATTTGTAGAGACGCTGGCGCCCATGCGCGTTGGTTTCATGGCATCGCCAAGTGAATTTGCCCACCCAACGACCTTGCTTCCCAGTGGCTTTAAGGTCACCGAGCAGGAATGCCAGGAACTCTTCGACCGCGTAGACGAACTCCTGACGCCTCAGATCGGCCTGATGATTATCAGTGGATCGGTGCCCACACCCGAGGTTGCGCCGCTCTATCCCAGGCTTCTGGCGTTGGCCTTACGTCACGGCATCCCCTGCTGGTTTGATGCGCACGGCGAAGGTCTGGTTCAGGGACTGGCAGGCCCTACGCCACCCGTTCTTGCCAAACCCAACCGTGACGAATATCTGGAGTCGACAGACTGGCAAAAAGTCCCGGAACTCCATATCACCGATGGGGAAAACCCGGTTGAGATCGTACTCGCCGGTTTTCCGGCTCTAAAGGTCACGCCGCCCGCCATTCAACAGGTCAATCCTGTTGGCTGCGGGGATTGTTATCTCGCAGGGCTTGCCTATGGCGTCATGCAAGGTTGGGATCTTGAATCACGAGTGCGATTTGCTGCGGCAGCAGGCACGGCAAATGCGGCACGGCAGGACGTTGCTCGAATTCGCCGTGAGGAAATTCTTCAGTATCTGGACGACGTCATCATCGAACGGGTCTAGGACCAACCCGAGTCGCTCTCACTGTTTCAGCGTTCGAATCCTTGCTGCAACGGTGGCTGCATCGGAAGCCGGATCGACATCGGAGTTGATGTCTCGAATCACGCCTTGGGGATCCACAATGAAGGTCCAGCGCTTGGCCAGATTCACCAAGGGCATCTTCACCCCATAGGACTCGGTGACAGCACCTGTGTCATCTGCAAGCAGGGTGAAGCTCAAACGATACTTTTTGTGGAAGGATTCGATGGCCGCGACGTTATCCGTGCTAATTCCGAAGACCTCTGCATTTTCATCCCGAATCTTCTGAATTGCATCCCGGTAAGCGCAGGCTTGCTTGGTGCAACCGGGGGTATCGGCCTTGGGATAGAAATAAAGCACCGTCCACGCACCTAACCTCGACGAAAGACGAAACGGCTTTCCCTGTTCGGTGTTGAGCTCAAAATCAGGGGCCTTCTGGCCCACGCTGACCGGTTCAGCTTTCACGGCATTAGCCGCCGGCACGCTGAAACTCAGAAGAAGAGCGATCCGCTTGATCCACGATGTTTTCGCCATAGCCGTATCCTCACTTAAAAACAGATAGACCTTCAGCCGGCGCCAGGGTTCCGGATTCTGCTGGGGAGCCTGCAGAGGGCGCAGATCCAATAGCTTTCGAACTCCCGGCCCCGTGGAGACCTGGCAACTCCTCCAAGGTAACTGGGCACGCGCTTAGACATTTGCCAAGATCGTCACCACAGTGATCGTAGGCCTCAGGTTGGGGGCCCGGGGCGATACAGGGATTGGGGCTCTCGGAACGAGAATCCGCATACCGCCGCGTGCAGAGCCAGTAGTTCGACTTGGCTTGTTCGAAGCTGAGTCGCCGTTCTTCATTTTTCAAAGCAAAAAAATGGCTGCAATCCTCTCCGTTGGTGAGGCATTGCTGACCACAGGCCAACCGATATCGATCGTCTGGAAGCGGCGGCTCAAAGAGAGCCGTGCACCCTGAGAGGACCAGCGCACAACCGACAATGAGTGACGACACGCCTTCACTCTTCGACAACTTAAACACCTCTGCTTTAAACCCCGACACGTCCCTTAGAATCAGCGGCTAAAACCTTAGCATATTGGAGCTGCCTCCCTGGAACTCTGAAAATGTAACCCCTTTCTGCCATTCTTGGGGTAACATCGGACCTAGCGCGTATTTTTAGATAGACCCCTGGCACCGACACTGTGAAGTCAGGTGACCGCGCGAGAAGACAGGAGTTCGCTTGCACCCTTACCCCACGCTTTCAAGTTTAGCGCACCGATTTTGCCATCGCCTTCTCATTCTGTTCGCGCTATCAAGCCGGGCTTTCTCTGCCGAAATCACGGTAGATGCCCCTGCCGCACTTCAAAATACGATCGCGCTTGAAACCATCACCGAATCGGTCCTTCAAGACTCCCTCAGGGCTTCAGGCCGTGTCTCTGTCAATGAAAATCATCTGGCCAAAATTGGCCCCAGCATCAGTGGTCGAGTGCTTGAGGTTCGTGCCAATGTCGGTCAGGAAGTCACTCGAGGCCAGATTCTGGCTTTCATGCACAGTACGCAACTGAGCGATGCCCAGGCAAATTACCTCAAGGCGAAATCTCAAGTAGAACTCAAGCGACTCTTTGTCGAGCGATCCAGAAAACTCTACGAAGAAGGCATTATCAGCCTTCTCAACCTCAAGGAGCGAGAGTCGGTTCTCACCGAAAAGGAGATCGAATTGAACGCCTTGGCAGACCAATTGGCGGTCATGGGCATGCACGCCGACGATCTTCAAAAGCTGTCGCGTCAAAAGGGCGTCAATTCCAACATCCCGATCACAGCCACGATCAATGGGAGCGTTATTGCCCGGCATATCTCCGTGGGACAGATTGTTGAGATCTCCGATGAGCTTTTTGTGGTGGCGGACCTCTCCGAGGTTTGGGTCGTCGCCGAAGTCCCTGAAAAAGCGGCAACGGCGCTTGAACTCAACGCACCGGCCGACATCGACATCCCTGCCCTGGCCCACCTCAAACTCAAGGGCACCTTGAGCTTCATTGCCGGCACCGTCGATCCCGACTCTCGGACCATCAAAATTCGGATTGTTCTCCCCAATCCTGGCTTTCGCTTGAAGCCGGAAATGTTGGCCAGCATCTCCATTCAGCAACCTTCGCCTCCTGTCCTGACAGTCGCCGCCAGCGCGGTCGTTCGGGACCAGAATCAGGACTACGTCTTTGTAGAGATTGCGCCAAATCGTTATAGCCTCAGGGGTGTCAGCCTCGGCGATGAGGTCGATGGCAAACGCCGGGTCATCTCGGGTCTGAGTGCCGGAGAAAAGGTCGTCGCGAAGGGGAGTTTCCAGCTCAACAGCGTCCGAATTCAATCACAGAGCCACTAGCCCGATGATCGAATCGCTCGTTCGCTACGCACTCAATCGACGGGTGATTGTCCTCCTGGTCGCCCTGGCCCTCACTCTAAAGGGTCTGACTGAACTCCGGGTCCTCAACATCGATGCCTTTCCGGATGTCACTAACATTCAGGTTCAGATCGCGGCAGAGGCCCCGGGCCGTTCACCGGAGGAAGTCGAACGCTTCATTACGGTGCCTTTGGAAATTGCCATGCAGGGGCTTCCGGGACTTCAGGAGATGCGATCCGCCAACCGCGACTCCCTGAGTCAGATCACGCTGGTCTTCAGTGACGAAACCGATATTTACTTTGCAAGGCAGCTCGTCATCGAGCGACTGATTGAAGCCGGATCAAAGCTCCCAGCCCAAGTGACGCCGGTCCTGGGGCCTGTCTCCTCCGGCTTGGGGGAAGTTTATCAGTACACCCTTGAGGGGCCTCATGAAGCGGGCCATGCGCTGCCTGTCGAAGAACTAACTGAACGGAGAACCCTTCAGGACTGGGTCGTGAGACCCCTACTGCGGAGCGTGCCGGGTGTCGCTGAAATCAACTCCTTGGGTGGGTACGAGCGACAGTATCAGGTTGAACCCAATCCCGATCGCCTCCGGCATTACGATCTGACCCTTGCCGATGTCTACACCGCTTTGGCACGAAATAACGCCAATAGCGGCGGCGGCAAACTTCCACATTACGAAGAGCAGTACCTGATTCGTGGCGTTGGTCTTTTCAAGGACGTCGACGATATCGAGAGCGTGGTTCTCAAGGAGGTGGATGGCATACCGGTTCATATCCATGACATTGCTCGGGTTCAATTGGGGACGGCCGTCAGATCGGGAGCCGTGATCAAGGACGGCACCACCGAATCGGTGGGCGGCATCGTCATGATGTTTCGCGGCGGCAATGCCAAAAAGATCGTCACAGAAATCAAACGCCGCGTCGAGGAAATCAACCAGCAAGGGCTCGTTCCGGGGGGACTCAAGATCGTTCCCTTCTATGATCGTTCCGAGCTGGTGGATGCGGCAATCGGCACGGTGACCAAAGTACTGATGGAGGGGAGTTTCCTGGTGGTTTTGGTCCTGTTTTTCTTTCTAGGCGACCTTCGATCCAGTCTGGTGGTGATTGCCACCTTGGTTTTGACCCCCCTTTTGACATTCATCGTTATGAACCTCCTCGGCATCTCGGCCAACCTGATGTCGCTGGGCGGTCTTGCGATTGCCATCGGCATGATGGTGGATGGATCGGTCGTGGTTGTTGAACATGCTTTTGCCCGTTTAAGCGGAAAAAAAGGCGCGCCGAACCGGGTGCGAGGGGAGACCATTTTCCGCGCCGTCAAGGAAGTCGGGACGCCGGTGGTCTTCGGTGTCGGGATCATTTGCCTGGTCTTCCTTCCGCTCATGACCCTTCAGGGCATCGAGGGAAAACTGTTCTCGCCGCTGGCCTATACGATTGCCATCGCCCTCTTTGCATCGCTGATCATCTCGCTCGTGCTCTCCCCTGTCCTCTGTAGCTTTATTCTCGATGGCCGCGAGGAGAAGGAAAATGAACTGCTGAGAAGGATTCGTCTGGGGTATGAAAAAGCCTTGCATCAGGCGCTCTTGCATCCGCGCCCGGTGATCCTGGTAGCAGGCCTTTCCATCGTTGCAACCTTGGGGCTTTTGCCGTTTTTGGGCAGCACCTTCATGCCGGAGATGAGAGAGGGTAGCCTCGTGACCGGGATCATTCGGCCACCCAACATGTCCCTTGCTGAATCCTTGAAGCTGGAGACGGAGGCCATGCGCCTGGTGAAAGAGGTGCCCGGAATCGACAAGGTGGTTTCGCAACTGGGACGGAGCGAAAACCCGACGGACCCTCAGCCTGAGAATGAATCCAGTCCGATTGCCAGCCTGGTGTCCAAGGACAAGATGCCCGAAGGATGGGACCAAACGACGATCACCGAGAAAATCCGAGAAAAGCTCGCCACGCTTCCTGGGGTTCAGGTCGTGATGTCTCAACCCATTGCAGCCCGGGTGGCTGAAATGGTGACGGGTGTACGCTCAGACGTCGCCATCAAGATCTTTGGCGATGACATTGCAACTCTCAAGGAGATCGGCAGTCGAGTTCTCACGATTGTTGGAGAAGTCGAGGGCGCTTCCGACATTCGAATGGAGCGACTCAGCGGTCAGCAATACCTCACCCTTGAAATCAATCGAAATACGATTGCCCGCTATGGCATCAATGTCACGGACGTCAATGATGTCATCGAAACAGCCATTGGAGGACGCACGGCAACCGACGTCTACGAGGGAGAGCGACGTTTCCCGCTTCAGGTCCGTTATCCCCTTCGCTTTCGCGACAGTCTCGCCACCATCGAGGATATCCTTCTTGAATCGCCGAATGGCGCAATAGTCCGCCTCGGTGATCTTGCAGATATACGGGTCATCGATGGACCTGCTCAAATCAGCCGCGAAATGGGCAAGCGACGCTTCGTCATTGGCGCCAATGTCAGAGGCCGTGATCTGGGGGGATTTGTCAGTGAACTCCAACAGCGAGTGGCCAAGGAAGTGACTTTGCCCGAAGGCTATTACCTCAAGTGGGGTGGCCAGTTTGAGAACATGGAACGCGCCAGTGCCCGACTTGCGGTCATCATTCCTCTGACCATCCTCGCCATTTTTGTCGTCCTTTACATTCTCTTCGACTCCCTGAAAATGGCAAGCCTGATCATCCTGATACTGCCCTTTGCCTCCATGGGCGGTGTCATCTCGCTCTTCAGCTCGGGGGAATACCTCTCAGTTCCGGCCTCCGTGGGCTTCATTACCCTCTGGGGCATCGCCGTTCTCAATGGGGTCGTCCTGATCTCCAGTATCCGTGCCCAGCACGTCAAACGCGGCGATTTTGCGGACGCCCTTCAACTGGGCTGTACCCAGCGCTTTCGCCCCGTCATGATGACCGCCACCATCGCCATGCTGAGCCTGATTCCGTTCCTCTTCGCCACGGGCCCCGGGTCGGAGGTCCAACGCCCGCTCGCCATTGTCGTGATTGGGGGGTTATTTACCTCAACACCCATGACCCTGATCGTATTGCCCATCATCTACCAATGGATCGAGCGAACCCACCATTTCAGCGCGATCATCAAAGAATCCAGGCGATTTTAGGCTTGGAATCCGGCCTTGTCATGACAACCTCGGATCGTCGTGATCCTCGGCCGCATGACCTTCCCTGAATCGGGGAAGTCGGTTTTCGGTTCTCGCTTCTCCGGAGTCCTTCGGCGAAGGGGCCAAGGCTCCTTCCCTCAGGGGGTGTACCCCTCCACGAGCATCGGGGTGCGCCCCCTCACCCCTTCCCGGGGTTACAGCGAAGGCAAGGATGTTCCTTGCGGCATTGATGTCCCGGTCATGGTCTACCCC